>JBDTVC010000166.1:0-10952 GCA_040007475.1 Burkholderiales bacterium
ACGGCAACGCGATCAAGGACCTGGTGCGCGCCAACATCTTCCCCGGCGACATGCTCTGGAAGAACTTCGGCGTGACGCGCCATGGCAAGGTCGTGTTCTACGACTACGACGAGATCGAGTACCTCACCGACTGCAACTTCCGCAAGGTGCCGACGCCGCGCAACGAGGAGGAAGAGATGTCGGGCGAGGTCTGGTACCGCGTCGGCCCGAAGGACGTGTTCCCCGAGACCTTCGGCCCGTTCCTGCTCGGCAACCCCGGCGTGAGGCACGTCTTCATGAAGCACCACGCCGACCTGCTCGAGGCCTCGTTCTGGCAAAGCCACAAGGAGCGCATCCAGGCCGGCTACGTGCATGATGTCTTCCCGTACGACGCCGCCAGGCGCTTCGCACGGCCCAACTGAATTCTCTCGACAGGAGATTCGCCATGTCCGACCCCATCGTCATCGTCTCCGCCGCCCGCACGCCGATCGGCGGCCTGCTGGGCGACTTCAGCGCGCTGAGCGCCCACCAGCTCGGCTCGGTCGCGATCAAGGCGGCCGTCGCGCGCGCCGGCATCACCGGCGATGCCGTCAACGAGGCGCTGATGGGCAACTGCCTGATGGCCGGCCAGGGCCAGGCGCCAGCGCGCCAGGCGGCGCTCGGTGCGGGCCTGCCGCAATCGGTGGGCGCGGTCACGCTGTCGAAGATGTGCGGCTCGGGCATGCGCGCGATGATGTTCGCGCACGACATGCTGCACAGCGAGACGGCCGACGTGATGATCGCCGGTGGCATGGAGAGCATGACCAACGCGCCGCACCTTACGCACATGCGCAAGGGCGTGAAGTACGGCATGACATCGCTGTACGACCACATGGCGATCGATGGCCTCGAAGACGCCTACGAGAAATTGCCCAACGGCGGCGGCAAGGCGATGGGTGTGTTCGCGGAGGAGTGCGTGTCCAAGTACAGCTTCACACGCGAGCAGATGGACCAGTTCGCGATCGATTCCACCAAGCGCAGCAAGCAGGCCAACGAAGACGGCAGCTTCGACTGGGAGATGGCGCCGGTCACGCTTGCCGGCAAGGCGGGCGACACCGTGATCAAGTTCGACGAGCAGCCGTTCAAGGCCAAGCTCGACAAGATCGCCGGCCTGAAGCCCGCGTTCAAGAAGGACGGCACGATCACCGCGGCCACGTCGTCCAGCATCTCCGACGGCGCCGCGGCGCTGGTGCTGATGCGCGAGAGCACCGCTTCGAGGCTGGGCTGCGTGCCGATCGCCCGCATCCGCGCCCACGCGGTGCACGCGCAGGCGCCGAACTGGTTCACCACCGCGCCGGTCGGTGCGATCGAGAAGGTGCTGAAGAAGTCGGGCTGGGCCGCGAAGGATGTGGACCTGTGGGAAGTGAACGAGGCCTTCGCCGTCGTCACGCTCGCGGCGATGACCGAGTTCAAGCTGCCGCACGAGATCGTCAACGTGCACGGCGGCGCGGTCGCGCTCGGCCACCCGATCGGCGCGAGCGGCGCGCGCATCGTCGTCACGCTGCTGGGCGCGCTGCGCAAGCGCGGGCTCAAGAAGGGCGTCGCGGCGCTGTGCATCGGCGGCGGTGAGGCGACCGCGCTGGCGGTGGAGTTGTGCTGAACGATGACCCCGTCTGCGCACCCCCTGATCACGGTCGATGAAAAGATCAAGCGGACCACCCGCCTGTCGCCCGAAGACATCGCGTCGTTCGCGCGCCTGAGCGGCGACGAAAACCCGCTGCACCTGGACGCACAGGCGGCGAAGCGTGCCGGCTTCAGCGGCGTCATCGCCAGCGGCCAGCACACCTCGGCCCTGCTGATGGGCATGCTGGCCACGCACTTCTCGCGCAGCGACGACGGCGTGGCGCGGCGGATGCTGTGCCTGAACATGAACTTCGCGTTCAAGCGCCCGGTGTTCGCGGAGCAGGACGTGGACTTGCAATGGCGCGTCTCGAAGGTCGAGTGGAACCGCCTCCTCGGCGGCATGCTGAGCCACCTCGATGGCTACGCGAGCATCGTGCCGGGGCATCCGTCGGTCATCGCGCGCGGCACGATCCTCGTGAGCGAAGCGCGGGGATGAGCGCCTCGTGAACGTGCTGGTGATCGGCGGGTCGCGCGGCATCGGGCTGGAGCTGGTCCGCCAGTACCGCGCAGAGCGGGTCCAGGTCACCGCCACCGCGCGCACCGACCCCGCGCTCGACGCGTTGCGCGCGCTGGGCGCGACCGCGATCGCGCTCGATGTGGCGAGCGCCGAGAGCGCCTCGCGCCTGGCCTGGCAGATCGATGGCGAGGCCTTCGACGTGGTCGTCTACGGGGCCGGTGTCTACGGCCCGCACACGTCGGGGCTGGAGCCGCCCACGGATGCCGAATTCGCGCAGGTGATGGCGACCAACGTGCTCGGGCCGATGCGCGTGCTGCCCTCGCTCGTCGACGCGCTCGCGCCGGGTGCGCGGCTCGCGTTGCTGTCCTCGCGCATGGGCGCGATCGGGCCGCGCGCGGGCCACCAGGGCTGGCTGTACCGGGCCTCGAAGGCCGCGGCCAACTCGGTGCTCAAGGATGTGTCGCAGGTGCTCGCGGGCCGCTGCACCTGCGTCGCGATGCACCCGGGCTGGGTGCAGACCGACATGGGCGGCGCCGGCGCGACGCTCACGCCGGCACAGAGCGCGCATGATCTGCGCCGCGTGATCGCGGCGCTGACGCCGGCCGACAATGGCCGCTTTCTCGATCACGACGGCTCGGCCATCGACTGGTAGGAAGACCATGCAGCTCAGCGAAGACCACCGTGCGGTGCAGGATGCCGTGCGCGACTACGTGCAGGACCACATCGCACCGCAAGCCGCGGCCTGGGACAAGGCCCATCACTTCCCGAAGGACGAACTGCGCGGCCTTGCGGCACTCGGCTGCTACGGCGTGGCGGTGCCGACCGAGTGGGATGGCGCGGGCCTCGACTACCTCGCGCTCGCCGTGATCCTCGAAGAGATCGCGGCCGGCGACGGCGCGACCTCGACGGTGGTGAGCGTCAACAACTGCCCGGTCTGCTCGATCCTGATGGCGTGGGCCACCGATGCCCAGAAGGCGCAGTGGCTGAAGCCGCTGGCCCGCGGCGACATGCTCGGCGCGTTCTGCCTGACCGAGCCGCACGTCGGCTCGCAGGCCGACGGGCTGAAGACGACGGCCGAATTGGTCAAGAGCGGTGATGGCGACCACTATGTGCTCAACGGCGTCAAGCAGTTCATCACCAGCGGCAAGAACGGCGATGTCGCGATCGTGATGGCGGTCACCGACAAGGCGGCCGGCAAGAAGGGCATCAGCGCCTTCATCGTGCCGACGAGCACACCGGGCTACCGCGTGGCCAGCATCGAAGACAAGATGGGCCAGCATGCCAGCGACACCGCGCAGATCGCGTTCGAGAACTGCCGCGTTCCGGCCGCGAACCGGCTCGGCGAAGAGGGGCAGGGCCTGAAGATCGCGTTGTCGGGGCTGGAGGGCGGGCGCATCGGCATCGCATCGCAGAGCGTCGGCATGGCGCGCGCGGCGTTCGATGCGGCGCTCGCGTACTCGAAGGAGCGCGTCGCGTTCGGCAAGCCGATCTTCGAGCACCAGGCGCTGCAGTTTCGCCTCGCCGACATGGCCACGCAGATCGAGGCGGCGCGCCAGCTGATCCACCACGCCGCGAGCCTGAAGGACGCTCATCAGCCCTGCCTGAAAGAGGCCGCGATGGCCAAACTCTTCGCCAGCGAGATGGCCGAGCGCGTGTGCAGCGCGGCGATCCAGGTGTTCGGCGGCTACGGCTACGTGAGCGACTTCCCGGTCGAGCGCATCTACCGCGACGTGCGCGTGTGCCAGATCTACGAGGGCACGAGTGATGTGCAGAAGATCCTGATCGGGAGGGCGCTCGCATGAAGGCCATTCGCGCACTGGTGTTCGACATCTTCGGCACGGTCGTCGACTGGCGCGGGTCGATCATTCGCGAGGTTCAAGCCCAATGGCCGAGCGTCGACGCGCCCGCATTCGCCGATGCCTGGCGCGCCGGCTACGTGCCGGCGATGGATCGCGCGCGCCGCGGCGAGATCGCGTGGACGAACATCGACGGGCTGCACCGCGCGATCCTCGACGAGATCCGCCCGCGCTTCGGGCTCGAAGGTCTGGGCGAGCCGGAGGTCGATGCGCTGAACCGCGTCTGGCATCGGCTGCACCCGTGGCCCGACGCGGTGGCAGGCCTGCAGCGGCTGAAAGTCAAGCACGTGATCTCGACGCTGTCCAACGGCAACGTCGCGCTGCTCGTCAACATGGCCCGGCACGCGAACCTGCCATGGGACTGCGTGCTCTCGGCCGAGCTGTTCCAGCACTACAAGCCCGACCCCGAGGTCTATCAGGGCGCGGCGCGCTTGCTCGGCTTCGAGCGCGACGAGGTGATGATGGTCGCGGCGCACCCCAGCGACCTGATCGCCGCGCAGCGCGCCGGCTTGCGCACCGCGTACGTGCCGCGGCCGCTCGAATGGGGCGAGGGCGGCTACCGCGAACCGGTGGGCGATGCGGTGTTCGACATCACTGCCACGGACTTCGACGCGCTGGCGATCCGCCTCGGCGCCTGAGTCACCGATGAACGAGGCCGCCGCCCGCGAGGTCGTGCTTGTCCAGGCCTTCGAGACCGCACAGCCAGCCGCGCCGACCTGGGGCGACGATGACCGCGCCTGGGCGACGCGCCTGGCGCTCGCGGATGCGCCGGGCACTCGCAGCGGCGCCGAGTCGTTCATCGCGCGCCGCGCGCACCACGCGATGCAGCGCCTGGGGCCGCGGGAGCCACTGGCTGCGGGGTGGATGTTGCAGCGGGCCCACCGTTGGCGCTGGGTCGCCGGCGCGGCGGTCGCGGGCCTCGTCGTCGGTGTGCTCGCCGACAGCATCGGCAGCAGCCAGCGCATCAACCTGCTCGCGCCACCGCTGTGGGCGGTGCTGGCATGGAACCTCGTCGTCTACGTGCTGCTGCTCGGCAATGGCCTCGCGCACGCGTTCATGCGGCCGGTTCAGGCCGGGCCGCTCGTGCAGCTGACGCAGCGCCTGCTGCGACTCGGCGGTCGGCGGCCGGGCGGCGGCTCCAGCGCCGCGGCGCTGCGCGCGTTTGCGGTCGAGTGGCTGCGCGTCAGTGGCCCGCTGTCGATGTTGCGCGCGGCGACGCTGCTGCATGCCGCTGCCGCGGCACTCGCGCTCGGCCTGATCGCCGGTCTGTACCTGCGCGGCCTGGTGCTTGACTACCGCGCGGTGTGGGAGAGCACCTTTCTCAGCGCTGGCAACGCGCGCGAGTTGCTCGGCTGGGCACTCGCACCGGCCGTGGCGCTGTCGGGCATCGGGCTGCCGGACGCCGCGGCCTTCGAGGCGATGCGGGAGGTGCACGGCGCGGCGCAGATCGGCGCGCCGGCCGCGCCGTGGATCCACCTGCTCGCGCTGACGCTGCTGCTGTTCGTCGTGCTGCCACGCGCGGTGCTGACGCTGCTGGGTGCGGCCCGGGCGCGCTGGCGCGCCGGCCGCATCGCGCTGCCGCTGGAGCAGCCGTACTTCCAGCGCCTGGCCCGCGCCGCGCGTGGCGACGTGGCGCGTGTGCTGGTCGCGCCGTATGCGGCGACACCCGGCGCGTCGGCCGTCTCGACGCTGCAGACCGTGTTCGCGCACGCGCTCGGCGACACGACGCAGATCGAACAGGCGCCGACGGTCGCCTTCGGTGCCGAGGATGCCGCGGGCTCGCCGGTGCAGGTGCCTGCGGGCACGACGCTGGCCGCCGCGCTGTTCGATCTGTCGGCCACACCCGAGCTCGAGAACCAGGGCCGCTTCGCGCGCCGGCTTGCGCTGCACGCGACGACGCTGCTGCTGATCGACGAGACCGCGTTCGCGCAGCGCTTCAAGGCCGACCCGGCACGCCTGACGCAGCGGCGCGACGCGTGGCGCGCGCTGGCAAGCACGCTCGGAACGGCGCCGGTGTTCTTCGACAGCGGCACGGTCGACGAAGGCGTCGTGCGCGGCGTCGCGTTGGCGATGCGGCAGCCGGTCGAGGTGAAGGCATCTGAGGGCACATCGTGACCGGAACCGTGTCGCTGTCGCTCGTTTCACACACCAACGCTGGCAAGACCACGCTGGCACGCACACTGCTCGGCCGCGACGTGGGCACGGTGCGCGACGCGCCGCACGTCACCGAGTTCGCCGATGTGTTCACGATGATCGAGACGCCGCAGGGCGACCAGCTGCAGCTGTGGGACACACCGGGCTTCGGCGACAGCGTGCGGCTCGCGCGCCGGCTGCGCGAGAGCGGCAACCCGGTCGGCTGGTTCCTCGGCAGTGTGTGGGACCGCTGGCGCGACCGGCCGTTCTGGGCCAGCCAGCAGGCGCTGCGCAACGTGCGCGACGAAGCCGACGTGATGCTGTACCTCGTCAACGCATCGGAGTCGCCCGAGGCGGCGGGCTACGTGAAGCCCGAGATGGAGATCCTCGGTTGGGTCGGCAAGCCGGTGATCGTGCTGCTGAACCAGCTCGGCGCGCCGCGCGAGCCCGCGCTCGAGGAGAACGAGCTGATGCGCTGGCGCAGCCACCTGCAGGCGTTCGCGCCGGTGCGCGCGGTGCTGGCGCTCGACGCCTTCGCACGCTGCTGGGTGCAGGAGCTCACGCTGCTGCGCGCGATCGAGTCGGTGCTGGGTGGCGATGCGCGCGCGCGCATGCAGCGGCTGCGCGCAGGGTGGCTGGTGCGCCGTGAGGAAACCTTCGGCGCGGCGCTGCGGGCCCTCGCCGACAGCCTCGCGCGCGTCGCCGTGGCTCGAGAAGTGCTGCAGGATGCCGGCGGTCTCGGGGCGCGACTGCGCGGTGTCGGAGCGGCCGTGGCACGCGGCGTGGGCATGACCGCCGACGACGCGACGCCCGCGGCGCTGGCCCAGAAGGCACTCGCGCAGCGCCTCGACGACGAGCTGCGCGCGAACACGCTGGTGTTGATCCAGATGCACGGGTTGAGCGGTGACGCGCAGGGCGAGATCCTGACCCGGCTGGCCACGCACTACGACCTGCGGCTGCGCATGGACGAGACGAAGGCGGCGATGTGGGGCGGCATGGTGACCGGCGCGCTGGTCGGGCTGAAGGCCGACGTGCTCAGCGGCGGCCTGACGCTGGGCGGCGGGCTGCTCGCCGGCGGGCTGATCGGTGCGCTCGGTGCCGCAGGCCTGGCGCGCTGCGTGAACCTGGTGCGTGGCACCGACCGCTCGTGGATCACGTGGAACGCCGAGGCGCTGGACCAGATGGTCGAGGCCGCGCTGCTGCGCTACCTCGCAGTGGCGCACTTCGGCCGCGGGCGCGGCGACTGGGCGCAGGGCGAATCGCCACCGCACTGGCGTGACGTGGTCGCCCAAGCGCTGCTGCCGCACCGCGAAACGCTCGCGGTGATCTGGGCCAGCCGCGGGGACGGCGGCGAGCCCGATGCGCTCGCCGCCGTGCTGCAGCCGGTGCTGGACCAGGCCGCGCGTGCGGCGCTCGAGCAGCTGTATCCGGGCTCGCTGCGGGTTGCGTAAACACCAGCGCCCGACGGGCTGCGCTTGCAGTAGTCTGGGCCGATGAACGCTGCACCGATCTCCTTCTACTTCGACTTCTCGTCGCCGTACTCGTACATCGCGTCCGAATGGGTTGCGGCGCTCGCCGCGCGCCACGGCCGCACCGTCGACTGGCACGCGATGCTGCTCGGCGCGACCTTTCAGGTCACCGAAATCCGCAGCCCGGTGTCGTACCCGCTGAAGCGCGAATACTCGCTGCGCGACTTCGAGCGCTCGGCGCGCTTCGCCGGCGTGCCGCTGAAGATGCCCGAGAAGTTCCCGATCGCGACCCAGAACGCCGCGCGCCTCTTCTGGTGGCTGCACGACACCGAGGGTGCGGATCGCGCGGTGGCCTGGGCGCGCCATGGCTTGCGCGCGCTGTTCGCGCGCGGTGTGGACCTCTCCGACAACGCCGCGCTGCGCACCCTGTGCACCGAGTTCGGCCTCGACGCCGATACCGCGGAGGGCGCATGGAACGACCCGCAGCGCAAGGCACGCCTGAAGGCCGTCAACGACGCGGCGATCGCCGCCGGCGTGTTCGGCGCGCCGTTCTTCGTGATCGACGGCGAGCCCTTCTGGGGCAACGACCGGCGCGCGCAGATCGAGCGATGGCTCGAAAAGGGGCCGTTCTAGTCACCGGCCGCACAATTGACGTATACGTCAATTAGACTGTCGCCTTGCGTTCCGAAAGCCGCCATGCCCGTCCTCGCCTCCAAGCTCAGCCCGCGCTCCGAAGACTTCAAGGCCAACGCCGCAGCGATGCGCGCGCTTGTCGATGACCTGAACGCCAAGCTCGCGCAGATCGTGCAGGGCGGTGGCGACGGCCCACGTGCCAAACACCTCGCGCGCGGCAAGCTGCTGCCACGCGACCGCGTCGAGATGCTGCTCGACCCCGACACGCCGTTCCTCGAGGTCGCGCCGCTGGCCGCGCTCGACATGTACAGAGGTGATGCGCCAGGGGCCGGCCTGATCGCCGGCATCGGCCGCGTCAGCGGGGTCGACTGCATGGTGGTGTGCAACGACGCCACCGTGAAGGGCGGCACCTACTACCCGATGACGGTCAAGAAGCACCTGCGCGCGCAGGAGATCGCGCAGCAGAACCGCCTGCCGTGCATCTACCTCGTCGACAGCGGCGGCGCGAACCTGCCGAACCAGGACGAGGTGTTCCCCGACCGCGAGCACTTCGGCCGCATCTTCTTCAACCAGGCGCAGATGAGCGCGCAGGGCATCCCGCAGATCGCGGTCGTGATGGGCTCGTGCACCGCGGGCGGTGCGTACATGCCGGCGATGAGCGACGAATCGATCATCGTGAAGGAGCAGGGCACGATCTTCCTCGCCGGCCCGCCGCTGGTGAAGGCGGCGATCGGCGAGATCGTCAGCGCGGAGGAACTCGGCGGCGGCGACGTGCACACGCGGCTGTCGGGGGTGGCCGATCACCTGGCGCAGAACGACACGCATGCGCTCGCGATCGCACGCGCGTCGGTCGCGAACCTGAACTGGTCGAAGACGCACGGCCAGCGGCTGATCGAGCCGCGCGCGCCGCTGTTCGGGCCCGAAGAACTGCACGGCGTGATCCCGACCGACACGAAGAAGCCGTACGACGTGCACGAGATCATCGCGCGCATCGTCGATGGCAGCGAGTTCGACGAGTTCAAGGCACGCTACGGCACGACGCTGATCACCGGCTTCGCGCACATCGAGGGCATGCCGGTCGGCATCATCGCGAACAACGGCGTGCTGTTCAGCGAATCGGCGCTGAAGTGTGCGCACTTCATCGAGCTGTGCTGCCAGCGCAAGATCCCGCTCGTGTTCCTGCAGAACATCACCGGCTACATGGTCGGCAAGAAGTACGAGGCCGAGGGCATCGCCAAGCACGGCGCAAAGATGGTGACGGCCGTTGCGACCGCCACCGTGCCCAAGTTCACCGTGATCATCGGCGGCAGCTTCGGCGCCGGCAACTACGGCATGTGCGGCCGCGCCTACTCGCCGCGCATGCTGTGGATGTGGCCGAACGCGCGCATCAGCGTGATGGGCGGCGAGCAGGCTGCGGCCGTGCTCGCGACCGTGCGGCGCGACGGCATCGAGGCCAAGGGCGGCGCGTGGAGCCAGGACGAGGAGGCTGCGTTCAAGCAGCCGATCCTCGATCAATTCGGCGTCCAGGCGCATCCGTACTACGCGAGCGCCCGCCTGTGGGACGACGGCGTGATCGACCCGGCCGACACGCGGCGCGTGCTCGCGCTGGCGATCTCGGCGAGCCTGAACGCGCCGATTCCGGACGCGAAGTTCGGCGTGTTCCGGATGTGATGGCGACGTCGCCGATGGACAGCATCTACATCACCCCCGAACACGAGCAGCTGCGCGAGCAGATTGCCCGCTTCATCGCGCGCGAGGTCGAGCCGCATGGGCAGGCCTGGGAAGACGCCGGCATGACGCCGCGCGAAGTGCTGCGCAAGATGGGCGACGCCGGCCTGTTCGGCCTGATGTATTCGAGCGAGTACGGCGGCGCGGAGGCCGACGCCCTGACCAATCTCGTGTTCGCCGAGGCGCTGTCGCAGTCGACCTTCGGCGGCTTCATCATCACGGTGCTGGTGCACACCGACATGGCGAGCCCGCACCTGCATCACGCCGGCACCGCCGCGCAGCTCGCGAAGTACATGCCCGACGTGATTGCGGGCCGCAAGATCACCGCGGTCGGCATCACCGAGCCGGGCGCCGGCTCCGATGTGGCCGGCATCCGCTCGACCGCCCGATTGGTCAAGAGCGGTGACGGCGACCACTGGGTGCTGAACGGCACCAAGATGTTCATCACGAACGGCGTGCACGCCGACCTGTACTTCATCGCGGCCAAGACGACCGACGCGCGGCACGGCATGTCGATGTTCATCGTCGAGAAGGGAACGCCCGGCTTCAGCGTCGGCCGTTCGCTGAAGAAGACCGGCTGGCTCTCGTCCGACACGGCCGAACTGGTGCTCGACAACGTGCGCATCCCCGCGGCGAACCTGCTCGGCGAGGAGAACAAGGGCTTCTACGCGGTGATGAAGAACTTCCAGACCGAGCGCATCGCGCTCGCGGCGATGGCAGTCGGCCATTGCAGCCAGGCACTGAAGATGACGCTGGAGTTCGTGCGTGATCGGCGTGCGTTCGGTGCGCCGCTGTTCGACAAGCAGGTCATCCGCCAGCGCCTGGCGATGCTCGACGCCAAGGTGCACGCGGCGCGTGCGTTCATGTACGACTGCGCATGGCGCGTCACGCAGAAGCAGGACGTGGTCCAGCAGGTCTCGATGCTGAAGGCGCTGACCGGCGAGCTGGCGGGCGAGGTCGTGCAGACCTGCCAGCAGTTTCACGGCGGCATGGGCTACATGCGCGAGACCGCGATCGAACGGCTGTGGCGCGATG
>JBDTVC010000167.1:0-10800 GCA_040007475.1 Burkholderiales bacterium
TGGCTGCGCGGCGTGTCGGCGCTGCCGAACTCGTTCGCGCACGAGTCGTACGTGGACGAGCTGGCGACCGCGGCCGGCGCCGATCCGGTCGCGTTCCGCCTGCAGCATCTGAAGGACCAGCGCGCCGCCGAGCTGGTCGCTGCCACCGCCGCACGCGCCGGCTGGATCGCCCACACACAGCCACAGCAGCAAGCGGCGCAAGGCGACGTGCTGAAGGGTCAAGGATTTGCGTATGCGCGCTACGTGCACAGCAAGTTCCCCGGCTTCGGCGCGGCGTGGGCGGCGTGGGTCGCCGATGTCGAGGTCAACAAGCTCACCGGCGACGTGCACGTCAGCCGCGTGGTCGTCGGCCACGACGCGGGGCTGATGATCAACCCGGCCGGCGTGCAGCACCAGGTGCACGGCAACGTGTTGCAGACGACCAGCCGTGCGCTGAAGGAGTCGCTGCCGCTCGACGCCAACACGCAGGTGCCGGTGGCGCGCGAGTGGGGCAGCTACCCGATCCTGAACTTCCGCGAGGTGCCGGTCGTCGAGGTGATGCTGATGCCGCGGCCCGGCGAGCCGCCGCTCGGTGCGGGCGAGTCGTCGTCGGTGCCCGGCACGGCCGCGATCGCGAACGCGATCTTCGATGCGACCGGCGTGAGGTTTCGCGCGCCGCCGTTCACGCCGGAGGTCGTGCGCGCGGCGCTGAACCCGTTGCCGGCGCCGACCACCGCGCCGACCGCCGCGGCACCGACGCGCCCGCTGCCGGCCGACGCCCCGTGGCCGCGCCGCCGCGGCGTGTGGGCGCGTGCCGCGGCTGTGATGGCCGGCGTGATCGGCCTCGGTGCCGCCGCGCTCGGCTGGCGTGCCACGATCGCGCCGATCACGGCAGGCAGCGCGAACGTCTACGCCGCCGAGGTGATCGAGAAAGGGCGCGTGCTCGCTGCGGCCGGTGACTGCATCGTCTGCCACACCGCGCCGGGCGGCGCACCGAACGCCGGCGGTCGCGCGATGCCGACACCGTTCGGCACCGTCTACAGCACCAACCTCACGCCCGACGCCGCGACCGGCATCGGCACCTGGTCGTTCAGCGCGTTCCAGCGCGCGATGCGCGAAGGCGTGTCGCGCGATGGCCATCACCTGTACCCGGCGTTCCCGTACACCGCGTTCACGAAGACGACGGACGATGACCTGACCGCGCTTTACGCGTACCTGATGGCGCAGCCGGCGGTCTCATCGAAAGTGCCGCAGACGTCACTCGCGTTCCCGTTCAACCTGCGCCCGCTGATGGCGCTGTGGAACGCGATGTTCCTGACGCCGGGGCCGGTGGCCGCGGTGGCCACACGCTCCGCCGAGTGGAACCGCGGCGCGTACCTCGTCGAGGGTCTCGGCCACTGTGGCGCGTGCCACACCGCGCGCGGCGCGTTGGGTGCGGAACAGAGCGGCCCGGCGCATCTCGGCGGGGCGATGGTCGACGGCTGGGAGGCGCCGGCGCTCACCGCGCTGAACCGCGGGCCGCTGCCGTGGACCGAGGCCGACCTGTTCGACTACCTGCGCAACGGCCACAGCGCGCGGCACGGCAGCGCGATCGGGCCGATGGCGCCGGTGGTGCAGCAGCTGGCGCAGTTGCCCGACGCGGACGTGCGCGCGATGGCGACCTACCTCGCGTCGTTCAACACGGCGGGTGCATCGTCGCCGCCCGCACAGGCCGTGCCGCAGAGCGATGCGGCGCAGCGTCTCTTCACGACCGCCTGCGGCGCCTGCCATCACGACGGCAATGGCCCGCAGCTGCTCGGCCAGAACATCCCGCTCGAACTCAACACCAACCTGCACAGCGAGCGCCCGGACAACGTGCTGCGCGTGATCCTCGAGGGCATCCGCGATCCGGCGTCGCGCGAACAGGGCTTCATGGCGCCGTACCGCGACGCGTTCGACGATGCGCAGGTCGCGCAGCTGGCTGCGTACATGCGCCAGCGCTTCGCACCGGGCCAGCCGGCGTGGCGCGATCTCGAGGCCGCGAGCGCGCAGGTGCGCGCGTCACCGCCGGCGCACTGAGCGGCTAGGCCGTGGCCTCGGCGAGCCGGTGACGCGCGGCGCGCTGCATCTTCATCAGCATCGCGTGCGACACGGCGCGCTCGCGCAGCTCGTCGGCGAATCGTTCGCGCACATCCTGCTGCATGCGCAGCAGCAGATGCGCCGTCACCTCCGCATCGGCCAGCGCGCGGTGCGCCCGGCCCGCGCTCGGCAGCGCATGCAGGCGCGCCAGCGTGCCGAGCTTGTGGTTCTCGGCGTGCGGGTAGAGCCGGCGCGACAGCAGCAGCGTGCAGGCGAACGCATGGGCGTCGTCGGGCTCGCACTCGGCGCGCGTCAGCTCGGCCTGCCAGAAGCCCCGGTCGAACGCCGCGTTGTGCGCGACCAGCGGGCAGCCCTTCGTGAAGCGCGCCACCTCGTGCATCACCGCACGCGACGGTGGCGCGGTGTGCAGCATCTCGTTGGTGATGCCGGTCAGCTGCGTGATGAAGGGCGGCACCCACGTGCCGCTGTTCATCAAGCTCTGGAAGCGGCCGACGATCTGTCCATCCTCCACCAGCACCGCGGCAATCTCGGTCGCACGGCCGCCCTGCGTGGCGCCAAGGCCGGTGGTTTCAAAGTCGATGACGGCAATGGTCTCCATGCGCACGCGATTCTCGCGCACGCGGCAGAATGCCCTTCCTCACCGGAGACACGCATGGCACTCACCAGCGCCGACAAGGCCACCCGTTTTGCCCAACTCCACAGCGGCCCGGGCATCTTCGTGATGCCGAACGCCTGGGACGCAGGCACCGCGCAGATCCTTGCGCAGCTCGGCTTCGAGGCGCTCGCGACCTCGAGCGCGGCCTGCGCGCAGTCGCTCGGCCGGCGTGATGGCGAGATCACGCGCGATGAAGCCCTTGCCCACGCGCGCGCGATCGTCAACGCGACCGACCTCCCGGTGTCCGCCGACCTCGAGAACGGCTTCGGCCACACGCCGGCCGACGCGGCGCTGACGATCCGCCTGGCCGGCGAGATCGGCCTCGCGGGCGGCTCGATCGAGGACGCGACCGGCGACAAGGCCCGCCCGCTGTACGACCTGAACGAAGCCGCCGACCGCATCGCCGCGGCCGTCGAGGCGGCGCGCGCGCTGCCGCACCCGTTCACGCTGACGGCGCGGGCGGAGAATTTCTTCAGGGGCGTGAACGATCTCGACGACGCGATCCGCCGCCTGCAGGCCTACGAGAAGGCCGGCGCCGACGTGCTGTTCGCGCCGGCGCTGCCCAGCCTGGAGGCCGTGCGCACGGTGTGCGCGTCGCTCACGAAACCGATCAGCTTCATGGCGACGATCAAGGGCAAGGCGTACAGCGTGGCCGAACTGCAGGCCGTGGGTGTGCGGCGCATCAGCACCGCGACCTCGCTGTACCGCGCCGCGATGGCCGCGCTGCGCGATGCGGGCCGCGAGATCCGCGAGACTGGCACGTTCGGGTACTTGGATCGGCTTTGAGGGGATGGACGGATTTCGGGTGAGGCATCGCTCGATGCTTGCCCGGCCTTGGCAGCCCCTGATTTGTCGCGGCGTGGCGGTGCGCTTTCGGCCATGACCGGGCGTCGGCGACAGTCTGCTTTCGGCAGGTCGGACGCTGCAGCGTGCAGAGCGTCACGCGCCCCAACTAGAGCTGCATTCGATCGACGCATCAGACGGTTGGCAGGTGCGCGATGAGCACTCCGACTACGGCCTGTGCGTCGGACCCCGCCAGCATGCGCAAAACCAGTTCCTTGTATTCATCGTCTTTGAGACCGAAGCATCCCGAGATTCGTTTGGCAAGACTCTTGCGGTTGTAGACCTTAAGTAAGCTGTTCAGGTCTCCAGCCGACATGGCCTTCGTGAACAGTTCCTTCGATTCTGCAAGAAGCCGGTCAACGTCGAGCGTGTCGACGAGTGCCCTTACGCCCGATTTCACGCCCGACGCATCATTCTTGGTAGCGGTGAATGCCGAGAGATGAAACCTTACTCGGGCGGCACTTCTCATGGCAATCTGAGTATCGAGTTCGCTCTCGAGTGACGTCCGGATGTATGTCGCAACTTTCTCAACGATGTTCTGTGGGTCATGCTTTAAGGCCTGCGCAACCAAGGCCACGAGACCTTCGACGCATAGAAGATTCTCGACCTCAGCAATCTGAAGAACATAGATGCCATGCGCCTCGAGTGCGGCAACTTCATCGTCCGTCCTAAGGTCACCGTCTACGATACCGACGCAGTCGTAGGCATGGAGAGCAGCGTTGTCCTTGAGCGCCTTCGTCGACTCTTCGACTTTCTCGCAACCGCCTCGGGGCACAACATGTCTATGCGGAAAGCAGCGCTGGTAAATGATCTGATCCAACCCGCCCCGCTCACCTTCGCAGAACAAGATCGGTTTGCGACTCCCAGCAACTTCCATCATCAACGCTTCGGGTAGGAAGTCGTCCTTCGGAACTTCGTCCCAAGTCCATCGAGATCCGTCGAAGGACTGCACCCAGATCTTTTTCGCGCCTATTCGACTGGCCGCGAACTCGAGATCATGGGTGATGTAGACAAATGTTTTGTCTGAGCAAAGCTGTTCAACCTTGTCCCACAACTTGCCGTTCAGCGCGCGATGTAAATGCAGTTCCGGCTCGTCAATCACGAGAGCGGTGCCTGGCTTCACGCAGAGACATTGGCCCAATAGATAGAGCACCACCCGCTCTCCGTCGCTCATCTCCTTAGCGTGGAAACTTGAACCTGAGCTTGTCAAGACCGTCACTTTTCCGTCCCCAAAACCAATTGGTCTGTGTGGCATCAGATCAGCCCAGACCTTTAAGATTCGGTCGATAGCAGACTCAGCAACGGGTACATAGGCCTTGCTCTCACGCGTCTGCGCTGTGTGAGCCCGATTCCTCTCTGTCTCCAGCGCAAACAACAAACCGAGAACTTTGTCGTAGTCCGTCAACGTCCCGAGGGCTGCGTTGCCGCCGAATCGGTCATGCAATTTGCGGGCATGACTTGCGTGCTCGTCGTAGCGCCCAAAACTCAAGCCCTTCTCGGCCTGCTCCAAGGTTTTCACCTCGACATAGTCCGGAATTGCCAGTGCCTTTTGCGCCGATATACGTTGGACGCTGCCGGGCACGTTGTTGTCGTCGAGGAAAACGCCGAAACGCGTCTTTCCTGCGCCATTGGCGCCAACGACCACGAAGCGTTCAGGTGCCTCGTACGTCACGTTTTGGCCACCGGGAGATTTGGGGGGAAAGATGATGCTCATACGTTCAATCTTACGTTCCGACATGGGTGAACCAAGCGCCTAAGAATTCGCGTCTGTCATCTAACGTAGCACGGTGAACGACCGCTTCGCGGTTTCAAATTCGGAGCATCAAATTTCCGCTTAGGGTCGATTCCAGCCTTCAACTGCGCATGTCGTCCTTGGCCGGGTCCGCCGTGTGCATCGTTCTGGCCCACCAGCTAGCGCGACGCCACGTCGAACCCGTCCTTCAATGCCGTGCGCAGGTGCGCCACCAGCGCCTGCACCGGCTTCGGCGTCCGCGCACTCCACGGGCGGATCGCGTGGATCGCGTCGCCGAAGAAGCCGACCGGGCGCCACGCCGGCAGCACCTCCTTCAGCCGCCCGCTGCGCAGCGCGGCGGTGGCGCTGAAGTCGGGCAGCAGCGCCAGGCCCAGGCCCGCGACCGCGGCTTCGCGCACGAGCTCGCTGTTGTTGGCGCGGTAAGGCCCCTGCACCGCGACGCTGACACGCTCCGGCTCGCTGGCCTTGCCACGCTCCAGCTTCCACACCGCCGGGCCGGGCCGCAGGTACGTGATGCAGGCGTGCGCGGCCAGATCGTCCGGCGCCTTCGGCGTGCCGTGCTGGCGCAGGTAGCCCGGGCTCGCGACCAGCAGCGAGCGTGAGTCGCACAGCTTCCACGCGACATGGTTGTCCGGCGGATTGCTGGTGTGGCGGATCGCCAGGTCGAAGCCTTCGTGCGCAAGCGTGACGAGCCGGTCCGACACGTCGAGCTCGATCCGGATGCCAGGGTTCGCGCGCAGGAAGCTCTCGATGTGCGGTGCGACATGCTGGCGACCGAGCGCGACCGAGGTCGTCACGCGCACCAGCCCACGCGGCTGGGCGGCGAGGTCGCGCACGTCGACCACGCTGCGGGCGATCTGCGCGAAGGCTTCGGTGGTCTGGTCGACGAGCTGCTGCCCGGCCTCGGTGAGCCGCACCGAGCGGGTCGTGCGCTGCACCAGCGTCTGGCCGACCGAGCGTTCGAGTTCGGTGATGCGCTGGCTCACGGCCGACTTCGACAGCCCCAGCCGCTGCGCCACCTGCGTGAAGCTGCCGAGCTGGGCCAGCAGCGTCAGCGTGTGCACCTGGGGCCAGAGCAGGTCGGGGCGCGCTTGGGTGATTTGTGCGGGTGCAGGCATCCCTGATTGTTCGATGCATCGAACAGTCAAGTCAATGGCAGGCGGTTGCCCCTGCGGCTCCACGCTCCTAGACTCCGTCGATCCCCCCCAGACACCGGAGACACACACCATGGGCGCACCCGAAGCCTTCACCGCCACCACCGAGGTCGGCCACTTCATCAACGGCCGCACGGTGGCCAGCACCAGCGGGCGCCGCCAGCCGGTGTGGAACCCGTCCACCGGCCAGGTCGCGCGCCAGGTGGCGCTCGGTTCGGTCGATGAAGTGAACGCCGCGGTTGCCGCCGCAAAGGCCGCGTTCCCGGCCTGGGCCGACACACCGCCGATCCGCCGCGCGCGGATCATGAACAACTTCCTCACGCTGCTGAACCAGCATCGCGACACGCTCGCCGCAATGATCACGGCCGAGCACGGCAAGGTCTTCACCGACGCGCAGGGCGAGGTCACGCGCGGCATCGACATCGTCGAGTTCGCCTGCGGCGTGCCGCAGCTGCTGAAGGGCGACTTCACCGATCAGGTGTCCACCGGCATCGACAACTGGACGCTGCGCCAGCCGCTCGGCGTGGTCGCCGGCATCACGCCGTTCAACTTCCCGTGCATGGTCCCGATGTGGATGTTCCCGGTCGCGATCGCGTGCGGCAACGCGTTCATCCTGAAGCCGAGCGAGCGCGACCCGTCACCGTCGCTGTTCATGGCCGAACTGTTGAAGCAAGCCGGCCTGCCCGACGGCATCTTCAGCGTCGTGCAGGGCGACAAGGTCGTCGTCGATGCGCTGCTGACGCACCCGGACGTGAAGGCGCTGAGCTTCGTCGGCTCCACGCCGATCGCGCAGTACATCTACGAGACCGGCGCCCACCATGGCAAGCGCGTGCAGGCGCTGGGCGGCGCGAAGAACCACATGGTCGTGATGCCGGATGCGGACATCGAGCAGGCGGTCGACGCGCTGATCGGCGCGGCCTACGGCTCGGCCGGCGAGCGCTGCATGGCGATCAGCGTCGCAGTGCTGGTCGGCGACGTGGCCGACAAGATCGTGCCCAAGCTCGCCGAGCGCGCCAAGACGCTGAAGGTCAAGAACGGCATGGAGCTCGATGCCGAGATGGGCCCGATCGTCACGAAGCAGGCGCTGGAGCGCATCGAGGGCTACATCGGCGTCGGCATCGAAGAGGGCGCGAAGCTCGTCGTCGACGGCCGCGGCTTCAAGGTGCCGGGGCATGCGGAAGGCTTCTTCACTGGCGGCACGCTGTTCGATCACGTGACCCCGGCGATGCGCATCTACAAGGAGGAGATCTTCGGCCCGGTGCTCTCGTGCGTGCGCGTGCACGACCTCGCCGAAGCGACCGACCTGGTCAATGCGCACGAGTTCGGCAACGGCGTGGCGTGTTTCACCAGCGACGGCAACGTCGCGCGCGAGTTCTCGCGGCGCGTGCAGGTCGGCATGGTCGGCATCAACGTGCCGATCCCCGTGCCGATGGCCTGGCACGGCTTCGGCGGCTGGAAGCGCAGCCTGTTCGGCGACATGCACGCGTACGGCGAAGAAGGCGTGCGCTTCTACACGAAGCAGAAGTCGATCATGCAGCGCTGGCCGGCCAGCATCGGCAAGGGCGCCGAGTTCGTGATGCCGACCGCCAAGTAAGGCGAATGCGCGGCCTGTTCCACCTCGCCATCAACGTCCGCGATCTCGACGAGTCGCGGGCATTCTACGGCGGGGTGCTCGGTTGCGCAGAGGGTCGCAGCACCGCGACCTGGATCGACTTCGACTTCTTCGGCCACCAGCTGTCGCTGCATCTCGGCCCGCTGCTGCAAACGCAGCGCACCGGCCGTGTCGGCGATGCGCTCGTGCCGATGCCGCACTTTGGCCTGGTGCTCGCGCTCGATGATTGGCAGTCGCTCGCGACACGGCTCACCGAGGCCGGCACCGAGTTCGTGATGAAGCCGCAGGTGCGCTTCGAGGGCCAACCCGGCGAACAGTGGACGATGTTCTTCGTCGACCCGAGCGGCAACCCGATCGAGGTCAAAGGCTTCCGTTCCCTAGAGACGCTCTACGCCACCTAGAGTTTTCCCACACACCCCGGGGCGCCGCATCGGCAGGTGAGCCGGCCTTCGTGGTGCGTCTCACCGTAGTTCACGGTGAGCTCTTCGCCCACGCGCACGTCGCGCATCGCATAGAACTCGACGCGGCCCTGGCGGATGCGCAGCACGGCGTTCGGCTGGCACGAGTGGTTGGTGAAGCGCAGCGGGTCGGTCGATCGCGAAGCGTCGATCGCGCGCGTCTCGCTCAGCTCGACGATCATGATGCGTGCGGCCCCTTTCGCGCGCCGGCGCGCCTCGCGCACGCTGATCGCCTCGCCGCGGATCTCGCCGATCTTGCGTCGCGCGGGGATCGCTTCGGCCGCGAAGGCCCCCTGGCCGTCGATGCGGCTGGGCCGCACCGCGACGGCGAATTTCTGCGGGTCGGCGGGCTGGCCCTTGACGCGTGGGGTCGGGGCGGGGGCTGTGGTGGCGAGTGGACGGAGTTCGGGCATGCCCCCGATTGTGGCGTGCGACTTGTTCACGCTTTGAGCATGTTCGTTTCAAGACAGGCCGCGTAGGCCTTGCTTTTCGATCAATCCCGAGGCTGGCGATGTCGATAGCCTTCACATACCGCAATCCCACTGCGATCCAGAGGTCCCGAGATGAGCCACCTTCAGCCCCGCCAGTACTTCGCAGCCACCCATCGCGCCGTGGCCAACGCCGACGCGATTGAGTGGGAGGACATGCCCTCGCTGGCGAAGCGGCTCGTGAACCGCGGCGCCAACGACTCGCGCTTCCAGAACAGCACGAGCTTCGATTCGCCCTGGGGAGCGACGATGCCGGCGGCGCTCGATCCGGCACCGGTGTCGCAGCCCTTCGTCGAACGCATGGTCGGGTTGTCGACCCGCGAAGTGAACGAGCCCGACGTGTTCCAGCACTTCTTCGGCCCCAACGCCAACTTCTGAGGCGGCGCCCGCGGGAGCGGGCCGAATAGAATCTCCGGTGCTTCTCACCTGCACTGGAGACCGACATGGCCCTGTCGATGGACGATCGCGACGGCAAGATCTGGATGGACGGCAAGATGGTCGACTGGCGCGACGCCAAGATCCACGTCCTGAGCCACACCCTGCACTACGGCTGCGGCGCCTTCGAAGGCGTGCGGGCCTACAACACCGCACAAGGCACCGCGATCTTCCGGCTGCGTGAGCACACCGAGCGGCTCTTCAACAGCGCCAAGATCCTGCGCATGAAGATCCCCTACTCGATGGAGCAGGTGATGCAGGCCCAACTCGACGTGGTGCGCGAGAACAAGCTGGAGAGCTGCTACCTGCGCCCGCTGACCTGGATCGGCTCCGAGAAGCTCGGCGTCAGCCCCAAGGGCAACACCATCCACCTGATGGTCGCTGCGTGGCCGTGGGGCGCCTACCTCGGCGAAGAAGGCATGAAGCGCGGCATCCGCGTGAAGATCTCGAGCTACACGCGCCACCACGTCAACATCACGATGACGCAGGCCAAGGCGGTGAGCAACTACACCAACTCCATCCTCGCCAACATGGAGGTGACGGAGGAAGGCTACGACGAGGCGATGCTGCTCGACGCGAACGGCTTCGTCAGCGAAGGCGCGGGCGAGAACCTGTTCGTGGTCAAGAACGGCGTCGTCTACACGCCCGACCTGTCCGCTGGCGCGCTCAACGGCATCACCCGCAACACGGTGTTCGCGATCTGCGCCGACCTGGGCCTGAAGGTGGTCGAGAAGCGCATCACCCGCGACGAGGTCTACATCTGCGACGAGGCGTTCTTCACCGGGACCGCGGCCGAGGTCACGCCGATCCGCGAGCTCGACCGCATCGAGCTCGGCGCCGGTTCGCGCGGGCCGATCACCGAGAAGATCCAGAGCGCGTTCTTCGACATCGTGAACGGTCGCAATCCGAAGTACGCCGAATGGCTGAGCAAGGTTTGACACCATGAACAAGCAATCTCAACGGGACGAGCGCCGGGCCCGGGCCACGCAGGGGCCTCTGCGTGGCCCAGCCAAGCCGGCCCGCATCCCCTCGGGGGATCGGCCGGGGTACTCCACGGACGAGGGGCTGTCATGACTCCTGTCGCGACCATTGAAGTCACCGCCAAGGATCTCGAAGGCCCGGGCGTCGTGTTCTGCCCGAACCCGAAGATGGCGCTGTGGAGCACGCACCCGCGCGTCTTCATCGACGTGGCGACCACCGGTGAAGGCAAGTGCCCGTACTGCGGCACGGTCTACAAGCTGAAGGCCGGCGAGAAGGTTCACGCGCACTGAAGGCTGGTGCGATGCGCAGCCTGATCATCGCGCCGCAATGGATCGGCGACGCGGTGATGTCGGAGCCGCTGCT
>JBDTVC010000168.1:0-10768 GCA_040007475.1 Burkholderiales bacterium
AGCAGACCGGCGAAGGCACGCGCTCGACCGCGCAGATGGTGCGCGAACTGTCGCGTACCGCGGAAGAGCTGAAGCAATCGGTGGCGCGATTCAAGATCGACTGACCCTTCGATGAACGCATCCATGAGCACTGGTAGTGACGATCTCAGCGCCCTGGCGTGGGTGCACGAAGAGCTGCGCCGCTCGCTCGAAGCGGCGCACAAGGCCTTGCGCCGTTTCGTCAAGGAGACCGAGTCTCTCGGTGGCTCCGATGTCGACGCGATCGACCCGGTCGTGCTGCGCAACGCGCGCTCGCAGATCCACCAGGGCGTGGGCGCACTCGAGCTCGTCGGCCAGCCGGCCGCGGCGATGGTGCTGCGTGCCAGCGAAGCGGCGGTGCAGCGTTTCGTTGCCAAGCCGCACAAGCTCACGTCCGCCGTGGTCGACGACCTGGAGCGGGCGTCGTTCGCGCTGCTCGACTACCTGACGCGCCTGCTCGCCAACAAGCCGGTCTCGACGCTCTCGCTGTTCCCGCAGTACCGCGCCGTGCAAGAGGACGTGGGCGCTGACCGCGTGCACCCTGCCGACTTGTGGGCCAGCGACTGGCAGTGGCGCGAGCTGCCTGCCGATGCTGGCGCCGCCCCTCAGGCGCACGACGCGACGACGCGCGCGGCGCTCGAAGCCCAGTTGCTGCCACTGATGCGCGCAGCCGACCCGACCCCGGTGGCCGCGCGCTTGAGCGACCTCGCTGCGGCACTCGGCGCCGGCGCCACGCAGATGCAGGTCGCCACGCTGTGGAAGCTCGCGTCCGCCGTGTTCGAGGCACAGGCCCATCACCTGCTCGGCTTCGACGTCTTCAGCAAGCGCGTGGCCTCGCGGCTGCTGGCGCAGTTCCGCGTCATCGAGCGCGGTGAGTCCGACGTGTCGGAGCGGCTCGCACAGGACCTGTTGTTCTTCTGCGCGCAGAGCGCCATGCCGCCCGCCGGCCAGAGCGCGCCGCGGCTCGCCAACGTGCGCCAGGCCTACGGCCTCGCGCGCCACATCCCGGTCGACTATTCGGTCAGCGTGCTGGGTCGCTTCGACCCGGCGGTGGTGGCGCAGGCCCGCAAGCGCGTGGCCTCGGCCAAGGATGGATGGTCCGGCGTGGCGGGTGGCGAGATGCACCGCATGACCGGCCTGTCGGAGCAGTTCTCGCTTGTCGGTGAGTCCCTGAAGAAGCTGTTCCCGCTCGGCGACACCCTGGCCGGCGAGTTGCAGCACGCCATCAGCCAGACCCAGCACAGCGGCAGCCCGCCGCCCGCGGCCCTGGCGATGGAGGTGGCGACCAGCCTCCTCTACGTCGATGCAGCGCTCGAAGACGCCGACTTCGATCACCCGGACCAGGCCGGCCGTGTGCAGCGTCTGGCCGAACGCCTCGCCGCCGTCCGCGCGGGCCAGGTGCCCGAGCCGCTCGAGACCTGGATGGAGGAGCTCTATCGCCGCGTCTCTGACCGCCAGACCATGGGCAGCGTGGTGCAGGAGCTGCGCGCGAGCCTGTCCGAATCCGAGAAGCAGATCGACCAGTACTTCCGCAACCCGGCCGATCGCCAGGTGCTGATCCCGGTCCCGAACCAGCTCTCCGCGATGCGCGGCGTGCTGTCGGTGCTGGGCATGGACCACGCCTGCGCGGCGCTGCTGCGCATGCGCGGCGAGGTCGACGAACTCGCTGCGACCGAAATCGATCCGAAGCGCCAGCAACACACCGGCATCTTCGATCGCCTGGCCAGCAACCTCGGCGCACTCGGCTTTCTGATCGACATGCTCAGCGTGCAGCCACAGATGGCCAAGTCGCTGTTCACGTTCGATCCGACCACCGGCGTGCTGAGTCCGGTGATGGGTCGCGGTGAAGTGCATGCACCGTCGGTCGCGGCAGTGCCCATTCCTGCGCCGGTCGAGCCGCGTCTCATCGAGCAGGCCCAGATGCTCGCGTTCAGCTCGGTGCGCGGCGACGTGCCGGTGGCAGAAGTCTCGCGCGATCTCGAGCGCCTGTCGCACGAAGCACAGGCCGCCGACCAGCCGGTGCTGGCCGCTGCCGTGCTGAAGGCGCAGGAGGCGCTCGAGCAGGCGGACGATGTCGCCGGCCAGACAGTGGCGCGTGGCGAACTGTCCGAGGCGCTGGTCGACTTCGTCTCGACCGCCTCCGACCCGATGGGCCTGGAGCCACTCGCTGCCCTGAATGCGGCGGCGCGTGTCAGCGCGCCGATGAAGCTCGATTTCGCGCCGTCGACGCACGACACCTTGCTCGAGCAAGACGACGAGATGCGCGAGATCTTCCTCGAGGAAGCGCGCGAGGTCATCGCCGACGCGACGGCCGCTCGCGACGAACTCGCGCAGACGCCTGGTGAATTGTCGCTGATGACGACGCTGCGCCGCGCCTTCCACACCCTCAAAGGCAGCTCGCGCATGGTCGGGCTGAAGGACTTCGGCGAGGCCGCGTGGGCGGGCGAACAGCTCTTCAACACGCACTTGGCCGATCAGCAGGCAGCGCCCGAGCCGCTGCTGCAGTTCACCGAGTGGTGCCTGGGCTACATGTCGGCCTGGGTCGACGACATCAGCGCAAAGCGTCGCCCGGCGCACGATTCGGGTACCGTGGTCGCGGCCGCCCAACGCGTGAACGAGCCGGCCCGGCCCGCCGCGCCTGCCGGCCTGCCGGTCGATCTGCCGAGCGCCGCCGATCTCGAGCTGCGCGTTGTGTCTGCGACGTCGGCGTTCGGCGAGTTGCCGACATTCGCGTTGACGGCCCCCGAGTCTTTCGGCGAGATCGCGAGCGCCCGGCCGAGCGAGCCAGCCGCGCTGCCGGATCTCTCGTTCGAACTCGACCTCGCCAGTCTCGATGCCGCGGTGCCGGAGCCGACTGTCGACGAGGTCGTCAGCGAGCACGGCTCGCTCGACATGCACACGCCGGCCCTGCACGACCCCTTCGACGTGCAGGCGACGCAGCCGCTGCCGCTGGCCGAGGTGACCGAGGTCGCCGCCAGCGACACCGCCGGCCTCGACCTGGAGCTCGACTTCGGCGAGTCAGCGCCGGTGATCGAATCGCTGGCCGACAGCTCGATGGAGCTGCCGCTCGACCTGGATCTGACCGCGCCGGGCTCGCTGCAGGATGCGCCCGACGACGAGCACGTCAAGGTCGTCGGCGGGCTTCGCATCGGCATCCCGCTGTTCAATATCTACCTCAACGAAGCGGACGAACTCTCGCGACGCCTCACGACCGAAGTGGCCGAGTGGGCGATGGAGTTGCACCGCCCGATCGGCGAAGCGCCGATCGCGCTCGCCCACTCGCTGGCCGGCAGCTCGGCCACGGTTGGGTTTACCGATCTGTCGCAGCTCGCGCGCTCACTCGAGCACGCGCAGACGCGTTCGCTGGCGATCGGGCACGGCACGCCCGATGAAGCCCGGCTGTTCGTCGACGCCGCCGAAGAAATCCGTCGGTTGCTGCACCAGTTCGCGGCCGGTTTCCTGAAGGAGCCCGCGCCCGAACTCCTGCAGCGCCTGGCCGAGCACGAGCTCAGCTCGGCTCGCCGCCTCGAGGCGGCCGCCGCTGCGGCCGAGTTGCCGCCTGTCGCCGACATCGTGATGCCGGCGGCACCCGAGGTGCACGTCGAGCCGCTGCCTGAACCCGAACCTGTCCCTGAACCCGCGCCCGCGTTCGTCGAGCCGATGGCCGTCGCCGACACCGCGCCGGTACCGCTCGCCGAGCCGGTCGAGGTCGTTGATTCGACGTTCGGTGCCGAAACCCGTTTCGACCCGCTGGGCCTGGCCGAACTCAAGCCGCTCGGCGAAGCGCCGGTCGAGACGGCGCGCCACGCGCCTGCCAGCCACGGTCTTGTCGACGACGACGAAGCGATCGACGCGGTCGATGCCATCGACCCCGACCTGTTCCCGATCTTCGACGAAGAGGCCGAAGAACTGTTGCCGCAACTCACTTCGCGCCTGCGCGACTGGGCTCGCAAGCCCGGCGAGGCGGCACACCCGGCGGCGTGCATGCGCACGCTGCACACTCTCAAGGGCGGTGCACGACTGGCCGGCGCGATGCGCCTCGGCGAAATGGCGCACCGGCTCGAAACGCGCATCGAGCGCCTGCTGGCCGAACCGCCGGTGAGCGCGGGTGACGTCGAGGCGTTGCAGACCCATGGTGATGCCCTCGCGCTGACGCTCGATGCGCTGCGCTCGGGTGGCAGCGCGGAGGCGGGCGTCGAATCCGCGGTCGTACCGATGGCGACTGCAGCGGCCGCGCCGCCGCCGGCGCCGGAACTGGCGGTGCTGCTCGAATCGGCGCCGCCCGAGGCCGCGGAGTCCGCCGCGTCGCCGCTGGTCGATCTGGCGCAGCCTGAACCTGAATCCATCCCCGTGGTGCACGCGGCCAAAGCGACCGAGCCGGCCGCGGCACCGAGCGACGCTGCCGAACCCGCGCATGCCGCCGAAGCCGGCAGCGCGCTGGCCGAGATCGACTGGTCGCGTTTCACGGTGGCGAATGCCGCCGTGGCACGCAAGCCGACCGAGCGCACGCAGGCGACCCAATCGGCGGTGCGTGTGCGCGCGCCGCTGCTCGACCGCCTCGTCAATCAGGCCGGCGAGGTCAGCATCACGCGTTCGCGCATCGAGACCGGCGTCACGCAGATCAAGAACTCGCTCGGCGACCTGACCGAAAACCTGGAACGCCTGCGCCACCAACTGCGCGACATCGAGTTCCACGGCGAAGTGCAGATGACCTCGCGGCTCGAGGCTGCGAAGGCCGCGTCGCAATCGTTCGACCCGCTCGAGTTCGACCGTTTCACGCGCTTCCAGGAACTCACGCGCATGATGGCCGAGTCGGTCAACGACGTGGCCACGGTGCAGCGTACGCTGCAGCGTTCGCTCGAAGTGACCGAGGACGAACTCGTCGCCCAGGCCCGCATGACGCGCGATCTGCAGGACGACCTGCTGCGCACGCGCATGGTGGAGTTCGAGGGCCTCTCCGATCGTCTCTACCGCGTCGTGCGACAGGCCGCCAAGGAGACCGGCAAGTCGGTGCGGCTGGACATCGTCGGTGGCTCGATCGAGGTCGACCGCGGCGTGCTCGACCGCATGACGGGCTCGTTCGAGCACCTGCTGCGCAACTGCGTCAGCCACGGCATCGAGGCGCCCGATGTGCGCACCAAGGCCGGCAAGGAAGCGACCGGCACGATCATTGTCGCGCTGTCGCAAGAGGCCAACGAAGTCGGTGTCGAATTCCGCGACGACGGCGCGGGCCTGAACCTGGCGCGCATTCGCGCCAAGGGCGAGGCGCTCGGCCTGATCCCGGCCGGCGTGCAGCCGACCGATGCCGAACTCGCCAACCTGATCTTCGCCCCGGGCTTCTCGACGGCCGACGAGATCACCGAACTGTCTGGCCGCGGTGTCGGCATGGACGTGGTGCGCTCCGAGGTCAATGCCATGGGCGGCCGGGTCGAGACGGCCACGGCCGCGGGCCAGGGCACGTCGTTCAAGCTGATCCTGCCGCTGACCACGGCGGTCACGCAGGTCGTGATGCTGCGTTGCGGTGACACGCAGGTCGCCGTTCCGTCGACGCTGGTCGAGGTCGTGCGCCGTGCGTCGAAGGCCGAGGTCGATGAGTCCTATGCGCACGCCACCTACACGGTCGCGGATCGGCCGGTGCAGTTCTTCTGGCTCGGGTCGCTGCTGCAGATCAGCGCGCGGCCTGCCGAGAGCAGTGCCCGCACTCGCACGATCGTCGTGATCCGCAGTGCGCAGCAGCGCGTCGCGCTGCACGTGGACGAAGTGCTCGGCAACCAGGAAGTGGTGGTCAAGAACCTCGGGCCGCAACTGTCGCGATTGCCTGGCCTGGCCGGCATCACGCTGCTGGCGTCGGGCGCCGTGGCGCTGATCTACAACCCGGTCGCGCTGGCCACGCTGTATGGCGAATCCGCGCGAGCCGCCACCCAGGCAGCCTTGCAGTTGCCGGACGTGAAGGCCGCTCTGCCAGCGGCCAACCAGCGGGACGTGGTCGAGGCGCCGCTGGTGCTGGTCGTCGACGATTCGCTGACCGTGCGCCGCGTGACACAGCGCCTGCTGCAGCGCGAAGGCTACCGCGTCGTGCTCGCGAAGGACGGTCTGGACGCGTTGGAGCGCCTGTCCGAGGGCTTGCCCGCGATTGTCCTGTCGGACATCGAGATGCCGCGCATGGACGGTTTCGACCTCGTGCGCAACATGCGTGCCGATGCGCGCCTGCGCGATCTGCCGGTGATCATGATCACCTCCCGCATCGCGCAGAAGCACCGCGAGTACGCGGCCGAACTGGGCGTTGACCACTACCTTGGCAAACCCTATTCCGAAGAGGATCTGCTGGCGCTGATCGGTCGCTACACTTCGGCAAGAATCGCCGCGTAGCGCGGGCCGCTCGGCACACGCAGCCGAGGCGATCTGGAGCAGCCGACCTTGGGGACTAGAGCGTGTCTGACCTGGTAGACCACCTCGCCGAACTGACCGGCCAGCGCGACCGCGACGTTCTCGACGTCACCCTGGTGGGGGCGCTGCGTGATGTTCTCGGTGGCGACACGCTCTCGGTCTCGATCTACCGCAGCGTTGGTGAGCCTGGGAACGAACGCTGGCTGACGCGCGCACGGTTGGTCGGCCGCGAGGCCGCTGCACAGGCCGACCCGGCCTGGTCCGAGCTTGAAGACCTGTCGCGGTTGAGCGACCACCCGACCCGCCTCGCCGCGCTGCGCCAGGAGCGCGTGATCGACGTGGTCGGCGCGTCGCACCTGACGCTCTTTCCGGTTGCGACCGATCGCGACGTGATCGGCGTGCTGGAGGTCGAGACCGCGAGCGGCCTCGACGCACTGCAGCAGCGCACCGTCGCCAGCATCCTGCGCATCTTCCGCAACTTCCAGGGCTTGCTCGACTACAGCGAGCGTGACAGCCTGACGGGGCTGCTCAACCGCAAGACTTTCGACGACAGCTTCCTGAAGGCCACGGCCAGTGCCCGCGAGATGCCCGGGGGCGACCTGCAGGGCCGACGAACCGGCAGCGACCATTGCAGCTACTGGATCGGCGTGATCGACATCGATCACTTCAAACGCGTCAACGACACCTTCGGCCACCTGATCGGCGACGAAGTGCTGCTGTTGCTGTCGCGCCTGATGCGCAGCAGCCTGCGATCGTGGGACCGGCTCTACCGCTTCGGCGGCGAGGAGTTCGTCGCGCTGATCCGCTGCAAGGACCACGAGTCGGCCGCGGTGGCGTTCGAGCGCCTGCGCGGCAACGCCGCGAGCTATGCGTTCCCGCAGGTTGAGCGCATCACCGTCAGTGTGGGCTTCACCGAGGTCATGCCGGGCGATACGCCGAACGGCGCGTTCCAGCGCGCCGATAAGGCTGTCTACTACGCCAAGTCGCACGGCCGCAACCAAGTGCAGCACCACGAAGCGCTGGTCGCCAGCGGCGAACTCGCGAACCAGTCGGCCGCCGTCAGCGACGTCGAACTATTCTAGGACTTCACGGCCGCGTAGCGCGCGAGCGTGGCGGTGCGCGCCGCGTCGTGCCGCACCACGGGTCGCGGGTAGTCGCGGCCGAGCACGATGCCGGCACCTTCCAGGTCGATGGGCGGGGCCTCCCACGGTGCGTGCAGCGCGGCATCCGGCAGCGCGGCCAGCCGGGGCAGGTAGCGGCGGATGAACCTGCCGTCTGCATCGAACTTGCGGCTCTGGCTGACCGGGTTGAAGATGCGAAACCACGGCTGCGCGTCACAGCCGCTCGACGCGGCCCACTGCCAGCCACCGTTGTTCGCTGCCAGGTCGAAGTCGTTCAGGTGCGCGGCGAAGTAGGCCTCGCCGCGGCGCCAGTCGAGGCCCAGATCCTTGGTGAGAAAGCTCGCCACGACCATGCGCAGCCGGTTGTGCATGTAGCCGGTCTGGTTGATCTGTGCCATCGCCGCGTCGATCAGCGGGTAGCCCGTTCGGCCCTCGCACCAGGCGGCAAAGAGCGCGTCGGCCTCCTGCCCGGTCTCCCACTTGATGCGGTCGTACTCCGGCTTGAAGCTGCGAGCGACGACATGCGGGTGGTGGTGCAGAACCTGATGATAGAAGTCGCGCCAGATCAGTTCGGACAGCCAGACCGCCGCACCCCCGGAACCGTCAGCCTGGGCGACGCGCGCCAGTTCGCGGACCGAGACCGTGCCGAAGCGCAGATGCACCGACAGGTAGCTCGGCCCGCGGACGGCGGGAAAGTCCCGCGTCTCGCCGTAGCGCGCCAGGCGCGGCAGGAAGTCGGCGATCAGGGCCTGCGCGCCCACGCTGCCGGTCGGGATCTTCAGCGCAGCGAGGTTCGTCGGTTCGAAGCCGATCTCGGCCAGGGTCGGCGGTCGAGGCGCCGCGTCGGCGGGCACCTCGGCGAGCCGGGCCGCGTGTCGGGCCACCGAGTAGGCGCTGAGGTAGAACGCGTCGACCTTCTTCAGCCACGCGTTCTTGTAGGGCGTGAACACCGTGTAGGGCCTGCCGGCTTGCGTCAGCACCTCGCTGCGCTCGAACACGACATGGTCCTTGCTGGTGTGCCAGCCGATGCCCGACGCCGCGAGCGCGGCGCGGGCTGCGGCGTCGCGCTGCAGGGCCAGTGGTTCGTCGTCATGGTTGGCGTAGACCCCGTCGACACCCAACTGCCTGGCGAGCGACGCGATCTCGTCGACCGCACGGCCTTGGCGCACCAGCAGACGCGCGCCCGGTCGGAGCTCGCCCAGTTGCCGATCCAGATCGCCCAGGCTCGCGACGATGAACTCGACACGCCGATCCTGGCGCGGCAGCGGGTCGAGGATCTCGCGATCGAGCACGAACACGCACCACACCTGGCGCGCGGCACGTAGCGCGTGGTAGAGCGCGGCGTTGTCGCTGGCGCGCAAGTCGCGGCGAAACCAGACCAATGCACGGTCGATCGAGTGGGTCATGGGGGCCGAGTCTGCCGCAGGTCTAAAATTCGGGCATGGCACGCGCACCGGTCAACTTCACGAACCAGTTCCTGATCGCCATGCCGAGCCTGCGCGAAGGCACCTTCGCCGGCACCGTGATCTACCTGTGCGAGCACACCGACAAGGGCGCGCTGGGCCTGGTGATCAACAAGCCGATCGACATCAAGCTGAAGAATCTGTTCGAGAAGGTCGACCTGTCGCTCGATCGCCCCGAGCTCGCGGAATCACCGGTCTACTTCGGTGGTCCGGTGCAGACCGAGCGTGGTTTCGTGCTGCACGAGGCGCTCGACGGCGACGAGGGCGAAGGCGGCCACTACAACTCCTCGCTGCGCATCCCCGGTGGCCTGGAGATGACGACCAGCAAGGACGTGCTCGAAGCGCTGTCCAGCGGCGCCGGCCCGAAGAAGGTGTTGGTGACACTTGGCTACAGCGGTTGGGGTGCCGGCCAGCTTGAGGACGAGATGAGCCGAAACGGCTGGATCAACGTCAATGCCGAGCGCGGCATCATCTTCGACACGCCGATCGACCAGCGCTACGACAAGGCGCTGTCGCTACTGGGCATCGACGCCCACATGCTGAGCGGGGAGGCAGGGCACGCATGAGCTCATCGAGCTTCACGCCACCCGCCACTTCACCCCGTTCATTTCTCGCTTTCGATTTCGGCACCCGGCGCGTCGGCGTCGCCACCGGCAACACGCTGACCCGCGGCGCCACACCGCTGCGCACCGTCGCGGCCGAGGGCGAAGCGCGCTTCAGCGCCATCGCCGTGCTGATCAAGGAATGGCGACCCGATGCGCTCGTCGTCGGCGTGCCATTCCACCCGGACGGCGCGCCGCATGACAATACCGATCGCGCGCGCCGCTTCGCTCGCCAACTGCACGGCCGCTTCAAGCTCCCGGTGCACGAGGTCGACGAGCGCTACAGCACGACCGAGGCGGCGAGCGACGGCGCGCGTGACCTCGATGCGGCTTCGGCCGCGATCATCCTGAATCAATTCCTGAGCACACTCGAATGAGACTTCCAGTGCCCCACTCGAACCGGGCCGCCGCGCCGGGCCGCCCCAAGCAAGGCCCGACCCTCCCGGAGGGTCGCGCGCCGTATTCGGCGAGCGGGGTGTCCCAATGAGCAGCCTGAACCTCGATGCCGAAGCGCTGTACGCGGACCTGCTGTCCGGCGTGCGCGGCCTGATGCAACCCGATTCCATCCTCGTCGGCATCTGGTCCGGCGGCGCGTGGCTGGCCGAACGCCTGCACCGCGACCTGAAGCGCCCCGGCGAGCATGGCGTGATCTCCAGCGCGCTGCACCGCGACGACTTCGGCTCGCGCGGCCTGACCGCGGGGGCCGACCACACGAAGCTGCCGTTCGAGGTCGACGGCAAGCCGATCGTGCTGGTCGACGACGTGCTCTACACCGGCCGCACGATCCGCGCCGTCATCAACGAGCTCTACGACTTCGGCCGCCCGGCCAGCGTGACGCTTGCGGTGCTCGTCGATCGCGGGGGCCGCGAGTTGCCGATCTCGGCCGCGGTGTCGGCGGCGCGCATCGCGCTGCCCGCGGCGCAACGCCTGTCGCTGGCACGCAACGAGACAGGCCGCTTCAGTTTCGACATCGAGGAGCGGAGCTGACATGCAACGCAACCCGCAACTCAACGCGCACGGCGAGCTCATCCACCTGCTCTCGATCGAGGGCCTGCCGCGTTCGGTGCTGCACCACATCCTCGACACCGCCGGCACTTTTCTGAGCGTCAACGACCGCGAGGTGAAGAAGGTGCCGCTGCTGCGGGGCAAGAGCGTGTTCAACCTGTTCTTCGAGAAC
>JBDTVC010000169.1:0-10738 GCA_040007475.1 Burkholderiales bacterium
TCAGCAGGTCGGCAAGGATCTGGGTCGGATGCGACTCGTCGGTGAGACCGTTCCACACGGGCACGTGCGAGAACCGCGCGAGCTCCTCCACGGCGCTTTGGTGGAAGCCGCGGTATTCGATGCCGTCGAACAGCCGGCCCAGCACGCGCGCCGTGTCCTTGAGCGACTCACTGCGCCCGATGTGCGAGCCGGCCGCGTCGAGATAGGTCACGTGCCCGCCCTGGTCGTGCATCGCCACTTCGAACGAACAACGCGTGCGAGTCGAGGCCTTCTCGAAGATCAGCGCGACGTTCTTGCCCTTCAACCGAGGATGCTCCGTACCTGCAGCCTTCGAGCGCTTCAGTTCAGCAGCGAGATCGAGCAGGTATCGGATGTCGCGGGGGTCGAAGTCTTCCAGTGCCAGAAGGCTGCGGTTGCGCAGATTGAATGCCATGAAGATTCCTTGAGAAGTTGGGAGGCGAACGCTCAGACCGGATCGCGGAGTACAGGGCAGCTCATGCAGTGGCTCCCACCCCGGCCGCGGCCGAGCTCGCTACTGGGCATGGTGATGACCTCGACGCCGGCCTTGCGCAGCAAGGTGTTGCTGTAAGCGTTCCGGTCGTAGGCCATCACCACGCCGGGCGCGAGGGCGAGCAGGTTGTTGCCGTCGTCCCACTGCTCGCGCTCGGATTCGAAGGCATCGCCGCCCGTGGCGATCACGCGCAACTCGCGCTGCCCGACCGCTTCTGCCACGACGTCGAGAAATGGTTTTGACTCGGTGCGTACGTCGATGCTTCCCGCGGCGTCTCCGGGCCGCAGGCTGTGGACGCGGATCTCGTGGATCACCTCGGCGTACACAGACACCAGGTCGACATCGCAGAAGGTGAAGACGGTGTCGAGATGCATGGCGCCGCGCGATTTTGGAAGCTGCGCCGCGAGCACGCGTGTGGCCGCCCCGGCCGCGAACAGGCGGCGCGCCAGCTGGCTGACCGCCTGCGGCGAGGTCCGCTCGCCCATGCCGACAAGCACGACGCCGGCACCGAGGACCATCACGTCGCCTCCTTCGAGCGACGCCAGCCCGTGATCCTCATCCGGATCGCCCCACCATTCGGTGACCTTGCCGTCGAACGCCGGATGGAACCGGTAGACAGCGGCCGTCAAGAGCGTTTCCTGCCGACGGGCCGGCCAGAACATTTGGCACAGCACCGCGCCATCGCCGATCCAGCAGGTGCTGTCACGCGAGAACAGCGTGTTCGGTAGCGGCGGCAGCAAAAGGTCCGATGGTCCGGCGCAGCGCGCCAGCAGGCCCCTCGCGTCCTGCGGGAGCTCCGATCGGGTCACTCCACCGATCAGATGCTCCGCAAGCTTCGTCGGGGGCAGGCCTTCGAGCCAAGGGCGCAGGAATGCGGATGTTTCCGGATCCACGTAGTCGGGTCCCAATTTGCGGTCGAGCAGCCACGCGCACGCCTTGGGGTCGGACACGGTCGTGGCCAACAGGTCATGCAGTTCGAGAACCTCGACATCACGCTCCACCATCGCAGACGTGAAGGCGTCGTGGTCGTTGCGCGCCCTGGCTACCCAGAGCACGTCGTCGAAGAGCAACTCGTGACAGTTGGCAGGCGTCAGTCGCTTCTGCGCGAGGCCGGGCCGGCACACGAGCACGCTGCGCAGACGCCCGATCTCTGAATGCACACCACAGGCAATGGTCATGGGGAGCCGCTCATGAACTAGGGACCGCAAAGTTAGGAGCGGACTCGCGTGGCGTCTGTTCGCTGGAGCACAGAACACCCGCATTCGATTCACGACGATCGTGTAAAGAAGCGGCGAGGCGCAGCGCTGTTCGAGTGCGTTCATCGATGCGCATGCGTTTCGTACGGTGCCGCACAGATGCCGAATCGGGCAGCGAATACAACGTCACCTAACTTGCACCGCCGTCGGTCGCGAAGCCCCGTCAACTCCGCATCGCGGCTCGAAGGAATTCACCATGTCCGTTCCGTACGCCGCGCTCTTTCATCTGCTGCTCTACAGCCCGGTGTTCGCCGAAGCGCCGGACAGCAACGAGGCCCGACTGATGCAACGCCTGCTCGACGCGCTTGCGGCAGACAACTACCGCACCGACGTCGTTCCGACCTTGACCGGCGCGCGCGTCGCGGCAGAAAGCGACATGGCGATCGGCTGCTTCCTGCTCGCGATCGACGGCCCGAACGAGGCCGCGGTTCAGGCGCTGATCCACACCATTCGGCACGAGCGCGGCCTGGACACGCCGATTTACCTCGTGAGTGAACTCAAAGGCGTCGAATCGCTGTCGCTCGCGCCGATGGGCGAGGTCACCGGCTACATCTACCTCGACCACGAGACGCCTGCGTTCTCGGCGAAGGAGACGATCTTCGCGCTCGAGCGCTATGCCGCCAGCCTGAAGCCGCCGTTCTTCGGCGCACTCATGGACTACGACCACGAGGGCAACCAGATGTGGACCTGCCCGGGCCACCAGGGCGGCGCGTTCTATCGCCGCAGCCCGGTCGGACGCCTGTTCGTCGAGCACCTCGGCGAGGCCGTGTTCCGCAACGACATCGACAACTCGGTGCCGGAGCTCGGCGACCTGCTAACGCACGTCGGTCCGGCCCTGGCCGCGCAGAAGGAAGCGGCCAAGGTCTTCGGTGCCGATCGCACCTACTTCATCCTGAACGGAACCTCGACCTCGAACAAGGTCGTGACAGCGGCGCTGCTCAAGCGCGGCGACCTCGTGCTCTTCGACCGCAACAACCACAAGTCGAACCACCAGGGCGCGCTGCAGCTCGCCGGGGCGATCCCGATCTATGTCGGGACCGATCGCAACCCGCAGGGGCTGATCGGCCCGATCGACTTCGATGCGCTCGACGAGAAGAAGCTGCGCGAACAGATCCGCAACCATCCCCTCGTCACCGATAAGGAGGCATGGAAACGCGAGCGGCCGTTCCGGCTCGCCATCATCGAGCAGTGCAGCTACGACGGCACGATCTACAACGCCGGCCGCCTGATCGAGCGCATCGGCCACCTCTGCGACTACGTGCACTTCGACGAGGCCTGGGCCGGCTTCATGAAGTTTCATCCGCTGTTCGACGGTCACTTCGCGATGGGCCTGGCGAACCTCGGCGCCGAGAGCCCCGGCATCGTCGCGACGCAGTCGACACACAAGCAGCTGGCCGGCTTCTCGCAGGCCTCGCAGGTCCACGTGCGAGATGCGCACATCAAGGGCCAATCGCGACGCACCGAGCACCGGCGGTTCAACGAGATGTTCATGCTGCATTGCTCGACCTCGCCGTTTTACCCGCTGTTTGCCAGTCTCGACGTCGACGCCCACATGCACAAGGGGCGCAACGGCCTGGCGCTGTGGGACGACGCGATCCGAGTCGGCATCGAGACGCGCAAGAAGCTGCGGGCGTTGCAGGCGCAGTTCGCCTCCGCCGCGAAGGACGCGCAGGACCCTACCACCGCGTGGTTCTTCGACCCCTTCGTTCCCGACGTGGTGACGATCGAATCGTCGAAGTTCACGCCGCCGCTGGTTCGCGTGAAGTGGGAGGACATCCCGACCGACGTGCTCGCCCGCGAGCCGGCCTGCTGGGCACTGGCGCCGGATGCGCACTGGCATGGGTTCAGGCACGCCTCGCCCGGCTGGGCGATGACGGACCCGAACAAGCTGACGCTGATCACGCCGGGTTTCGACCGCAAGACCGGCGCGTACGCCGAGACCGGCGTCCCGGCGACGCTGCTGGCGGCCTACCTGCGCGAGAACAACATCGTGCCGGAGAAATGCGACCTCAACAGCATCCTCTTCCTGCTGACGCCGGCCGTCGAGGCGGGCAAGTGCGCATCGCTGATCTCGCGGCTGGTGGCGTTCAAGCACCTGCACGACGCCGACGCCGCGTTGGAGGACGTGCTGCCGACGACGCTGGCGCGCTATCCGCAGCGCTATGCGGGATACACGTTGCGGCGCCTTTGCGACGAGATGCACGGCTTCTATCGCGAGCACGACATCGCGTCGTTGCAGCGCCTGTGTTTTCGCGGCGAACACTTCCCGGAGCAGGCGATGTCGGTGCAAGCCGCGACCGAGGCTTTCGTCGGCAACCGGGTCGACTACCTACCGCTCGCGCAGTGCAAGGGCCGCATCTCGGCGACGCTGGCGCTGATCTATCCGCCGGGCATCGGCATCGTCGTTCCGGGCGAGCGCTACGACGAACGGGCGCAACCGATGCTCGACTACTTCCTCGTCTTCGAGGAAGCGTTCAACCGTTTCCCGGGCTTCGAGTTCGAGGTGCAGGGTGTCTATGCTGACGATGTGGACGGTCGCGTCGTGTTCCACACCTACGTCGTGCAGGAGCCGGCATGAGTGCCGTTGGCGAGCCGGTCGGTAAGGCCGTTCCGGGCATCCTCTATCGGCGCCGCGTCCTCGTCGTCCACAACGGGGTCGACGCCGCCACCGCGAGCGGGCGCGCTACCGCAACGCTGATTGGCGCGCTGCGGGATCGCGACATCGACGTGATCGACGCCGCCTCCGCCATCGAGGCGCGGGCTCAGATCGCGATGCACTCGCTGTTGCAGGCAGTGCTGATCGACTGGGACCTGGCCGGACGTGAGCCTCACGCGGCTGCACAGGGCGTCATCGCCGACATACGAACCCGGTCCGCGGCGCTGCCGATCTTCCTGCTGGCTGCGAGCGGCGCCGTTACCGAGATGTCGACCGATGTGCTGTCCGAGGTGAACGACTACGTCTGGCTGTACGAGGACACGCCCGACTTCATCGGTGGACGGATCGTGGCTGCGATCGATCGCTATCGAGCCACCTTGCTGCCGCCGATGTTCAAGGCGCTCGCCAACTTCGCACACCGGTACGAGTATTCATGGCACACGCCCGGTCATGCCGGCGGCACCGCGTTCATGAAGCACCCGGCGGGCCGCGCCTTCGTCGAATTCTTCGGCGAGGAACTGTTTCGTTCCGACCTCTCGATCTCGGTCGGCGAGGTCGGCTCGCTTCTCGACCACTCGGGCCCTATTGGAGCCGCTGAACAAAACGCGGCGCGTGTGTTCGGTGCCGACCGAACCTACTTCGTCACCAACGGCTCATCGACCTCGAATCGTGTCATCCTGATGGCGAGCGTCACGCGCGACCAGATCGCGCTGTGCGACCGCAACTGCCACAAGTCGGTCGAGCATGCGATGACGCTGTCAGGAGCGATCCCGACCTACCTGATGCCCTCGCGAAACTACCTCGGCCTGATCGGGCCGATCCCGTCGCAGCGGCTCGATGCATCCGTGGTCGCCAAGAGCATCGCAGCCAACCCGCTCGTGACGAAGCGGATCGACCCTACCGCCGTGCATGCCGTGATCACCAACTCGACCTACGACGGACTGAGCTACGACGTGGAACGCGTCGAGGCTTTGATCGGCTCCTCCGTCGATCGCCTGCACTTCGACGAAGCCTGGTATGGCTACGCGCGTTTCAACCCGCTCTATGCCGGGCGGTACGCGATGCGTGGCGATCCGTCCGCGCCGCGGAAAGATGGCCCCACCCTGTTCTCGACACAGTCGACACACAAGCTGCTGGCGGCGCTCTCGCAGGCCTCGTACATCCACATCCGCGACGGGCGCCGGCCGATCGATCACGCGCGCTTCAACGAAGCGTTCATGATGCACGCGTCGACTTCGCCGCAGTACGCGATCATCGCGTCGAACGATATCGCCGCGGCGATGATGGACGGCCCCTCGGGCGAGGCCCTCACCGGCGAGTCGATCGCCGAGGCAATCGCCTTCCGCCAGACCCTGGCGCGCCTGAACGCCGAGTTCGAGGCCAAGGGCGAATGGTTCTTCAGCGCCTGGCAACCCGATACCGTCGACGAGGGCAAGGGCCATCGTAATACCGCGTTCCATCTCGCCGATCCGCAGCATCTCGCGCGCGACCCGCAGGCCTGGGTCCTGCATCCGGGCGAAGACTGGCACGGCTTCGCCGACCTTGACGACGGGTACTGCATGCTCGACCCGATCAAGGTCTCGGTCGTCACGCCGGGCATGGGGCGCGACGGTCGGTTGAAGGCCACGGGCATTCCTGCGCCGCTGCTCGCGGCCCATCTCGATGCGCAGGGCATCGTCGTCGAGAAGACCACCGACTTCACCTGCCTCTTCCTGTTTTCGATGGGGGTCACGCGCGGCAAGTGGGGCACGCTCATCAACGCGCTGCTCGGCTTTCGGCGCGACGTGCTCGCCAACACGCCACTGGCGCTGTGCATTCCGGCGCTTGTCGCGGCGCATCCGGCGTCCTACGCTTCGATCGGGCTGGGCGACCTGGCCACGTCGATGTTCGCGGCGATGAAAACTCACCGGACCACCGAGTTGATGTCGAAGGCGTTCGGCGTGCTGCCCGTGCCGGTGCTCTCGCCGGTCGGGGCCTACGAACGGCTCGTCAACGGCGGCGTCGAGTCGCTGCCGCTCGATCAGATGCCGGGCCGCACCGTCGCGACCGGTGTGGTTCCGTATCCGCCCGGCATTCCGTTGCTGATGCCGGGCGAGAACGCCGGCGCGGCGACCGGGCCGATGCTCGGTTACCTGAAGGCGCTCGAGGCGTTCGACGCCGAGATGCCCGGTTTCGCGCACGACACGCACGGCGTCGAGGTCGTTGGCGGTCGCTACCAGATTCTTTGCATTGCCCAGCCTGACCCAGGGCACCCAGGAGTGAACTCATGAGAACAGCCACAACCGCAGCCACAGCGACACCGGGCGCCGTTCCGAAGGCGGGGCCGACCACGGCTTCAGACAGCAAGAAGGACACCAAGATGCTCGGCATCGTCGCGATGACCCTGCTGGTCATCGGCGCGATGGTCGGCGGCGGCGCATTCAACCTGCCGCAGAACATGGCTCAGCACGCCGGGCTCGGCGCGGTGCTAATCGCCTGGCTGGTGTCGGGTCTGGGCGTGTTCTTTCTTGCGCGAACGTTTCAGGTGCTCGCCGACATCAAGCCCGACATCACGGCCGGGATCTACATGTACTCGCGCCAGGGCTTCGGAAAATACGCCGGGTTCCAGGTCGCGTGGGGCTACTGGCTGTCGTCTGCCTTCGGCAATGTCGGCTTTGCCGTGCTCTTGATGGACACGCTCAACTATTTTTTCCCACCTTACTTCAAGGGCGGCAACACCTGGCTGGCGATCCTTCTGGGCTCGTCGGTGTTTTGGATGTTGAACTGGCTGGTGCTGCGTGGCGTCAAAAGCGCGTCGGCGCTCAACGTGATCGGCACCATCGCCAAGTTCGTTCCGATCGTGGTCTTCATCGGCGTCGTCGCGGTCTCGATGAAGGCCGGCTTGTTCACCACCGATTTCTGGGGCAACGTGGGTGACAACGTCTCGGGCGGCAAGCCGCTCGGCAACCTGCTCGAGCAGGTGAAGAGCACGATGCTGGTGACCTTGTGGGTATTCATCGGCATCGAGGGCGCCGTGGTGATGTCCGACCATTCGGATGCCAAGACGGTGAGCCGTGCCACGCTGCTGGGCTTTCTCGTCACCGTGCTGCTGTATGTGCTGATCTCGGTGCTGCCGTTCGGCGTGATGAGCCAGGCGCAGCTGGCGGTGATCGCGCCGCCGTCGATGGCAGCGATCCTCGGCTCGATCGTCGGCAAGTGGGGCGAGTATTTCGTCAACGGTGGCGTGCTGATCTCGGTGCTGGCCTGCTGGCTGGTCTGGACCCTGCTCGTCGCCCAACTGCCCTGGGCCGGCGCCAAGGACGGCACCTACCCGAAGGTGTTCGCCACCACCAACAAGAACGGCTCGGCGTCGGTCTCGCTGTGGGTCTCCACCGCCGTGATGCAGGCGATGATGATCCTGGTGTACTTCTCGAACAACGCCTGGAACGTGATGCTGTCGATCACCGGCGTGATGATCCTGCCGGCCTACCTCGGTGCCACCGGGTTCCTGTGGAAGTTGATGGCCACCGGTCAATACCCCGCGACCGCGACGATCGGCAAGAAGGCAGCGCTGGTCAGCAGCGTGCTGGGAACGGTCTACGGGCTGTGGCTGGTGTACGCCGCAGGCCTCGAGTACATGCTGGCAGGCGCCGTTTTCTTCGCGCTCGGCAACATCGTGTTCATCTGGGCCCGCAAGGAACACGACCCGGGCGAGCCGATCTTCACGAAGGTCGAGTTGCTCGTGGGCGTGGCGCTCGTGATCCTCGGTGTACTCGCCATGTGGATGCTCTTCACCGGCCACCTGACCCAGGTGTACACGCCATGACGCCGCGCTGTGTCCACCACTTTCACATCATTTCGAAGGCAAAGGCGATGACATCCCAACCGACCGTGATCGCGCTGGCTGTGCTGCTCGGCTTCGCCGCGGTGCCGGCGCGCGCACAAACGATGGACGAGATGCGCGTGGAGCTCAAGCAACTGCGCGCGGAGGTCGAGGCCCTCAAGGGGCGCAACGCCGTCGCGGTGGCCGTCGCACCACCCGCGAGCGCGGGTGCGGCCGGCCCGGTCGCTGCGCCTGCGGTCGCAGCTGCCGCGCCGACGCCGCAGAGTGTGATCCCCGGCGGCCTGTTGATTCCCGGCACAGTAACCTCGCTGCACCTGTACGGGAACGCGGAGACGCATGCGATCCACGACTTCCGTCAAAGCAGCTCGCCAGATGTCTTCACCGACCTGACCTATCAACCCTTGAGCGGCGCCGGCGGCCAGAAGGGCAAGACGCAGTTCACCGCCGAGACCTCTCGGCTGGGCTTCGAGACCTCGACGCCCGCAGCGAACGGGTCGCTCACGACCAAGGTCGAGGTCGACTTCTATGCCTACGGCGCCGACGGCCGCAACCGCCTTCGACTGCGCCACGCCTATGGCGAATACGACGGATGGCTGATCGGCCAGACCTGGTCGACCTTCATGGACGTCGACGACCTCCCCGAGACGGTCGACTTCAACGGTCCGATCGGTGCGCCGTTCTCGCGCCGGGCCATGGTGCGCTATGCGTTCGGCGACCCCAAGGCGGGTGTGCGCGTCACGCTGGCCGCCGAGGACCCTGCCGATCTGTCGGGCGGCCCGAGCAGCGGGGAGAAGCTTCCGCAACTGGTCGCGCGACTCGACAAGAGCTTCGATTGGGGTGCGGTCAACCTGCGCGCCATGACGCACAGCAAGCGGTCCGAGAGCGAGACCAAGCGTGGCTACGGATTCGGCGTCGGGGGCAGCTACAAACTGGGCAGCAAGGACACGTTGATGGGTCAGTACACCCGGGTCGACGGCGATGTGGATGCGCTCTATGGCTCCAACGGCTACGCGATTGACAGCACCACCGGCGCGATCAGCTTCGATCGCAACCAGGGTCTGGTTCTGGGGTATGCGCACGTGTTCAGCGACCGGCTCCGCTCCAATGTCGTGATGGGCCTGAACCGCGGGCAGACGGCCCTGGGCGCCGGCGACCGGACACTGAAAGAGGTGTTTCTCAACCTCATCTATTCGCCGATCAAGAACGTCGACCTCGGTGGGGAGTGGATCTGGGGTCAGCGCAAGACCTTCGACGGTGAGATTGGCGGGCTGTCGCGCATCGATCTGATGGCTCGCTACAGCTTCTAGGCGCCATGCGGCGGCCCGCTCGCGCCCCAACGATCTTCGCACTCTGGTGTGTTCGTTAGACAAAGGTCCGTCGGGCCACTGCGCCCGGTGCGACACGTTGCGAATGCCCGGGTCGATAGAGTGAACGCTGCGGCGCGATCCACCGTACTCGACCTCTTCACGAATGGCCTCGATCCCGAGGCCGTTCAGATCGAAGACCAACCCGTCGTCAACCTCGATCGCCATGATTTCGCGGAACGTCGAGATCAGCGCATCCTCCGCCGCGTCCTCGAAGCCGAGCAGCTGCTGGCCGAACGCATCAAACCGGGTCAGCGTCACGCCATCGGCTGGGCCCTGGTTGCCATCGGGGTCGTGACGACGATTCCGTTGGCGCTGATGGTGTTCAACCGTCGCAAGCGCCTGCCTGGCTGACATCGGGGCCGGCGGGGCCGAATTCCGGCTTCAGATTCGTCACAGTCCGAGCCGCCTGCAACGACTCTCGGTCTGCCACCTGCCCAACTGCGTGCGCTGCCTGCTTGAGTGCTCCGGACTCCAGGTAGAGATGCAGGATGGCCGGGTAAGACCCCTTGATCGCTTGCTCCAGGCGCGCGATGGCCTGCTCCACTTGGTCCAGATTGAGTTCGCGCCGGAACCGCAGCTTGGCGGTCAAAAGCACGCTGTTCGGGCCCAGCCGCATGGTCAGCAGCTGCCCGACGCTTTCGACGGCAGGGTCGGCGTTGATGATCTTGCGCAGCGCCGCGAGTTGATCGCGGTCGAGGCTGGCCCCGACGAGAAGCGAGACGCTCGTGCGTGCCAACAGGGCAGCCGAGGCGATCAGCCCGAGACCGATGGCGACCGACGCGGCAGGGTCCCAGTAAGGGTTATTCAACACATGGCTCAGCCACACGCCCAGGGCTGCGATGCCGATGCCGATCAAGGCGGCCGAGTCTTTGACGAAGACGGTGAACACCATCACGTCCATGTCGCGCTGCGAGGTACGCCAAATGCCTTCGCCGGGGAGGCGATGTCGGTCGAGTTCCTGATACGAAACCTGCTAGCTCCAGGCTTGGAACACCGCAGCGTTCGAGAACGATCCGCTGCTCTGGGCCGACGCCTTGCCCGCGCTGAAGTCGGACGCCAACAAATACACGCGTGGCCATGCGCTTGTCTGGGGCGGCTGGCCCACCACCGGCGCGGCCCGCATGG
>JBDTVC010000170.1:0-10724 GCA_040007475.1 Burkholderiales bacterium
CCCGACATCACGCGCTCTGCGATGCGCGCGCGCTCAGGATTGCGTTTGATGCCGCAAATGCATCGAGCGCGGTTGCCATGTCTCTCTCGCATTCGGCACCTCCGCTGTCGAAGAAGGATGCCAATGCCACCCCCGCCAGCCAGCCAGCATCGATGGCCAGAGCGTACTGAGCGCAAGCCACGCAGGCGGCGCAAGTGACTGCCTCTTGCCTCGGAGCTCGCGCTGGGTGACTGGCGCGTCACACCGAATCTGCGCCGTCGCGGCAAACCTGTGTTCCAGCGGTGCAGGCCAGCATGGCCTCGATCTGGTCCAGCGAGCCGATCACGGCTCTCTTTCCCGTCGCGCGCACAAACTCGCATGCGGCTTCGACCTTCGGCCCCATCGATCCCGCAGGAAACGAATGCCTTGCAAGGGCCTGGGGCGTCACTTTGCCAACCGCGCGTTGCCCGGGCGTTCCCCAGCCGAGAAAGACCGCCTTGACGTCGGTCACGATCACGAGACAGTCGGCCTGGATCCCGCGCGCCAGCAATCCGCTGCACAAGTCCTTGTCGATGACTGCGTCGACGCCAGCCAGGCTTCGGCCATCAACATCCTTCGCCACGGGGATGCCGCCGCCGCCCGCAGCGATCACCACCGCGCCGCGCTCGAGAAGCCAGCGGATCGGATCGAGGCCCAACACCCGCAACGGCCGCGGCGATGCCACGACGCGCCGAAAGCCCGTGCCGTCGGCCGCGATATCCCAATGCCTCGCCGCAGCGATTCGCTGCGCGTCGCTCTTCGTGTACACGGGACCGATCGGCTTGGTGGGGCGCTTGAAAGCGAGGTCGTCCCGGTCCACCTCCACCCGAGTGAGCAGCGTCGCGACATGGCGCGACGCGGCGAGCGCGTTCGACAATTCCTGCTCGATCAGGTAGCCGAGCATGCCGTCGGTTTCTGCACCCAACACGTCGAGCGAATAGCTATCAATGTCCTCGTAGGCGGCCGTCTGCAATGCCAGCATGCCGACTTGCGGACCATTGCCATGGGTCAGAACCAGCTCGTTCGAATTCGCAACGCGCGCGAGTTGCGAACAAGCGATGCGGATGTTCTCAATCTGATTTTCGGCACTCAAGGCCTGCCCGCGGCGCAGCAACGCGTTGCCACCAATGGCAACCACCAGTCTCATTGCGCTGTTCCCATACCAGTTTCGGCTTTAGCCAGCGACTGCGAACGAGTCGCGACTACTTCGCCGTCGCGAACCGCGATCAGTTCGCCCTCCTGCAAAGGTTGCCACGCTTCGTCGGTGAGCGGGACACTGGCGATGAATACCGCCGCACTGTCGCCATGGGCCAGCGCTACGCCTGCGGCGATATCTGGCGATGGATCGGTAGGCGCATGGTGCCGTCGCAGCGCCCACAGCCCAGGCGGCTCGATTCGCCCTTCAACTCCCGTCAAGCGTCGGTGCCCGTGCGCGAAGACGGCGTCACCGTCAGCGTAAAGAAAGTTGGCCGCGCCGAGCATCCGCATGTCGGCTGCGAAGTCGGCCAACAGCGTCATACGAGACTCCAGCGAGGGCGGCTTCGCGTCCACCCAGAGCGGGCGCATTCTCATGAGCAGCGCGCAGAACGCAAGCTCCGAATCAGTTTGCCCCACCGGGTGGTCGACGCCCAACGCGAACTTCGCGCTGCTGTCAATGCCGGTCAGGTAGCCGTTGTGTGCGAACACGTGGGTGCAGCCGCCAACTTCGCGAATGAAGGGTTGGGTGTTCGAGAATTGCACCGCACCCCAGGTGGCGTGACGAATGTGCGAGACGGCGAGTTGTGTGCTCGGACCATGGCATTCGAGAAAACGGACCAGATCGCTCTCGGCAGCCGCCGATGGTTCGCGAAACAAGGCAACGTCAGGGCCTTGATAGATGGCAACGCCCCATCCATCGTGGGCGACGCCCGCAGCCCCACCGTGCGCCGCCAGCGTATGCAGCGAAAACGTCAGCTGCGCAGGTTGGGATGTCGACAATGCCAGAAGTTCACACACGGCCTACCTGACGCCTCATGCGGTCCGCCCCGCATGCTGCCGAACCCACGCCAGCAACTGCGCGGTTGGTATGGCTCCCGACTGGCGGGCGACCTCAACGCCGCCCTTGAAGAGGATCAGTGTCGGAATGCTGCGGATGTTGTGAAGTGCACCAGAGGCCGGAGCCGCGTCGCTGTCCACCTTGACGAAACGCACCTCAGGCATCTGACGAGCTGCCGCCGCGAAGTGCGGCGCCATCGTCTTGCACGGACCGCACCAGCTCGCCCAGAAATCGACAAGAACTGGGAGTTCCGTTCCCGCGATGAATTTGGCCAGCGCGACGTCATTAAGGCTCACAGGCTCAGTCGCCATCAGCGGCGCGCCACAGCGGCCGCACACCGGCGAGTCTTGCAGGCGTTCGTCGGGAATCCGATTGGTCGTTGCGCAGGCCGGGCAGACGAGGTGCATCGCGGGCTCCTTCAACATCAATTCAGGGCATCCGCACGACCGCGAACGCCGAAATCCGGTACTCGAATGGCCTGCAGCAACGCCCTCGCTGCGAGCTCCGACGACGCGGGGTTCTGCCCCGTGATCAGCAGCCCATCGACAACGACGTGCGGCTGCCAGTCGTCCGCCTTCGAGAAAAGGCCGCCGCTCCTTGTGAGCATTTCCTCGACGAGGAACGGAACGACACGGGTCAGCCCGATCGACTGTTCCTCGGTGTTGGCGAAGCCTGTCACCGCCCGGCCGCACACCACGGGCTTGCCGTCGGCCGACTTGACGTGGCGCAACACACCCGACGCTTGACACACCGCAGCCACCGGCTTACCGGCCGCGAGCATCGTCTCGATGAGGCTTATGGAATAGGCGTTCTCCGCCAGATCCCAGAGCGGTCCATGTCCGCCGGGATAGAACACGGCGTCGAAGAGGGCTGGCACAACATCGCGCAGCTTCATCGTCCTCGACAGTGCCGCTTTGGCGACGGCATCTGCCTCAAAGCGCCGAGTGGCATGGGTTTGCGAGGCCACGTCCTCACTCCTTGGATCGACGGGCGGCTGGCGGCCAAACGGCGAAGCCAGCGTGATTTCGGCCCCAGCGTCCTTGAACACATAGTACGGCGCGACGAAGTCCTCCAGCCAAAGACCGGTCTTCAGCCCGGTGTTGTCGAGGTTCTCGTGCGAGGTCAGGACCATCAAGATCTTCATGTCCAGGCCCAGTGCGGCAAGGTCACTTGAACGACTTGACCAAGGCCTCGAACTGCGTCCGCAGCGATTTGTCGTGCGGCGTGACGGCGGGAACCTTCCGATCGACGCCCAGCAGTTCATACACAGCCATCTGTGCGGCACGCACCGAATACTCGACCGTGAACACGCAGTCGCCCGGGATCTCGACGAACTGGCTGATGAACGCGAAGTTCTTCGAACCACCGGGCACCGGCAGCGGCCGGTCGCCCGGCGCACGCGGCATGAACATGCTGGTGATGTAGGGCATGCGGCAGGGGATGCAATTGGCGGACTGCACGGTGCTCAGATCGAAGCGCAGGTGGCCGCACAGCTCCTGAAGAATTTCTGCACCATTGCACTCGGCCATCGGCTTGGCCACGAAATTGCCGACGCGGTCCGGAAGCAGTGCATAGCCCCAGAACACCTGCACATCGGTCGGCTGGTTCGCGAAGTGCGGCTGGTGCGCCAGCACGATGGACATCAGCCAGTTCGAGTCCTTGAACGTCACCAGCCCGCCGGTGCCCGCCTCGTTGCCGCTGAACCGGTTCATCTCGTCGAAGAACGCGGGGTTCCGGAGCGTCACGGTGAACGACTCCCAGCACGACTGCGCGATGCAGCTGTTGAACGCCGCCGGATTGCCGAACGCCGGCCTGCCCTTGGCGAGCTCTTCCCACAGTGTCCAGCCGCCGCTGTCGGCCTTGGTCAGCGGCGGCGGCGGGCTCGTCATCGATCCCAGGCTGGACGCGTCCGTCATCGAGGCGTTCTGCATGAACACGAAGTCGCCCTCGTTCACGGTGATCAGCTCGTTCATGTCCGGCCTCTGGCAGCGGATGCCGCTGACACGAAACGGACCGTCTCCGAACTCGTGGTCGAGGCCGGTCACCTTGCAGTCCAGAACCATGTGGACACCCTGCGACGTCAGCCAGGCCTGCAACGGCAGCACCAGCGAGTCGTATTGGTTGTAGACGGTTCGCTTCACGCCGGCCAGGGTGTCGATGCGCGAGAACTCCAGCATGAAGCGGTGCAGGTAGCGCTTGAACTCGACCGCGCTGTGCCAGGGCTGGAACGCGAAGGTCGTCACCCACATGAACCAGAACTCGGAGTCGAAGAACCCCGGCGACAACCAGTCGGTGATGCGGCTCGATCCCAGCTCTTCTTCGCTGGCGCTGCTCAGCTTCAGAAGCTCGATGCGGTCCTGCATCGAAAAGCCCATCGAAGACACCGGGACCTTCGCACGCCGGCGGTCGACGAGCCGGGCCATCGAGTCGGCCTTGTGCAGTTCGTTGAACGCCAAGGTCTCGTCGAACACCGACTGGCTCTTGTCGCGAAGGGACGGGATCGTCTTGTAGAGATCCCAGGTGCACTCGTAGTTGTCGGTGGTGAGCATGCGCCCGCCGCGCAGGCTGTAGCCCCGGGTCGCGTTGCCGGCGCCATCGAGGCTGCCGCCCACGACGGGTGCTGCCTCGAGGATGGTGATGCTCGCGCCGGGCATGCCGCCGTCGCGAATCATGAACGCAGCCGCGGCCATCGATCCGATGCCACCGCCAATGAGCCACGCTTGAACGCCGGCGCTCATGTTGCCTGGCTCCGGAGAGGTCTCTTCATGCGATCTGAACGCAGGCTGGAGCAACAGATCGTCATCGACGACGTCGTCGGTCGGCATCTCCGGCCGGGCTTCCATGAGGCAGGGAGGCATGTCATCGTCCTTGGGCTGAAGATGGAGTTCATGCCGCAAGGTACGAGTCGTGTGCACCCGGGTCTGTGCGCTGGACAACACAGCGGGAGACTTCCAGACCGACTGGCATCCCTCCTGCCCATGAAATAGGCGGTGATGGGCCACATCGCTCGCCTGCCGCGAACCGGTGATCACGCACGACTTGCGACCATGGTGCTGGGCGTGGGGAGTGCGCCATGAAGCTGCGACCTTTGCGGCTATGAGCGGCCGCGCACAGCTGTGATTCTGTATCCACGCCGCCACGCCGTCACGTGGATGCTCTCGATGCCCAAGCGCTTGCCCCGCAAGCCTGCGAACTCAACAAGGCCGAAGGCAAGCGCCAACGTGCGTGTATGCGCCACGTCAGTCCTTTGTGTGCTGGCAGACAGTCGCGCGGTGATCTCAGACCCATACTGACTTGTCCATCGACGCCGACTTCAGGGCAGCGTCGCAAAGCGAGTGCCCTGGATCGCCGGAATACAAGTGGCCGTCTGGAGAGATTCATGCGCAACGCAGAAAATCATCTGATAGAACTTTTGCCGCGAAGCGAGCGACTGCGTTTCCTCGGCATTTGCGAACCCTTCCAGCTCCAACTGGCAGAGGTTCTCTGCGAGCCCGGGACGCATACACGCCACGTCTACTTTCCCACCGTCGGCCGGATCTCGCTGACCACGCCGCTGGAGGGACATCCCGCACTCGAGGTCGGCATGGTCGGGCACGAGGGCATGGTCGGGGTCCAGGTCGCGCTGGGACTTGGCAACTCACCGTTACGCGCGCTGGTGCAGGGAGCCGGCAGTTCGTGGCGTATCGACACCGATTCCTTTCGCATCGAGCTGGCTCGCAGCGCCACGTTGAAGCATGCGCTGAATCGCTACCTGTTCGTGTTGATGGCGCAGTTGGCAACCTCTGCTGCATGCCTACGATTCCATCAGATCGGTCCTCGCGTGGCACGGTGGCTCCTGATGAGCCAGGATCGCGCGCACAGTGACGCCTTCCACGTGACGCAAGAGTCTCTCGCATGCATGCTCGGCGTGCGACGGGTCGGCATCACCGAAGCCGCCTGCGAGTTTCAGCGCAGTGGTCTGATCGAATACAACCGAGGAGAACTCAGGGTTCTCGACCGGGCTGGCCTCGAGGCGGCGTCCTGTTCCTGCTACGTGACCGATCAACAGACCTACGCCGAGTCGCTCTAGCAAGCACATAGCGAAGTTCGCAGTTGCCCAGACGGTGACCTTCGATCAGAAAGTCCTCTTTTCGAGCGCCTTCTTCGCCCGGACTCGCTGTTTGTGCAGGAGCTTTGCAAACGCGTTGCGATCACGCGGCGGCAGTCGTCCGAGCCTAAAGCCTTCGACCACGACGCGTTCGGACTTGTTCACGGGGGCGTTTGATTTCCCAGAATTCTCGATCCGATCGACTCCACGAACCCCAAGTCGGCCGGATTTGGCTTTGACTTTGACTATTGGCCTACTCATCCCTGGAATCCAGACGTAAGCGTCACCACAGAAAGAAATTTCAACGTCGACTCCAGCTTGCCTCGGAGCGAATGTTGGCTGTATTTGTTGGACGCAGTCGGTGCGTTAGCACGCCAAATACAGACGGTCGATGCGCCGATGCTTTGCGCACTTGCGCCCCGCTTTACCTTTCACCACCGTTCATCGTGCGGCAACGCACAGACCTGCCCAGTTCGCGCGCGCATCGTGACGACCTTGTACCCGACCACAGTCCGAGCTTCTTCTTAGTCGTCGGTGCAGAGACCAATGCAGTCAACCCATTCAGCGTAACCAGGACCCCACCATGGCCTACCAAAGCATCAACCCCAACACCGGCAAGCTCGTCAAGAGTTTCGAGCATTTGACACATCCACAGCTCGAAGCCAAGCTGGCAGCGGCGGATGCGTGCTTCCAGACTTGGAAGCACACCAGTTATGCCGAACGCGCGGTGATCCTGAACAAGGCGGCCTCACTGATGCATGCGCATGTCGACGACTTCGCGAAACTCGCTACGGTCGAGATGGGCAAGCGCATCGACGAAGCACGCGGCGAAGTTAAGTTCAGCGGCGACATCCTCGCCTACTACGCCAAGCACGCGGAAGCGTTCCTGGAACCGACCAAGCTCAACCCGAAGGTCGGAGAAGCGCACATGGAGAGCAGCCCGTTCGGCGTCCTGTTCTGCGTCGAACCCTGGAACTTCCCGTATTACCAGTTGGCGCGTGTCGCCGGCCCGCAGCTGATGGCCGGCAACGTGCTGGTCGTTAAGCACGCGGGCTGCGTGCCTCAGTGCGCGATCGCGTTCGAGAAGCTCTTGCTCGACGCGGGTGCACCGATCGGCGCATACACCAACCTGCTGATCTCGCACGAGCAGTCGGATCACGTGATCGACGACCCGCGCATCAAAGGCGTGGCCCTGACGGGCAGTGTCGCGGCCGGGCGCAAGATTGCTGCACGCGCCGGGCAGAACCTGAAGAAGTCCTCGATGGAGCTCGGCGGCAGCGACGCGTTCATCGTCCTAGACGATGCCGACCTCGACAAGACCATCCCGTGGGCCGTCTGGGGCCGCATGTACAACGGCGGGCAAACCTGCTGCGCTGCGAAGCGCTTCATCGTGCTCGATTCGATCGCCGACAAGTTCCTGGCGAAATTCAAGGCCGCACTCGAAACGCTCAAGGCCGGTGACCCGATGGTCGAGGCGACCACGCACGGGCCGCTGTCGACCGAAGACGCGCTCGTGCAACTGCTGAAGCAGGTCGACGTGGCCGTGGCGCACGGTGCGAAGCTGCTGATGGGCGGCAAACGCATCGATCGCGCCGGCTCGTTCATGCAGACGACGATCCTGACCGACATCGCCAAGGACAACCCCGCGTTCCGGGACGAGTTCTTCGGCCCGATCGTCTCGTTCTTCCGCGTCAAGAACGAGGACGAAGCCATCGCACTCGCCAACGATTCAGACTTCGGCCTGGGCGGCTCGGTCTGGACCCAGGACGTGGCGCGCGGCAAGCGCGTTGCCAGTCGCGTCGACACCGGGATGATGTTCATCAACAACATCGACTGGACCGACGCCGAACTCCCCTTCGGCGGCATCAAGGACTCCGGCTACGGGCGCGAGCTCGGCAACATGGGCATCCAGGAGTTCGTCAACAAGAAGCTGGTTCGCACGGCCCACCTCGACGCACCGGCTTGAGCCGGACTTCGGCGATGCGCTCGAACCGGCTCAAGGCATGAAGTTCCTCGTCGAACTCACTCGCCCGAACACGGGGCAGCCCATGACGAACGAGGCGGCCCGTCGCTTCATGGAAGTCGTGATCCTCCCGACGCTCGCCCGCGGCGAGGAGCTCACCAAGGACGGGCTGATCGTGGCGGGCGGGCCTGTGGCCGGTCGCATCGCCCTTCGCTTCATCGCCGAGGTGGAATCGGCCCGGCAGCTCGACGAGTTGCTGACCAGCATTCCGCTGTGGGCGGTGGCGGAGACGCAAGTGACGCCGCTGATCGAGTTCGGTGATCGCCGCGCCCACGTGCTGACGCTTCTTCAGCATGTGACCCCACACGACACCTGATGCGCGCTCCTGTAGCGCCATCGTCAACGGAGAGATATTTCAATGAGCACCCAAACCAGCAGATTGCTCGTCACCGAACCGCGTGTCTGGTTCATCACGGGCTGTTCGACGGGCTTCGGCCGCGAATTGGCGAAACAAGCCATCGAACACGGCTACCGCACGGTGGTGACGGCGCGTGATGTGACGACGCTCGAGGGCTATGCCGCCGCCGAGAACGCGCTGGTGCTGCAGCTCGACGTGACGAAGCCGGACCAGGTCGCCGCGGCCGTCGCAGCAACCCAGGAGCGGTTCGGCTGGATCGACGTGCTGGTGAACAACGCCGGCATCGGCTACTTCGCCGCCGTCGAAGAAAGCGAAGAGGCCGAGGTGCGCAAGATGTTCGAGGTCAACGTGTTCGGCACGAGCCGGATGATCCACGCCGTGCTGCCGGGCATGCGCCAGCGCCGCAAGGGCACCATCGTCAACTTCTCGTCCATCGGTGGCCTGCGTTCGTTCCCCGCTGTGGGCTACTACAACGCGACCAAGTTCGCGGTCGAAGGCTTGTCTGAAGCGCTCTGGCAGGAAGTGGAGCCGCTGGGCATCAAGGTGGTGGTCGTGGAGCCGAGTGGCTTCCGCACCGACTGGGCGGGGCGATCGGCGAACGAGAGCCCGAGGCAGATCGACGACTACGTCGCGACGGCAGGCGCAGCGCGTGCCCGGCTGCGCGCCATTTCGGGCAAGCAGGAGGGCGACCCGGTTCGCGCCGCGCGGGCAGTGATCGAGGCCGTCGAATCCGACAGCCCGCCGCACCACCTGCTGCTCGGCAATGCGGCCTTCGATGGTGCGATGGCGAAGCTCGACGAGTTGCGCAAGGACTTCTCGGACGGCGAGGCCGTCGCGCGTGGCGCCGACTTCCCTAAGACGCCGCTCGGCCTGGCGGCCTGACGAGCCATGTACGTCAACGTCGCCGTTCTGAAAGAGACACAGCCGCACGAGCGCCGTGTGGCGCTGGTGCCGACCGTCGTGCCGAAGCTCGTCAAGCTCGGCGCGAAACTGCACATGCAGTCGGGTGCGGGGGCGGCGATCCAACTCGACGACGCGGCATACGAAAACGTGATCTTCATCGAAGACCGCAAGTCGCTGGTGGCCGATGCGGACGTGGTGCTCGCCGTGCAGCCGCCTGCGCTCGAGATCGTCGGCGCGATGAAGGAAGGCGCGATCCTCGTCTGCTTCGTCTATGCGGACAAGGAGCCCGCGCTCGTCAAGCGCCTGCTCGAGAAGAAGATCACATGCTTCGCGATGGAGCGCGTGCCGCGCATCACGCGGGCGCAGGCGATGGACGCGCTCTCGAGTCAATCAGCGCTCGCCGGCTACTTCGCCGTGCAGCTCGGTGCGACACACCTTGCCCGCGTGTTGCCGAAGATCACGACCGCGGCCGGCTCGCTCGGCCCTGCCCGCGTGTTGGTGATGGGCTTGGGCGTTGCCGGCCTGGAAGCCATCGCGACGGCCCACCGTCTCGGCGCCGTCGTCGAAGGCTACGACGTGCGCCCCGAGACGCAGGAACAGGCCGCCTCGTTGGGCGCGAGTTTCGTCGAGACCGGTGTCGATGCGCGCGGCAATGGCGGCTATGCGCGGGAGCTGAGCGCGGAAGAGAAATCCAAGGTCGCCACCGTTCTCACGCAGCACATCCAGCACGCGGACTTGATCATCACGACGGCGGCCATCCCCGGCAAGCCCTCGCCGAAGCTCATCAGCCACGCGCAAGTGGCCGGAATGAAGGCCGGTGCCGTCATCGTCGACCTCTCCGCCGAGGGCGGTGGCAACTGCGAAGACACACGGCCCGGCGAGACGGTGCGCGTCGGGCGCGTGACCATCGTCGCGCCGCTGAACGTGCCCTCGCTGCTCGGCGAAGACGCGAGCGATCTGTACGCAAAGAACCAGTACAACCTGCTGACCTTGATGATGAAGAACAACGTCATCGAGATCGACTGGGCCGACGAGATCCTCGCGAAGACCGTGCTCACGCATGCGGGCGACAACAAAGCTGAAGCGAGCGACAAGTCGACCGACAAAGGGAAGTCTCCCGCGTCCAAACCAAGACCTCTTCCCCACCACGCGCCAGCGTGACTCGACCGAGCAGCACCCATGGACTCCCAGATCGTCATCAGCGGCTTCGTCGCGCTCTACCTCTTCATGCTCGCCGGCTTTGCGGGCTGGGTGATCATCGGCCGCGTGCCGGCGATCCTGCACACGCCGCTGATGTCGG
>JBDTVC010000171.1:0-10602 GCA_040007475.1 Burkholderiales bacterium
GTGACGCGCGCCTACGTCGGCTTCTTCCGCGGCACGCCGCTGTTCGTGCAGATCCTGCTCGTGCACTTCGCGCTGATGCCGATGCTGATCCACCCCGATGGTGGCTGGCTGATGAGCGGCGACACGGCGCGCGAGTTCCGGCAGAACCACGGCGCGTTCTTCTCCGGCGCGCTCGCGCTGACGCTGAACGCCGGTGCGTACATCTCCGAGATCCTGCGCGCCGGTATCCAGAGCATCCACGGCGGGCAGACGCAGGCGGCCTACAGCATCGGCCTCACCCACACGCAGGCGATGCGCTACGTGGTGCTGCCGCAGGCGCTGCGGCGCATGGTGCCGGCGCTGGTCAACGAGGCCGTGACGCTGGTGAAAGACTCATCGCTCGTCTCCGCGATCGGCCTGGGCGAGCTGGCGCTGGCCGCCCGCACCGTGGCCGGTGCGTACTCGCGCTACTGGGAGCCCTACCTGTTCATCTCGGCCATCTACCTCGTGATCACGCTGGTGCTGTCGCGGCTGGCGAAGCAGCTCGAAGCGCCGGCCCATCTGCGCGGGCGCTGATTGACTTGGCGAGCGCGTCAGGCACGCATCGTGCTGGCGCATTTGCGCTTGTCATCGTCTGGAGGAGAACCCGTGCCCAAGAATCACCTGTCCCCCGCGGTCCTGTCGGCCATCACCTTTGCCTGCCTCGCCGCGATGAACGCGCGCGCACAGCAGGTGCCCGCCCCGGCCGATGCGGCGTCGGCGCCGAAGGCCGCATCGCTGGAGGCCGTCACGATCACCGCGCAGAAGCGCAAGGAAGACGTGCGCAAGGTGCCGCTGAGCGTGTCGGTGGTTTCGGGCGAGGCGATCCAGGAGAACCACATCAACGACGTGACCGACCTGACGCGCGCCGTGCCGAACCTGTCGTTCTCGTCGCAGGCCGGCGCCGGCCTGAGCACGCTCGAGATCCGCGGTGTGAGTTCGCAGGCCGGTTCGGCCACGGTGTCGCTGTACCTCGACGACGTGTCGCTGACCACACGCAACCTCTACAGCCAGGGCACGGCCGAGCCGCGCTTCTTCGACCTCGACCGCGTCGAGGTGTTGCGCGGCCCGCAGGGCACGCTTTACGGCGCGAGCTCGCTGGGCGGCACGATCAAGTTCATCAGCAAGCAGCCGGATGCCAAAAGCTTCTCGGGCAGCGCCTACACCGAGCTGTCGAGCACCTCGCACGGCGGCACCAACACTCTCGGGCAGGCGGTGCTCAACGTGCCGCTGGTCCAGGGCAGCACGGCCGTGCGCATCGGCGTGCAGGCCGGGCACGACAGCGGCTATATCGACCAGGTCTCGCCGACCACGCTCGGCATCACCGACACAGGCATCAACAGCACCGACTGGCAGGTGCTGAAGCTGGCACTCAAGTCAGACTTCGCGTCGGGCTGGTCGATCACACCTGCCCTCTTCTACCAGCGCTTCAAGAGCCACGACATCGACGCGGCCTACCTCACGGTCGGCAGCTACCAGCTGCCCTCGGGCGCGACGCCGGCGCTGTCGATCTTCCAGACCAGCAAGCCGGTGCGCGAGCCGGCGACCGACAAGCTCACGGTCCCCAGCCTCACCGTCACCGGCGACCTCGGCTTCGGCGATTTCACCGGCGTACTGAGCGGCTACCAGCGGCGCTTCAAGCGCATCCAGGACGGCACCAACATCAACGTGCCCTACATCGCCTCGGTCGTCACCGACCCCGCACTCGGCGCGATCGTCGCCGGCCTGCCCTCGGCGGTGGAACTCGACAACAAGATCGACCAGACGTCTCTGGAACTCCGCGTGGCGTCGAAGGACTACGACCCCAGCCGCGGCCCGATCACCTGGATCGGCGGCGCGTACTTCGCGCAGACCAAGACGCAGGTGATCGACAACGAGCCTATCTTCGGCATCAACGCCGCGTTCACCGCGGCCGGTGCCGACATCAACGACCCGGCGCAGCTGGCCGACAGCTTCCCCGGCGCATTCACCGGCGACAGCTCGTACTACAGCGCGCGGCACTACAAGGACAAGCAGTCGTCCGTGTTCGGCGAGCTCACCTACAACTTCAGCAGCGCGCTGCGCGCCACCGCGGGCGTGCGCTTCCTGAAGGCCTCGCAGAAATTCACCCGCGAAGGCGATTTCTACTACGCCGGCGGCCCCGTCACCGCCGCGATCGACAGCAGCGGCAATGCGGTCACTCCAAGGGTCGCGCTGAGCTGGGATCTGAGCCCGGCGACCTCGGTCTACGCCAACGCGGCGAAGGGCTTCCGCCTCGGCGGCGCGAACCGGCCGGTGCCGCTGACGCCGCTGGTCGTCACCGACCTCGGTACGCTGGGGCTGCCGCTGACGCCGCCGCCGACCTTCGACTCCGACAGCCTCTGGAGCTACGAGCTCGGCAGCAAGTCGCGCCTGTTCGACAACCAACTGACGCTGAACGTCTCGGCCTTCCACATCGACTGGAAGAACATTCAACAGAACGTCGTGCTGCCGCAGTCGGGCTTCGACTTCGAGACCAACGCCGGCCGCGCCAAGGTCGACGGGCTCGAGTTCGAGGCCCGCTGGCGTGCGACCGATGCGCTGACGCTGTCCGCCGGTGCGAGCTGGGTGCATGCGGTCTTCGCCGAAGACAACCCCGCGCTCGGCTTCGACGGCAACGGTGACGTTAACGCGCGCAAGGGCGACGCGATCCAGGGCGTGCCGAAGTACAGCGCCCGCCTGGGCGCGGAGTACCGCTTCCCGGCGTTCTCGAACGGCACCGGCTTCGTGCGTGGCAGCGGGCAATGGACCGGATCGAGCCACGGCACGGTGGTCAAGTCGTCGAGCGATTACATTCGCCCGGCCTACGTGACGGCCGACGCGAGCGTCGGCCTCACCGTGGATCGCTGGGAGTTCACCGTGTTCGCGAAGAACCTGACGAACAACCAGCGAATCATCCAGCAGCCCTCGATCCAGGGCGTCAGCGAGGCCTACTACCTGCGGCCACGGACGATCGGGGTGACGGCGGCATACGAGTTCTGAAGCCACACGTCAACCCGCCGCAGGATCACAGGCCGTAGTACTTGTCCACACGCCGGCTGTAGTCGGCGGTGTACGACGGGATGTCTTCCTCGTGATACCGCGGCGCCTGTTCGAGGCGCGTCTTGTCGAACGGCACGACGTAGCCGTTCTGGTTGGTGTCGTACTTCAGCGTGCTCCAGGGCAGCGGATACCGATCGGTGCCGATGCCGAGAAAACCCCCGAACTCGAGGACGGCGTATTGCACCTGGCCCGACACCTTGTCGATCATCAGGTCGTCGATGGATCCCAGTTTCTCGCCGGACAGGTTGTAGACGTTCGTGCCTTCGACCTTGTCGGACGAAATGATGTCGTTGCTCATGACGTGTGTGCTCCTTGAAGAGAGTGATCTGCGCAACCTGGCGCAGGCGTGAACGGCGTTGCCGTGCCTCAGTTATCGACGCTGGCGGCCGTCGTGACCATCGGAACGGGGGCGGGCTTCATGTAGGAGCATGCCGACCCGAGGCCATGTCTTTTGACATGCGCCGACAGCGTCTCGGTGCGCAACGAGCGATGCCGGTTGAGGCAGATCAAGCCAGGCGCCCACCACGCGCGCGAAGCAGTTCCACTTGGTAGTCGCCCTGGCTGGCGGGCCCCCTGCTTTGTGACGCTTGAGCGAGAATCGGTCACGGTTGATCGTGTACGCCGTCAAAACGAACGAGGGAGCATGGTCATGCGGTTCATTCCCGGGTCGCTCTTGTGCGGGACTCTGAGCATGCTGCTGGCCGCCATGTCTGGCGCCGCGGAACAACCGATGCGCCTGGTGAGCCTCGAGTTCGCTCCGTACTACACGATCGTCGAGACGGGCAAGCCGCCGTCCGGCTTCTCTTACGACCTGCTGCAGGAACTGGCTCGGCGGGTCGGGTCGTCACCAGAAGTCGAGATCCTGCCCGTCGCCCGGGCCGTCGACGTCATGATGAAGACGCCCAACCGGATGGGCACTGCGACCCTCACCGATTCACGCAAACCGCTGTTCACGTGGATCGCCGAGGTGGCGACCGATCAGCTGGTCATCGCGACGCCCAAAGGCAAGCGCGTGGCCCGATTGGAAGATCTGCGCCGCGATGCTCGGCTCGGCGTGCTTCTGGCCTCCACCATGCAGCAGCGCGTCCAGGAGAGCGGGTTCACGCAGGTCTCGGCCGTCCGCACCGAGAGCCTGAACCTCGCCAAACTGCTCGAGGGTCGCCTCGACGCCTGGCTCAGCTACGCCAGCCTGATCAAGTACGAGTGCACGAAGGCCGGCTGTGCTCCGGACAGCCTCGACCTGTCCGAACCGATCGGGCTCGCTCGCTTCTATCTCGTCACGTCGACGGAGACCAAGGAAGAGGTTTACATGCCCTATCGCGACGCCTTTCGTGCGATGCAAAGGGACGGCACCTACGACAAACTCATCCGCAAGTACAACGGCATGGTGACGCCGACGCTCGAGTCCGCGCGATGAGCGGATCGCTCACGCGCCCGCCCGATCCCACCCCGGACGGCGGCCCCGGCGAATTGCCGTTCTGGAGCAGCCGTATCGGCCGGCGCCTCCTGCTGAGCATCCTGGCCTTCAGTGCGGTGGTGACGCTGGCGATCACAGCCCTGGACCTGTATCTGGACTACCGCCTCAGCCTGGCGGCCATCGACAAGGAACTGACAGGCATCCAGACCGGCTATGCAGCCTCGCTGGGCGAAACGCTGTGGAACCTCGACAAGGATCAGGTGGCCGTCCAGGTCCGCGGGATTCTCGCTCTGACGGACATCAGCTATGTCGAGGTGCGAGACACGGCCGGCCCCAGGGCCTTCGTCGTTGCCGCGGGGCAACGCGCCGCGGGCGCCGTCCTGGCGAGGGACTTTCCGCTCACCTGCGATTGCGCGGGGGATCCGCGGGTCATCGGCTTGTTGCACGTCGAGGCCAGGCTCGACGGCCTGTACCGCGGCCTGTTCCAGCACGCGTCGATCATCCTGGCGGGTGAGGCTTTCAAGATCTTCCTGACCGCCGCCTTCGTTCTTTTCATCGTCCACCGGCTGGTGACGCGCCAACTGCTCGACTTCACCCGCGCCATGCGCAACTTCGCGCCCGGCACGCCTTGGACGCCGCGAAAGCGGCGCGACGCCGCGTCCCTGGACGAATTCGACGAGCTGGTGGACGCCTTCAATGCATTGGGCGACCAGTTGGTGCGGGAGACCGCCGAACAGCGACGAGCGGAGGCCGAGCTGATCCGCCACAAGGACCTTCTCGAGGACACCGTCCGGGAGCGCACCTCCGAACTGATGCTGGCCCGAGACGCCGCCGAAGCCGCCAGCAGGGCCAAGAGTGCTTTCCTGTCGAACATGAGCCACGAGATCCGGACGCCGATGAACGCCATCCTCGGGATCGCGCAACTGATGCGGGTCGATGCGTCGCTCGCGCACCAGATCGAGCAGCTCGACAAGATCAACACCGCTGCCCAGCATCTGCTGGGCATCATCAACGACATCCTCGACTTCTCGCGCATCGAAGCGGGCAAGCTGGAGCTCGAGGTCACCGACATTGCCCTGACGGAGGTGTTTCGCAGCGTTCGCGCGTTGATCGGCGACAAGGCCGACGGCAAGAACATCGACATCGTCACGCGCATCGACCCGGCGTTGTCGGCGTGGATCCGCGGCGACCGCATGCGGCTGGAGCAGATCGTGCTCAACTTCGCCAACAACGCCGTCAAGTTCACCAAACAGGGCAGCGTGACGATGGCCGCGCGCGTCGCGCCGTCCGCCAGCGCCAACGCCGTCGGCATCCGGTTCGAGGTCAGCGACACCGGCATCGGCATGAGTTCCGAGCAACGTGCCCGCCTGTTCCGGCCCTTCGAGCAGGCAGATGCCTCGACGACGCGCAATTTCGGCGGCACCGGCCTGGGCCTGGCGATATCCAAGCAGCTGGCCGGACTGATGGGCGGCACGGTCGGAGTCGACAGCGTGCCGGACCAGGGCAGCACCTTCTGGTTCGAGGCGTCGTTCGTGCCTGTGGCGGACAAGGACCGCGCCGGACCGCACCCCAGCCGCAGCGGCAAGCCACCAGACCTCGCGCAGCTCGCGGGGCGCCACATCCTGCTGGCCGAAGACAACCCGGTGAACCAGGAGGTCGGGGTCCACCTGCTGCGCGCCGCCGGCATGATCGTCGACCTGGCCGACGATGGCCTCGCGGCCATCGAACTCGTTCGCCGCAACGACTACGACCTGGTCCTGATGGACATGCAGATGCCGCACATGGACGGCACCACGGCGGCGGCACAGATCCTGCGCCTGCCGGGCCGGGAGAATCTGCGCATCCTGGCGATGACGGCCAACGTCTTCGAAGCCGATCGCCGGACGTGCGCCGATGCAGGCATGGTCGACCATGTGGCCAAGCCGGTCAACCCGGGCGACCTGTACGCCGCATTGCTGCGCTGGTTGCCGGAACGGCCCGCCCGACAGCAGGTCGCCTAGCGCCTGTTGCTCGCCAACGGCGACACCTACCCTCCGAAGAAGTAGCGCTTCAACCCGGCGAGGATCATCTCGACCGCGATCGCCGTCAGCACCAGGCCCATCAGCTTCTCGATCGCCGAGACGACCGAGTCGCCGATGAGCCGGCGGATCCGCTCGCACAGCAGCAGCGCCGCGCCCGACACGGCCATCGCGCACGCGAGCGCGCCGACCCACGAGGCCATGCGGTCGGGCTGGCGCGAGGCGAGCAGCAGCACCGTCGCCATCGCCGACGGGCCGGCCAGCAACGGCACCGCCAGCGGGAAGATGAACGGCTCGCGGCCCTCGGGCACGCCGTAAACGCCGCCCTCGGCGCTGAAGATCATGCGGATCGAGATGATCAGCAGGATCACGCCACCGGCAACTTCGAGCGAGCGCTCCGACAGGCGCATCACGTGCAGGAAGCCCTCGCCGAGAAACATGAACGCGGCGAGCACGCCGAACGCGATGCCGACCTCGCGCACCGCGACCCACGCACGCCGCTGGGCGGAGATGTCACGCATGATCGGGATGTAAACCGGCAGGCTGCCGAGCGGGTCCAGCACCAGCAGCAGCAGGATGAAGGCAGAGAGAAAGCTGTGGTCCAAGGTGATCAGGCCGACGGCGCTCCCGGCGCCGGGGGCGCTGCGGGCCGCTCATGCATCACGCGCTGCGGGAACGGGATCTCGATGCCCTGCGCGTTCAGCAGGTCGAGCACCGCGAGGTTCACATCCGAGCGCACATTGCCCTGCCCGTTCTCGGGGTCTCCGATCCAGAAGGCGATGGTCAGGTTGATGCCGTCGGACGCGAACTCCGCGAGCTGCACGCTCGGCCCCGGATCGGCGAGCACCCGCGGCACCGCACGCACGACCGCCTCCATCTGCGCTCGCAGTGCACGAATGTCGGTGCCGTAGGCCACCTGAACGGCCGTGTTGACCCACACCTTCGGATCCGCGAGTGACAGGTTCTCGACCCGCTGCGTGATCAGCATCTCGTTCGGCACGAGCGACTCGCGGCCAGTGAGCGCGCGGATCACGGTGTAGCGGGTGCGGATGTCGGTGATGCGGCCCTCGAAGCCGTCGACCTTGACCATGTCGCCGATGCGCAACGAGCGCTCGGCGAGCACGACGAAGCCGCTCACGTAGTTCGCCGCGATCTTCTGCAGGCCGAAACCGACGCCGACGCCGATCGCACCACCCAGCACCGACAGCGCCGTCAGGTCGATGCCGACCGCCGTCAGCGCGACCAGCAGCCCGACGAAGAGCAATGCCGCGCGCACGATGTTGGCGGCCATCTTGCGCAGCGACAGCGTGTTGCCGGTGCCGTGCAGCAGCCGCTTCTCGATGGCGGCGGAGATCCACAGCGCGATCACCATCACCAGGCCGGCGGTCAGCGACCCCTCGACGACGTTGCGCAGCGACATGCGGCTGGCGCCGACCTTCCAGTGCACGTCGTCCATCGCGTCCATCATGATGGGCAGGATGCCGGTGACCCAGAGCACGACCGCGATCCACGCCAGCCACGAGATGCTGCGCTCGAGGGTGCGCACCCAGCGCGCGTCCGGGAACGTGGCGCCCAGCACGCGCACGCTCAGGCGAATCACGACCAGCGACATCAGCATCGGCACCGCCAGCTTGAACACCGCGGCCTTCACGGTCGCATGCAACACCAGCTTGGCGCCGAACGCGAGCGCAAGCGCGAGCACCGGGAACAGCACACCGTCGACGATGCGCTTGCCGAACCAGATCGAGTCGGCGGGCGCCTGCGCCCCGCGGACCAGCCGCACGATCGCCCAGGCGAGCGTGAGGCAGCCGGCCAGCACCGCCAGCTCGGTCAATGCGCCGGGCTGCGTCAGCGAGCCCAGCAGTTCGTTCAGGTCGTCTGCGCTCAGGGGATTCGCCATCGTCTCAGCCGCCGCCGGGCCGCCCCAAGGCGGCTGAGCGCCCCCTCGGGGGGCAGGAACGAAGTGACGTGGGGGTGGTCATGCCTAGACGCCGGCGAGCACGCGCAGGTGCGCGGCGACGCTGCGCGCGAGCGCGCCGAGGTTGTAGCCACCTTCGAGGCAGGACACGATGCGGCCCTTTGAATGCCGGTCGGCCACGCCCTTGATGCGCCGCGTGATCCACTCGTAGTCGGCCTCGACCAGGCCGAGCTGGCCGAGATCGTCTTCGCGATGCGCGTCGAATCCGGCGCTGATGAAGATCATCTGCGGAGCAAACTCTTCGAGCCGCGGCATCCAGTTGGCCTCGATCATCTCGCGCACCTCGGGCCCCCGCGTGTACGCGGGCACCGGCACGTTGATCATGTTGGTGCCGCTGGGCACGCCGCCGCTGAACGGGTAGAGGCGGTCCTGGAAGATGCTGACCATCAGCACGCGGTCGTCGCCCGCGATGATGTCTTCGGTGCCGTTGCCGTGGTGCACGTCGAAGTCGACGATGGCCACGCGGGTGAGGCCGCGCACGTCGAGCGCGTGGCGTGCGGCGATCGCGACGTTATTGAAGAAGCAGAAGCCCATCGCCGCGCCGCGCGTCGCATGGTGGCCGGGCGGGCGCACCGCGCAGAACGCGTTCTCGGCACGGCCGTCGATCACCGCGTCGGTCGCGGCCACCGCCGCGCCCGCGGCGCGCTGCACCGCAGCCCAGGTGCCTTGGCTCGCCACCGTGTCCGGGTCGAGGGCGCGCATCTGGCCGTCGGCCTGCACGCTCTCCAGCACATCGCGCAGCTCGCTCACGTAACCGCTCGCATGGGCGCGCGAGACCTCGGCCAGATCCACCAGCGGGGCCTCGTGGCGCTCGAGCGCGACATCGAGGCCGCTGGCGAGCAGGTAGTCGTCGATCGCGTCGAGCCGCTGCGGGCACTCCGGGTGGCCGCGGCCCATGTCATGTGCACGGCAATCGGGGTGGCTGTAGAGCGCGGTGGTCATGGGCAGGCGGCCTTTTCGGGTATGGTGACTGAATGGACAAAGCGCTCGCCACACAACTCACCGCATTGGTCGATCAGATCGCGCTCATTATCGTCGGCAAGCGGGCGCAGATCGAAGACTGCGTCGCCTGCATGCTCGCTGGCGGGCACCTGTTGATCGAGGATGTGCCGGGGGTCGGCAAGACGACGCTCGCGCACACGCTGGCGGTATCGCTCGGGCTGTGTTTCTCGCGCACGCAGTTCACGGCCGACCTGATGCCCTCGGACCTGATCGGCGTGAGCGTCTACGAGCGCAGTCAGGAAAATTTCGTCTTCCACCCCGGGCCGGTGTTCGCACAGGTGCTGCTGGCCGACGAGATCAACCGCGCCGGGCCGAAGACGCAGAGCGCACTGCTCGAGGCGATGGAAGAGCACCAGGTCAGCGTCGAGGGCGAGACGCGCGCGCTGCCCGAACCCTTCTTCGTGATCGCGACGCAGAACCCGAGCGACCAGCTCGGCACCTACCCGCTGCCCGAATCGCAGCTCGACCGCTTCCTGATGTGCATCACGCTGGGCTACCCCGACCAGGCCAGCGAGCGCGCCCTGCTCGCGGGGCAGGACCGGCGCGAGGCGATCCACGGCCTGAGCGCGATCATGTCGCCCGAGCAGCTCGTCGTCGCACAGCATGCGGTGCAACAGGTGCATGCCTCCGACACACTGCTCGACTATCTGCAGGCGCTGATCGCGGCGACACGGTCGGGGCGCTGGTTCGTCGAGGGCCTGAGCCCGCGGGCCGGCATCGCGGTGCTGCGCGCGGCACGCGCGCGTGCGCTGCTGGCACAGCGCGACTACGTGGCGCCCGACGACGTGCAGTACGTGCTGCCGCAGACGATCGCGCACCGCCTCGTGCCGGTTGCGGGCGCCGGCCGTGGCAGCAAGGAGCAGGTGCGCGCGATGATCGAAGCCGTGCCGCTGCCGTAGCGAACATGGGCCCCCACGTTCGCTTCGCTCGCTGCCCCCCGAGGGGGCGCTCAGCGGCCTTCGGGCGGCCGGGCGGCCGCTGACGATGGAGACCGCCGCACTCAACCCCACGATGCGGGTGCGCCAGCGCTTCCAACGCTGGGCGCAGGCGCGCCAGCCGCGCTCCGACACGCTGCTGCTGACGCAGCGCAACGTCTACATCCTGCCGAC
>JBDTVC010000172.1:0-10590 GCA_040007475.1 Burkholderiales bacterium
TCGAGACCAAGAACAAGCCCGGCGTGACCGCGCTGCGCGAGATCGCCGCCGGCGAAGTCGGCATCGAGATGTTGCGCAAAGTCCCGGTCTAAGGCTTGAGCACCCGGTGGCGGAGTACCGCCACCACCCGCCGAGCGGGTCTCGGCCGCCTCACCGGGTAGCCCCTCACCGACCGGGCTGCCCATTCCACGTTAAATTCGGGGCATGACTGCCCCGATCCCCAATGCCCTCCGCGAGCCGGCCAAAGCGCCGGCTGCGGCGAAGCGCGCGGCGGCAAAACCTCCCACTTCCGACGCAGCGGCCGCTTCGTTCGCGGCGCTGACGCACAAGCTCGACTACCTCGACGCTGCCGACATCAAGCGCGTGCGCGAGGCCTATCGGTTCGCCGACGAGGCTCACCTGGGCCAGTTCCGCGCCAGCGGCGAGCCGTACATCACCCACCCGATCGCCGTGGCCGGCCTCTGCGCCGAATGGAAGCTCGACGCGCAGGCGATCATGGCCGCGCTGATGCACGACGCGATGGAGGATTGCGGCATCACCAAGATCGAGCTGATCGAGCGCTTCGGCGCACCGGTAGCCGATCTCGTCGATGGCCTGACCAAGCTCGACAAGTTGCAGTTCTCGACCCGCGAAGAATCGCAGGCCGAATCGTTCCGCAAGATGCTGCTGGCCATGGCGCGCGACGTGCGGGTGATCCTGATCAAGCTCGCCGATCGGCTGCACAACATGCGCACGATGGAGGCGGTGCTGCCCGCCAAGCGCGCGCGCGTGGCGACCGAGACCCTGGACATTTACGCGCCGATCGCCCACCGCCTCGGCCTGAACCAGACCTATCGCGAGCTGCAGGAGCTGTCGTTCCAGAACATGCAGCCCTGGCGCCAGGCCGCGCTCTCGAAAGCGGTACAGAAGGCACGCGGCTATCGGCGCGACATCGTCGAGCGCATCCAGCACGATGTCGAGAAGTCGTTCATGCAGTCCAAGCTGCAGGTGCAGGTCTACGGCCGCGAGAAGACGCTGTTCTCGATCTACAACAAGATGCGCGAGAAGCACCTGACCTTCGCGCAGGTGAACGACATCTTTGGCTTCCGCATCGTCGTGGCCAACCTGATGGACTGCTACATGGCGATGGGCGTGCTCCATCAGCTGTTCAAGCCGCTGCCGGGGCGCTTCAAGGATTACATCGCGATTCCCAAGGCCAACGGCTATCAGTCGCTGCATACCACGCTGGTGAGCCCGCTGGGCACGGCGGTCGAGTTCCAGATCCGCACCGAGCAGATGCACGCGGTCGCCGAAAAGGGCATCGCCGCGCACTGGCTCTACAAGACCGGCGGCGCGCAGGTGCAGGAGGCGCAGCGGCTGGGCGCGATGTGGCTGCAGTCGCTGATCGACATCCAGGACGAGACGCACGATGCCAACGAGTTCCTCGAGCACGTCAAGATCGATCTGTTCCCCGATGCGGTCTATGTGTTCACGCCCAAGAGCAAGATCCTCGCGCTGCCGCGTGGCGCGACACCGGTCGACTTCGCCTACGCGATCCACACCGACGTGGGCGACCATTGCGTCGCCGCCAAGGTGAACGGCGAGCCGGTCGCGCTGCGCACCGAGCTGCGCAGCGGGGACGTGGTCGAGGTCTCGGGCGCGCCCGGCGCGCGGCCGAACCCAGCCTGGCTGAACTTCGTGCGCACCGGCCGCGCGCGCTCGAAGATCCGCCACTACCTGAAGAACATGGAGCAGGAAGAGTCCGAGGACCTGGGCGAGAAGATGCTCGCGCAGGCGCTGCGGGCCGAGGGGCTTCAGCTGCCGGGCACCGAAGGCGGCGACGCCGCGCTGTGGCAGCAGCTCACGCGCTGGAGCGGCAGCCGGACCCGCACCGACCTGTTCACCGACATCGGCCAGGGCCGCAAGATCGCGAACATCGTCGCCAAGCGGCTGGCCAAGCTGATGGCGGAGCACGGCACGCGACCGGACGCGCTGACACTGACGATGGGCCGCTTTGCTGCCGACGACACCTCGCCCGCGCAAGGCATGGTGCTGATCGATGGCAGCGAGGGCGCATCGGTCCGGCTCGCGACCTGTTGCCGCCCGATTCCGGGCGACGCGATCGTCGGCTATCTGGGCCGCGGCGAGGGCTTGATGGTGCACACCGGCGAATGCAGCGTCGGCAAACGACTGTTCGAGCGCGACAGCGAACACTGGATGGGCGTCGACTGGGCCGAGCAACCGGCCCACGCGTTCGAAGCCAGCATCACGCTGCTCGTCGCCAGCGGCAAGGGCGTGCTCGCGCAGGTGGCCCAGGCCGTCAGCGCGGCGGAGGCCGACATCACCCACATCGAAATGGGCAACGAGCCGGCGACCGAGACAACGGAGTTGCAGCTGCTGATCAGTGTCCGCGACCGGCTGCATCTGGCCGACGTGATGCGCACCCTGAAACGCGCGCCTTCGGTGTTGCGCGTCGCGCGCGTCAAACCTTAGGGTAGGTGACCGCCAGCACTTCGAGCTGTTCGAGGCCGCCCGGCGTCATCAGCTGCACTTCATCGCCGACCCGCGCCTTCAGCAGCGCACGCGCGATCGGCGACACCCAGCTCACTTCGCCCTTCAGGTTGTCGACCTCATCGACGCCCTTGATCGTGATCGTGCGTTCCTCGTCGCGCTGGTTGACGTAGGTGACGGTCGCGCCGAAGAAGATCTGGTCGTGCCCGAAGTGCAGCGACGGGTCGGCGACCTCGGCGATGTCCAACCGCTTGGTCAGGAAGCGGATGCGGCGGTCGATCTCGCGCAGGCGCTTCTTGCCGTAGAGGTAGTCGCCGTTCTCCGACCTGTCACCGTTCTTCGCCGCCCACGAGACGATCTCGACGATCTTCGGCCGCTCGTCGTCAAGCAGCGCGAGCAACTCGGCGCGCAGCCGCGCGTAGCCGGCCGGCGTCAGGTAGTTCTTCGCACCGGAGGGCAGCGCCGGCGGCGCGATGTCGTCGTCATCGTCGTCGCTGGCGGCGTCGGGTTCGCGCGTGAAGGCCTTGTTCATCGTCGCAGCGGGCTCAGGAACAGCGTGTTACGGGGCGTGGGCACATCGGCACGATGATATCGGCCGGCCTTCGGCGCTTGTGCACAATACCCGGTTAGCCTGAATCAACGCCCCCATTTCCAATGAACAGGTATGAGTGACCCTTCGACCGTCGTGGCCGCCACCGGGCTGGCCTGCCGCCGGGGTGAACGCATCCTGTTCCGGGGCCTGGACCTCAGCGTGCGCGCCGGGCAGATCGTCTGGGTGCGTGGCGCCAATGGCCAGGGCAAGACCAGCCTGCTGCGACTGCTCGCCGGGCTCGCGCGGCCCGAAGCCGGCGCCATCGAACATGGCACGCGCGAGCGGGTGTACGTGGGCCACGCCAACGCGCTGAAGGACGATCTCACGGTGACCGAGTCGCTGCTGTTCCTGAGCCGGCTGCACGGCTTCGAGACCAGCGCCGAGGGGATCGACGCGGCGCTGCGACGCTTCGGACTGCACAGCCGCCGCCACGCGCCGGTCCGCACCCTGTCGCAAGGGCAGCGGCGCCGCGTCGCGCTGGCCCGCCTGTGCACGGCGCCGCCGACGGCGCTGTGGCTGCTCGACGAGCCCTTCGACGCGCTCGATGTCGAGGGCGTCGCCGCGCTGAACGCCCTGCTCGCCGAACATGCGCTGCGCGGCGGCAGCGTGCTGCTGACGAGCCACGTGCCGCTCACGCTGACCTCGCCGGCGCCGATCGTGCTGCAGCTGGCCGAGGCCGCCACCGCATGACCGCGCCGGTCTTCGGCACCGTCCTCGGCCGCGATCTGCGCCTGGCGGCGCGCCGCCGGGTCGATGCGTTGCTGCCGATCGCGTTCTTCGCGGTCGCGGTCAGCCTGTTCCCGCTCGGCGTCGGCCCCGAACCGAACACCCTGCGCCAGATCGCGCCGGGCGTCTTGTGGGTCTGCGCGCTGCTCGCGGCGATGCTGTCGGTGACGCAGCTGTACGCCAGCGACCAGAGCGACGGCTCGCTGGAGCAGATGCTGCTCGCAGGCCATTCCGCCCTGCCCGTCGCGATTGCGAAGGCCGTGTCGCACTGGCTGCTGACCGGCCTGCCGCTGCTGCTGATCGCGCCGCTGTTCGGCGTGATGTTCGATCTGAGCGGCCGCAGCATCGCCGCGCTGTGCGCGAGCCTGCTGCTCGGCACGCCGATCCTGAGCCTGCTCGGCAACCTCGGCGCCGCGCTCACGCTCGGCGTGCGCAACGGCGGCGTGCTGCTGATCCTGCTGATCGTGCCGCTGTGCATCCCGGCGCTGATCTTCGGCAGCGGTGCGGTCACCGCCGTCGAGTCGGGCAGCTCGGCACGCGGCCACTTCTCGCTGCTGGGCGCACTGTTCATCGCCACCGGCCTGCTGGCGCCGATCGCGACCGCCGCCGCGCTGCGCATTGCCACTGAGTGACCGACCCGATGCTGGCCAACTTCCACTTCTTCACGTTCGCCTCGCCGCCGCGTTTCTATGTGCTGGCCGGCCGCCTGATCCCCTGGCTGTGGGCCGCGACCCTCGCGCTCGCCGGCGCGGGTCTGTACATCGGTTTCTTCCAGGCGCCGACCGACGCGACGCAGGGCGACTCGTACCGCATCATCTTCATTCACGTGCCGGCGGCATGGATGTCGATGGTGCTCTACATGGTGATGGCGTTCTGGGCCGCGATCGGCTGGGCCTTCAACGCGCGGCTGGCATCCATGGTGGCGCGCGCCGTCGCCCCGACCGGCGCGATGTTCACCTTCGTCGCCCTGTGGAGCGGCGCGCTATGGGGCAAGCCGACCTGGGGCACCTGGTGGGTGTGGGATGCACGCCTCACCTCGGAACTCATCCTGCTGTTTCTGTATCTGGGCTACATGGCCCTCGTGAATGCGATTGACGACACCCGCCGTGCCGACCAGGCCGGCGCGCTTTTGGCCGTGATCGGCAGCGTCAACGTGCCGATCATCTATTTCTCGGTCAAGTGGTGGAACACGCTCCACCAGGGCGCGACGATCAGCGCCACCGCCGCGCCGAAGATGGTCGCGACGATGCTGACCGCGATGCTGCTGATGACGCTGGCCTGCTGGGCCTACGCGTTCGCGGTGGTGTTCACGCGAACGCGGGCGATCATCGTCGAGCGCGAGCGCGACGCGAAGTGGTTGAACGAGGCTGTGTCATGAGTTGGGGCAGCGCCTCCGAGTTCTTCGCCATGGGCGGCTACGGGCTCTACGTGTGGGGCTCGTTCGGGGTGGCTGCGCTGTGCATGCTCGTCGAGCCCTTGATGGCGATCAAGCGCCACCGCGATGCGCTGGCCGCAACCGGCGAAAATAGGTAAACCATGAAACCCCGTCACAAACGCCTCGCCATCACCGGCGGCATCGTCTGCGCCGTCGGCATCGCCGCAGCGCTGGTGCTCAATGCCTTCCAGAGCAACCTCGTGTTCTTCTACTCGCCCACGCAGGTGGCGCAGCACGAGGCACCCTCGAACCGCAGCTTCCGCCTCGGCGGGCTGGTCGAGAAGGGCACGGTCAAGCGCGACGGCGTGCATGTCGACTTCATCGTCACCGACACCGCGAAGTCGGTGCCGGTGCGCTTTGAGGGCATCCTCCCCGATCTGTTCAAGGAGGGCAAAGGCGTCGTCGCACAAGGCCAGTTGCAGGACGGTGTGTTCGTCGCCCGCGAAGTGCTCGCCAAGCACGACGAGAACTACATGCCCCCTGAGGCCGCCGAAGCACTCAAGCGCGCGCAGCAGGGCCAACTCGCCACCCCGATGAAGATGGAGTCCGGCAAATGATCCCCGAGATCGGTCACTTCGCGCTCTGGCTCGCGCTCGGCGTGGCCCTGGTGCTGGCCGCGGTGCCGATGGTCGGCGCCGCGCGCGGCCGTGCCGACTGGATGGCGCTGGCGCGGCCCGCTGCAGCGCTGCAGTTCGTGCTCGTCGCGTTCGCGTTCGGCTGCCTCGTCACGGCTTTCGTCGGCAACGACTTCTCGGTGCTGTACGTGGCCTCGAACTCGAACACGTCGTTGCCGACCCAGTACCGCGTCGCCGCGGTCTGGGGTGGCCACGAGGGCTCGATGCTGCTGTGGCTGCTGATGCTGACCGGCTGGGCCTTCGCGGTCGCGTGCTTCAGCCGCCACCTGCCGGCCCAGGTGCTGGCGCGCATCCTGTCGGTGATGGGCATGCTCGCCGTGGGCTTCCTGCTGTTTCTGCTGCTCACGTCGAACCCGTTCGATCGCCTCGCGAACCCGCCACTCGATGGCCGCGACCTGAACCCGCTGCTGCAGGACCCGGGCATGGTGTTCCATCCGCCGATGCTCTACATGGGTTACGTCGGCCTGTCGGTCGCGTTCTCGTTCGCGGTCGCCGCGCTGATCGGCGGCAACCTCGACACCACCTGGGCACGCTGGACGCGGCCATGGACCACCGTCGCCTGGATCTTCCTGACCATCGGCATCGCGATGGGCAGCGGCTGGGCCTACTACGAGCTCGGCTGGGGTGGCTGGTGGTTCTGGGACCCGGTCGAGAACGCGTCGTTCATGCCGTGGCTGGTCGCGACCGCGCTGATCCACTCCCTCGCCGTCACCGAGAAGCGCGGCAGCTTCAAGTCGTGGACCGTGCTGCTCGCGATCCTCGCGTTCTCGCTGTCGCTGCTCGGCACCTTCCTCGTTCGCTCCGGCGTGCTGTCGTCGGTGCACGCGTTCGCGACCGACCCGCGGCGCGGCCTGTTCATCCTCGGCTTCCTCGTGTTCGTGATCGGAGCCTCGCTCGCGCTCTACGCGTGGCGCGCCCCGAGCGTCGGCCTGGGCGCGCGCTTCGAGTGGGTCTCGCGCGAGACCTTCCTCCTCGCCAACAACGTGCTGCTGATGGCGGCCTGCGGCGCGGTCCTGCTGGGCACCCTGTACCCGCTGCTGATCGACGCGCTCGGCATGGGCAAGCTCTCGGTCGGCCCGCCCTACTTCGACACCGTGTTCGTGCCGCTGATGGCGCCGCTGATCTTCCTGATCGGCATCGGCCCGCTCGCGCGCTGGAAGCAGGCCGAGCTGCCGCAGCTCGTGCGGCGCCTGCGCTGGGCGTTCGGCGCCGCGATCGTCGCGGCGCTGCTCGTCAACTGGCTGCGCGGGCAGCTCGGCTTCGTCTCGACGCTCGGGCTGGCCATGGCGTTCTGGGTCGTCGCCGCGCTCGCCACCGACCTGATCGACCGTCTGCGGCCGAACGGCATCGTCAAGACGAGCCTGTGGCACCGCGCCGGGCTGATCCCGCGCGCGATGGTCGGCATGATGGTCGCGCACCTCGGCATCGCGGTATTCATCTTCGGTGTGACGATGGTCAAGAGCGGCGAGATCGAGCGCGACGTGAAGATGAACGTCGGCGACACGACCGAGGTGCTGGGCTACACCTTCACGTTCCGCGGCGTGGAGTCGCTGATGGGCCCGAACTACCGCGCGGCACAGGGCACGATCGAGGTCACCCGCAACGGCGACAAGGTCGTCACGCTGCACCCCGAGAAGCGCGTCTTCCCGGTCTCCGGCGCGACGATGACCGAGGCCGCGATCGACACCGGCCTCACGCGCGACCTCTACGTCTCGCTCGGCGAGCCGCTCGCCGGCAGCACCTGGATCGTGCGCGTCTACGTCAAGCCCTTCATCACCTGGATCTGGGGCGGCTGCCTGATGATGGCCTTCGGCGGCTTCCTCGCGGCAACCGATCGGCGGTATCGGTCGAAGGTGAGGCAGACCCAGACGACCGAGGTGAAAGCGACGGCATGAAAAGTTTGCGCTACATCCTCCCGCTGCTGGCGTTTCTCGTGCTGGCGGGCTTTCTCGCGAAGGGCCTGAAGCTCGACCCGCGCGAGGTGCCCTCCCCTCTGATCGGCAAGCCCGCGCCGAGCTTCGCACTGACGCGGCTGGACGACCCGGCCGCGACCTTCAAGCGCGACGACATGCTCGGCAAGGTCTGGATGCTCAACGTCTGGGCCTCGTGGTGCGTGGCCTGCCGCGAAGAGCACCCGCTGCTGGTCGAGTTCTCCAAGCGCGGCCTCGTACCGCTCTACGGCCTGAACTACAAGGACAAGCGCCCCGACGGGCAAGGCTGGCTCGCACGCTTCGGCAACCCGTACAACGCGTCGCTGTTCGACGACGACGGCCGGGTCGGTATCGACTTCGGCGTCTACGGCGTCCCCGAGACCTTCATCATCGACAAGCAGGGCGTGATCCGCCTCAAGCACATCGGCCCGCTGACGCCCGACGTGATCCGCGAGCGCATCGAGCCGATGCTGAAGCAACTCAATGCGTAGGCTTGTCGCCAGCTGGCTCGCGGCGCTGTGCGTGGCCCTGCCCGCGTTCGCCGCCGACGCCCCGCCGGCCGCCGCCGACCCGGTGCTCGAGGCGCGCATGACGCGCATCGCCGCAGAACTGCGCTGCCTCGTCTGCCAGAACCAGACCATCGCCGAGTCCGACGCCGACCTCGCCAAGGACCTGCGCAGACAGGTACGCGAGATGCTGCGCAAGGGCGACGACGACGCGACGATCATCGCCTACATGACCGATCGCTATGGCGACTTCGTGTTGTATCGCCCGCCCGTGAAGAGCACCACCTGGCTGCTGTGGTTCGGCCCCGGCCTGATGCTGCTCGGCGGCTTCGTCGCGCTCGTCATCGTGCTGCGTCGGCGCGCCCGTGCGGGCGCAGAGCAGTTCGAGGCCGACGACCCCGCGCTGTTCGGCGACCCGCATCAATCCTGATCCGCTCCCACGATTTCCGATGACTGAATCGCTCGCCGAACCGTCCGCGCCCGCGCCGCGCCCTTCCCTCGCGCTGCTCGCGGTGCTGAGCGTCGGCGTGATCGGCGTTGCGATCGCAGGCTATGCGTGGAAGGGATCGCCCGGCCTGAAGCCGGTCACCGCGTCCGCCGAAGCCGCACAGAGCAGTGCCGAGGAGCAAGCCGCGCGCCAGCAGATCGAGGGCATGGTGAGCAAGCTCGCCGACCGTCTGAAGGACAAGCCCGACGACGCCACCGGTTGGCTGATGCTCGGCCGCTCGTACACCGTGCTCGGCCGCACCGACGAGGCGATCGCCGCCTACGAGAAGGCCGTGGCCCTGCGCGGCAACGATGCCACCACGCTTGCCGACTACGCGAGCGCGCTGATGGCGAAGAACGGCGACGGCGCGACGCCGCAATCCGACGCAGTCGTCGCACGCGCACTCGCAGCAGACCCCGGGCATCTCAAGGCCCTGGCACTCGCCGGCATGGCCGCGTTCGAGCGCGCCGACTACGCGACCGCCGCGCGTCATTGGGAGAAGATGGCCGAGCGTCTCCCCGCCGACAGTCCCGATGCGCCGCGCTTGCAGGCCAGCCTGGACGAAGCGCGCCGACGCGGCGGGCTGGCCGCGCCGGCGGTGGCGGCGGCTTCCACCAAGGCGACGGTGACAGGTGCGTCCATCACCGGCACCGTCACGCTCGCACCCGCGCTGGCCGCCAAGGCCAGCCCCACGGACACCGTGTTCATCTTCGCGCGCGCCGCGCAGGGCTCGCGCATGCCGCTGGCCGTGCTGCGCGCGCAGGTGAAGGATTTGCCCATGCCCTACAAGCTCGACGACAGCATGGCGATGGCACCGACCGCCAAGCTCTCGGGCGCCGCGCAGGTGATCGTCGGCGCACGCGTCAGCAAGTCGGGCAACGCGATCCCGCAACCGGGTGACCTGTCCGGCGAAGCAGCGCCCGTCGCACCGGGTGCCAGCGGCGTGGCGATCACGATCGGTTCGGTGACGGGCTCCTGACCCGGCGACAAGCTCAACGCAGGATCGCGTCACCCTCGTAGGCCGCGATCTCGGTGGCCGACACATAGCGCAGCGTCACCGGCACCGCGACGCGGGCCGACACCATCAAGCGCCGATCCGCTGGCGGCAGCCAGCCCAGCACGCCAACCAGCTGGCTGCGAAGAACGCGCTCGACGGCGTCGGACAACGCGGCCGAGCCCTCAGTCGGTGCCGAAGTCACCCGATAGGCCAGCCGAGAGGGATTCAACGCATCGATCTCGACGACGAACGAGAACGCGGCGGGCGGTACCGTGCCGCTCGTCGGATAGCGCGCCGCGGCGAGCAGCTCGCGCAGCACGGCGCTCGCATAGCCGATCGAGTAATCCCACGCCTCGATCTTCTCGTCCGTCGAGCCCTTGCCGGTGACCCACGCGCCCGCCATGGCGTAGCTCTGCGCCACGCCCCAGCCGCGAGCGAACTTGCGCGCCAACCGCACGGCGGCGACCTTGTTGCCACCCTTGGCGGCCTCGCTCAGGTACTCGGCGGCGCGCACTTCGCTCTTGTCGACACAGCGGCCGATCTCGTGCAGCGTGGCGGCGGCCAGCAAGGCCTCGGCGCGTCGCGCCTGCAAGCCGGGGTTCAACGCGTTCAGCATCTCGGCACACGTCGTCGCGGGTGACGACGCCGCCGCCTGCGCATGCGCCGTCGACAGCGCGCACACGCCGAGCGTGGCCAGCACCAGCAAGCGTCTGATCGTCACCGGGTTCAGTGCCCGAGGAACCGCTGCGCATCCAGCGCCGCCATGCAGCCGGTACCGGCACTGGTGATGG
>JBDTVC010000173.1:0-10545 GCA_040007475.1 Burkholderiales bacterium
CCGCCAACGGTGCCTACACGTTCAGCACGCCGGTCAACTTCAACGGCAGCTACGCCGTGACCGTGAATGCGCAGCCGACGGGCCAGACTTGCACGGTGGCGAATGCCACGGGCTCGAACGTCGCGGCGAATGTCGTCAACGCGAACATCACCTGTTCGACGAACACCTACACGATCAGTGGGACCGTCTCGGGCCTGGTGTCGACCCAGCAGGTCACGCTGAACAACAACTCGGCGAATCCGACGACGGTCAACGCAGACGGGACGTTCACGTTCAGCACGCCGGTGGCCTATAACACCAGTTACGCCGTCACGGTTGGTACGCAGCCCACGGGTGAAACCTGCCGCATGACCGGCGGGTCGGGCTCGAACGTCACGGCCAACGTGAGCTCGGTGGTCGTCACCTGCCGCCTGGCACTCGCCTACGTGGTGAACTCCACTGACGGCAATATCGCGCAGTTCACCATCGGCCTCGACGGCGCACTCACGGAGATCGGCACGCGGATCACGACCGGCGGCACGAATCCGAACGTCGTCACCGTTGATCCGGCGGGTCGCTTCGCGTACGTGACCAACCACGGAAGTGGCAATATCGCGCAGTTCGCGATTGATCCGGCGACGGGGTTGCTTTCGTCACTCGGCCTCGTGTCCTCGGGGGGGCCGACGCCTTACTCCGTGGCCATCGATGCGAACAGTCAATATGCCTACGTGACAAACCAGGACGACCCGAGCGGCGCGAGCAGCAGCGTTGCTCAGTTCACGATTGGCGCAGACGGCACGCTCACCGCCATCGGCAGTGGCTTGGTCACTCTGCTGAACGGTGGTGCTACCAACGTTGTTCCTTACCAGATCACGGTTGATGGCCAGCATGTCTACGTGGCGAACCGCAACACCGATACCGGTAACGGCAGCATTTCGCAGTTCGACATTGGCGGTACGGGGGCGTTGACCTGGGTGGCTGACGTCTCGACGGGAGCTGGAAGCGGAAGCCTTGGCATCGCTATCAAATCCATACCCGGCGGAAGCAAGTTCGCGTATGTGGACAACTTCGATGTGAACACCGTGTCTCAGTTCAGCATCAACGCGACGACGGGCGCGCTCACGGCGATCCCGGGCAACACGCAGGCGACGGGGATTCATCCTTACCCGATCACGATCTCTGCTGATGGTCAGTTCGCCTATTGGGCCAACAAGGCGGACTCCGAAATTGCCCAGTGCTCGATCAGTCAAGTCGATGGTTCGCTGCGCACGGGCTGCGGTGTCAACACCACCGGGACCGGCAACGGGGTGACCGGACCTGGCGCCGAACTCCACCCGCAGTACGTTGCCATCGACCCGTTCGGTAGCTACGTCTACGTCGTGAACTTCGCGAGCTTCAGTGGCGGCGATGGTCAAGGCAGCACGGTGACGCAGTACAGCATCGACAAGACGGCTGGCCCCACCTATGGCAATCTCACGCCGCTCGTCAGCTCCATCACCGTGCCGACTGGGCTCGGGCCTTTCTCCATCACGACGACCCGCTAAAACGCTGACCCGGTGTCAGTGCCCGATGGCGCACCCCGCGAGGGGTGCGCCATCGGCGTTTTCACGCCTCGTGAACATGTGCACAGAGCCTCGCAAGGGCATCACCAGCGCATCGTGTTGTCTCACACGATGGCGCAGACTTCCCCCGATCGAAGGGTTGTTTGACGAGGTGTCGGGTCTCTACACTGCGCAAGATGGAAGCTCAATCGATGTCTACACCAAGCATCAGCGTCGGCCGCATGACCGTGCGCGTTGCTGCGATCCGGCCTGCGCTGTACCTTGTCATCGTTCTGTTCAGCGTGCTGGCCGCGCTGGGCTACAAGCTGCGCACCGATGGCGTCTTTGCGTGTCCGGCCAGCGGGTATGGCTCGGGCCACTACTTGGCCTATTGCCAGACCGGCGGCTATGGCGACTATGACCACGGCGCCTTCTGGTTCGGGCTGGAGCCCGATGCCCAGCGCGCTGCCGCGGATGCGGATGTTCTCTTCCTCGGTAACAGCCGCATGCAGTTCGCGTTTTCGACCCAGGCCACCGCACAGTGGTTCTCGTCGGTTGCGGCACGCTTCTATCTGCTCGGGTTCAGCTACGGTGAGAACGCGCTGTTCGAAGGCCCGCTGCTCGGCCGGCTGAAGCCCAAGGCCAGCGTCTATGTGATCAACGTCGATCGGTTCTTCGACGAAAGCCTGGTGACTGCGCCGACCGAGGCCATTCGCCATGGGTCCAGCGATGCGCTGGCACGCTACGAAGAGAAGAAGCGCTGGCAGGGCCTCCACAAGGGCATCTGCGAGGCCATCCCCGCCGTGTGCGGCCATCAGGTGGCCTTCTTTCGTTCGCGCGACACCGGCGCCTGGGAGCTCAGGGGCTCCGAGGACTTCAAGGCGGCGGCAGTCGCGGAGGCTCCGTCTGACGAAGCCCCCGATCACTTGAAGCGCGATTCGCTGCGCGCGGAAGAATTCGTCTCGCGTCTGCCTGTCAACCGGCAGTGCGTGATCCTCACCATCGCGCCCTGGAGCGCCACCAGCACGCAGGAAGCGGCTGCGATCGCCAGCGCCTTGAAGCTCGACCTCGTCGCGCCGAAGCTCGAAGGCTTGCGCACGCTGGATGGCGATCATCTGGAGCGCGGGAGTTCGGCGCGCTGGTCTGCCGCATTCTTCGACACCGCCGGCCCGCGGATTCAGCGCTGCCTGCAAGAGGCGCGCACGACTGCCCGCTGATCTGTCATGCACTTGCTTCCCAGCCCGCCTGACTTCGCGCAGCGCCTTCGCGATGCGCGCGCCGTGACCGAGCCTCAGGATCGGATCGAGCGGCTTTCCGCGCTCGCTCAGTTTCGCCTTGGTTTCCTCGAGACGATCCAGCTCGACAACGCGTTCGCCCGCACGATCGCCTCGGGCGCGGTCGGGTTGCCGAGGATTCGCCTGGCGATCCTGGGCTCCTGCACGATCGACCACCTGTTGCCGGCGGTCCGAGTCGCCGGCCTGCGCCGGCGATTGCTGATCGAGGTTCATGCAGGATCGTTTGGTCAGTATCGCCAGGAGTTGCTCGAGCCGCCTTCCGGCCTGCGCGACTTCCGCCCCGATATCGTGCTGCTGTCACTCACGGCACGCGAGGCCATCGCCAGAACGCCGCTCGGTGCCACGCTCGGCGAAGCCGACGACATCGTGTCGTCGACGATCGCAGAGCTGCGCGAGTTGTGGCGCCATGCGCGGAACGCTTTCAGCCCGACCATCATTCAACAGACGTTCCTCGACATCTCGGAGCCGGTCTTCGGCGACTTCGACCGACTCGTCCCGGGCGCGCCGTCACGCGTCGTGGCGCAGCTGAATTCGCAGGTCGCCGAAGCTGCGGCACAAGACGGCATCGTGTTGCTCGACGTGGCACGCGCGAGTGCGCGCGATGGTATCGATGCGTGGTTCGACGTCGCACGTTGGCTGCAGGGCAAGATCGAGATTGCACCCCAGTCGGCGCAGCGCTACGGAGACATGGTCGCCCGAATCATCGGTGCGCAGCGAGGCGCGTCGCGCAAGTGCCTGGTGCTCGATCTGGACAACACGCTGTGGGGCGGCGTGATCGGCGATGACGGCATCGAGGGCATCGTGCTGGGCGAGGGCAGTGCGCTGGGCGAGGCTCACCTCGCGTTGCAACGCTATGCCAAGACGCTCAACGAGCGCGGTGTGATCCTTGCGGTGTGTTCAAAGAACGATCTCGCGATCGCGGAGGCCGCGTTCAAGGATCACCCGGACATGGCTCTTCGCAGAACCGACATCGCGGCCTTCGTCGCGAACTGGAACGACAAGGCCGAAAATCTGAAGGCCATCGCCGAACAGCTCAACATCGGGCTGGACAGCCTGGTGTTCGTCGACGACAACCCTGCCGAGCGAGCGCGTGTTCGCGAGGCGCTTCCGATGGTGGCCGTCCCGGAGCTGCCCGCCGACGCTGCGCTGTATGTGCGTTGCCTGGCCGGCGGCGGGTATTTCGACGCGATCGCCTTCACCGCCGACGACCGGACGCGCGCCGAGCAATATGCCAAGAACGCGCAGCGCGACTCCCTGCGCGGTGCGGCGCAGAGCGTCGAGGAGTACCTCCGTGCGCTCGACATGTCGATCGAGGTCGGGTCCGTCACCTCGCTCGACCTCGCCCGCGTCGCGCAGCTGATCAACAAGACCAACCAGTTCAATCCGACGACCGCGCGCTGCACGGTCGAGGAACTCACCCAACTGGCCGGCAGCGGGGACAACATCGCGCTGCGGTTTCGCCTGGCCGACCGCTTCGGTGACAACGGCCTGATCAGCGCGATGATCCTGCGGCCGGCGCAGGACGATCCGCGCATGCTCGAGGTGGTCCTCTGGGTCATGAGCTGCCGCGTGTTCGGCCGGCAGGTGGAATTCGAGGCGATGAACATTGTGGTCGAGGCGGCTCGGCAACGGGGCATACGCGCCATCCGCGCCGACTACATCCCGAGCCCGAAGAACGGCGTGGTCGCGGGGCTCTACGAGAGCCTCGGCTTCTCGCGCGTCGATCGACCGATCTCAGCTGAGGGCGCCAGCCGCTGGGTCCTCAACGTCAACGACTACGTTGCTCGTCGCACCTGCCTCGAGCGAAAGGCTGCCTAGCGTGAATGAAGAACAGATTCTGCTCAAGTTGACGAACATCCTGCGTGACCTGCTGGGCGACGATTCGATCGTGCTCCGGGCGGACACGAGGCGCAGCGACGTTCCGAACTGGGACTCGTTCATGTACGTCAACTTCATCGTCGCCGCGGAGATGGAACTGGGCATCCGATTCGGCGTCGCCGATGTGGAGTCCTTCGACACCGTCGGCGAGATCGCGAAGAAGGCGCTGGCCCTGCTCGCATAGCAAACGCAAGACTGCATACCCATCCGATGCTGTTCAACTCCTACACCTTTCTGTTCGCGTTCCTGCCAGTGACGCTGGTGGGTTTCTACTTGCTTGGCACCCGGTCCAGAAGCCTGGCGCTGGCGTGGCTGATCCTCGCCTCGCTGGTCTTCTACGCCTGGTGGCGGCCGTTGAATGTTCTGATCATCGCCCCGGCCGTGCTGATCAACTTCGCGACGGCGCGGCTGTTGCAAAGGCTCAGTGCGGACAAGACTCGAGCCGCGGTGTCGCGCATGGTCTTGCTGCTGGGGATCGTCTTCAACATCGCGTTCTTGGGCTACTTCAAGTACGCGAACTTCGCCCTCACCGTCGCGAACGACCTGACGGGTGCGAACTTCGTTCTGACCCAGATCATCCTTCCGCTCGGCATCTCGTTCATCACATTCCAGAAGATCGCTTTCCTGATCGACGTTCATGCACGCCGCATCGAGTCGTTCACGTTCCGCGATTTCAGCCTGTTCGTGCTGTTCTTCCCGCAGATCATCGCGGGGCCGATCGTTCACTACCGCGAAATGATGCCGCAGTTCCAGAAGCTGTCGTGCCGCTTCGACAAGGTGGATCTCTCCGTCGGTCTCACGTTGCTGATCGTCGGCCTGTTCAAGAAGGTCGTGTTGGCCGACGGCATGGCGGCCCATGCCTCGCCCATCTACGACGCGGCCGCGGCCGGCGGCGCGATCTCACTCTTCCCTTCTTGGATCGCGGCGATCGGTTTCACGCTGCAGATCTACTTCGACTTTTCCGGCTACAGCGACATGGCTCTGGGGCTGGCGCGTTGTTTCGGCATACGACTGCCGGCCAACTTCAACTCGCCGCTGAAGGCCACCAACATCGTCGACTTCTGGCTGCGTTGGCACATGACGCTGACGCGCTTCCTCACCGCCTATCTCTACAACCCGCTCGTGCTGTGGCTGACGAGGCGGCGGCTCGCGAAGGGCCTCGGTGTCCTGAGTAGCCGCAACGCAAGCTGGAGCGCATATTTGCAACTGCTCGCCGGCCCAACGATTCTCACGATGCTCGTCTCGGGTGTGTGGCACGGTGCCGGTTACCTCTTCATTCTCTGGGGGCTGTTGCATGGGCTCTACCTCTCGGTGAACCACGGCTGGCGCCTCCTGAGGCCACGGCTCTGGTCCGACAATGCCCGCTATGCGCAGGTCATGCGACCCCTCGGCTTCGTCATGACCTTCGTTGCGGTGGTCTCGTCGATGGTCTTGTTCCGCTCGACGACGGGCGGCGGCGCGGCCGAGTTGCTGAAGGGCATGGTCGGACTGAACGGCATCAGCCTTCCGCAGAAGCTGCTGGAGCAACTTGGCCCGCTGGGGGGCGTGCTGCAGCACGTTGTCACCGCGACGGGCACAGGAACCGGCCGCGAGTTGTATGTGTCCGCGGCATGGGTCGTGGGGCTGATGCTGGTTGCGCTGGCCTTGCCGAACTCGATGGAGATCGTCTCGCGCTACGAACCGGCCATCGGCATCAAGGCCATGCCTGCCGCCAAGAACTGGTTTGCCCGCGCCTTCACCTGGAGCCCTTCACTTTCGTGGGCCTTCGCGATGTCGGCACTCGCCATCGCAGGGACGCTGAGCATGGGCGGGAAGAGCGAGTTTCTCTACTGGCAGTTCTAGCGCTTCTTTGCACCGTTCGGAAGCTGCATCACGGGCCGGTCTTCAGCCTGATTCGATACAGGCCGGTTCGTGCGGTGATGTAGAGCACGGAACGGTCGGCGCCACCGAAGGCCAGATTGGCGGGCACCTCGGGCGTCAGGATCTTCCCGAGCAACCTGCCATCCGGCGCAAGAACCCAGACACCATCGGGCCCTGCGGAAAAGACGTTGCCGTGAGCGTCGACCTTGATGCCATCCGGGCCGTCCCGGCTTCCCGCCAGCTTGACCTCGGCGAACAGTCGGGATTGGCCGAGCGAACCATCTGCCGCGACATCGAAAAGGTAGATCTCATTGGCCTCCGAGTCGACCACGTAAAGCTTGGTTTCGTCCGGCGAGAACGCCAATCCGTTCGGGAAAGGAATGTCCCGCTTCAGCGCGGAAAGCTTGCCATCGACAGCGATGCGGAAGACGCCGCTGAACGGCAGTTCGCGCGCCTTGTCGTTCGTGAGGCCATACGGCGGATCGGTGAAATACACGCTGCCGTCTCGCTTGACGACCAGATCGTTCGGGCTGTTCAGGCGCTGGTTCTCGAACCTGTCGGCGAGCGTGCCGACGGCGCCGTCGGCATCGGTGCGCGAGATGCGGCGGTCATGCTCGGAAGCGATCAGGCGGTTCTGACCGTCCAGCGCCAGCCCGTTCGAGTGCCCGGAGGGGCGACGAAACACCTTCAACGACCCGACGAGTGCCGCGGGTAGCCTCACCCCGCCGCGCCGCGCGCGCGGGCCTGGGGTCCACTGGTAGATCGTGTTGCCGGGGATGTCGCTGAACAGAAGCCAGCCCCTGGCGTCCCAGACCGGACCTTCGACGAAACCGAAGCCATGAGCGATCTTCTCGACCCTCGCACCGGGGGCGACGATGGTCGACAGTTCGTCGGCCCGCGTGCACGAGGCGAAGATGGCCAACGTGGCGACCACAGACCAGAGGCTGAAGATTCGCATGGGACGTACGGAGGAAGCTTCGGTGCAGTCGTCAACGCCATCGGCGCCGGCTGGATTCTAGGGTTGTGTCGGGCAGGTCGAGCTCGACCTGCTGCGCTAGACTGCCGGCGCTCATCGATTCAGGCCTCGAACAATGACCAACCAGCCCCGTGACCCCGTGCGAGAAATCGGAAGGCGACGGTTCAGCGCGCAGGATCAGGAAGTCTTTGCGTCGCTGTCGTTCGACCGGAACCCCATGCACATGGATCCGGTTGCCGCGAGGCGGTTGCTCACGGGGCTGCCTGTGGTGCACGGCGTCCATGTGCTGTTGACCGCGCTGGAATACTGGGTCAACGACGACGCGCTGACGCCGACGCTGCTGAATTGCTCGTTCAACAATCCCGTCAACGTCGACGACACGGTGGTGTTCAGTCAGAAGAATGACGGCCCCGGCCGGTTCGCCATCGAAGCCCGGGTCAATGGGCTGCCTTGCGCGGTACTGCGCATGACCGCGCAGCTTGCCGAGAAGCAGCCGGTTGGCAAGGCTTCCGGATCGGAGTTGCAATCCCAGGCCGTTTCGTACTTCGAGCGCGTCGATGTTCCACTGAGCAAGCCGCCGGAGGAACAACTGCAAAGGCGATACGCCATTCGGATTGACGATGGCGATCTGTCGGGACATTTCCCGCGGGCTGTTGGCTGCCTCGGATCCTCGCGCATCGCAGGATTGCTCTGTCTGTCGTATTTTGTCGGGATGGTGTGCCCCGGCCTCAATTCCATATTCTCGACAATCAGTCTGAAGCTGAACGATTCAGGACCGGTATCCGAAGCGCTTGAGTTCGCTGTTGATCAATACGACGAGCGCTTTCGTCGTTTCAATGTCTCGTTCCAAGGTGTCTTGTCCGGCAGCCTGACGGCCTTTCTTCGGCCGACACCGCAGCCGCAATTGTCGATGTCCGAGATCGCGAAGCGCGTGGTTTCCGGTGAGTTCAGCGGCACCCGGTCACTGGTGATCGGCGCCTCCCGGGGGTTGGGTGAGCTGACGGCCAAGATACTGGCTGCTGGCGGCGGGGGTGTCACGATCAGCTACGCCCAGGGGCTCGCCGACATCGAGATGGTCAACGCCGAGATCAACGCCAGCGGCATGGGCAGCTGCCAGATACAGCGGCTCGATGTAACCTCGAAGGAGGCATTCGACGAGATTGATTTCCAGGCGCTCGATGCCGTCTATCTGTTCGCGACGCCGAGGATTTATCGAAAGAAGGCAGAGGTCTTCGTCGGCGCTCTGTTCGACGAGTTCCTGGAGGCCTATGTCAGGAGCCTGTACAGGCTGTGCCTGCACATTGAATCCATCCCCATGGACAGGAAGATTGGGATCTATGTCCCGTCGACGGTCTTCATCGCCGAGAGACCTGACGGTCTGGCGGAGTACGCCATGGCCAAGGCAGCCGCCGAAGTGCTAATCGACGACATCAACAGGAGCTTCAGGCGGGTGTCGATCCTGTCCACGCGACTGCCGAGGCTCAGCACCGATCAAACCTCGTCCGTGCTGAAGCTGCCGACTGGCGACAACCTGGGCGCGTTGCTTCCCGTCGTCAGAGCAATGGCCAGGTAGCTCGTGCTCTCGACGTTCTATCGCGCGGCTGTCGACAAAGCTGTTGTCAGTGAGTTGAGCCATCAGGACATCCGGCCGAAGACTGGCACGGTAGTAGTCGGAATTGCGGGTCATCATCTCGTTCCGCAGATCGCGATTCTCGATTAGCCGGTGCGCCAATTCCACGCACTCGATCGGGCTGCCGAACTCCAGGACGTTTCGCCCTGGTGTGAGATCACCGGGAACGGCATAGGTGAGCCACTCCGACGACATGGAGGAGGCCGAGCGCATTTGCGATGAACTGGCGATGCTGCACACGGGCACGCTCCCCGTGACCGGTCGACCCGCGGATCTGTGCGCCGCGATCTCGCCTACCGCGACACTGGACGACGTCTAGCCATTTCGGCAGGCTGGGGCGAGATGCGAGATGCGAGATGCGAGATGCGAGATGCGACATCGTTCGAGGTTACGTCGCGCCGTACGAGATAGAAGGCAAGAGCGCGATCAACATCCTGGCCATCCGACACCAGCTCGAAGACGATTGCCACTGAGCCTCCGGTACCGCACGATGATGGGGCGCAATGGAGCAGTTTGCAGGACTGCTACTCGAACGCGTCCGCTATGGAGCATTTTGCAAAACCGTTACATCAAGCCGGAGGCCCGGCCACTATGGAGCATTTAGGGCAATTCCTGCTATTCGAAAGAGCCCGCTATGGAGCATTTTGCAAGATACTTTTGGTACGCACCCGCGTCCACTATGGAGCAGTTATGCACCCATAGGGATGGTCTAAACAATGCATCGCAGAAGGTGCATAGCCGAAGAACTGCGAGGCATCAGGGAGTGTCTGAATTTCTGTGTTCGAGGCGGATTGTTGAATTCGTCTTGTCTGTCGGCTGGAGTGAACCCCTGAGGCTGGACCATCGGGTTCATCAGAACTAAGCCGTCTGCTGAGCGAGTTGGGTTTCGAATTCCACCGGTGACTGGTAGCCAAGCGCGGAGTGCAGGCGCTTGGCGTTGTAGATGTCTTCGATGAAGCGTGGCAGCCTGGTCTTCACGTCGTCGAAGGTCTCGTAGCCAGCAAGGTACACCTCTTCGACCTTGAGCGTCTTCATGAAGCTCTCGGCCTGCGCATTGTGGTACGGGTTGCCCGCCGAGCTCACCGATCCTCGAAGACCGCATTCCTTCAGCGCCTTTCGGTAGGCATCGCTTGCGTATTGGCACCCGCGATCCGTGTGGTGGATGCAGCCCTGCGCTGACTGTCGGGTCTGCACGGCGGCGTCCAGCGCCGCCAATGCGAGCTGCGTGTCGATGCGCCGTGAGATCGCGTAGCCCACGACCTTGCGGCTGCAGGCGTCAAGAATCGCAGCCAGGAAGCAGAAGCCGGTGGCAATTCGGATGTAGGTGTGCCTATTTCAGCGATCGTGGACGCCCAAATCAGTCTGATCGTGGACGCTGTTTCAGCG
>JBDTVC010000174.1:0-10531 GCA_040007475.1 Burkholderiales bacterium
CGAGCGCGGCGTTCTGGCCGCTGCCCGAGAAGCTGAAGCCGAGCACGCTGACCATCTTGTCGACTTCGGGCTGGCTGAGGAAGAACTTCTCGGCCTGCTGCATCACCGCGAGCGTGCGCTCCTGCGTCGCGCCCGGGGGCAGTTGCACATTGGCGATGATGTAGCCCTGGTCCTCGTTCGGCAGGAACGACGCCGGCATGCGCAGGAACATGAGCACCACGACCGCGACGATGGCCGCGAACAGCGCCATGAAGCGCCAGGTGCGCTTGAGCATCTTCGCGACCCAGCCCTCGTAGCCGTGCGTCGTCGCGACGAAGCCGCGATTGAACCAGCCGAAGAAGCCGCGCTTCTCGTGCTTGTGCCCGGCCTCGACCGGCTTCAGGAAGGTGGCGCACAGCGCCGGCGTCAGCGAGTTCGCGAGGAACACCGAGAACAGCATCGAGCTCACCATCACGAGCGAGAACTGGCGGTAGATGTTGCCCACCGAGCCGGCGAAGAACGCCATCGGCAGGAACACCGACACCAGCGTCACGGTGATGCCGACCAGCGCGGCCTGGATCTGGCCCATCGCCTTCTTCGTCGCGTCGCGCGGGCTCAGGCCCTCCTCGCTCATGATGCGCTCGACGTTCTCGATCACGACGATCGCGTCGTCGACCAGGATGCCGACCGCGAGCACCATCGCGAACATCGTCAGTACGTTGATCGAGTAGCCGAACGCGAACATCATGCCGAAGGCACCGAGCAGCGCGACCGGAACCGCGATGGTCGGGATCAGCGTGTAGCGGAAGTCCTGCAGGAACAGGTACATCACCAGGAACACCAGGATCACCGCCTCGACCAGCGTCTCGACGACCTGGCCGATCGAGATCTTGACGAACTTGGAGCTGTCGTACGGGATGTCCCACTTCACACCGGGCGGGAAGTAGGGGGCCAGTTCGGCCATGCGCTTGCGTACGGCGGTCGCGGTTGCGAGCGCGTTGCCGGTCGGCGAGAGCTGCACGCCGATGCCGGTGGACGGCTTGCCGTTCAGGCGCGCCGAGGTGCCGTAGTTCTGCGCGCCGAGCTCGATGCGCGCCACGTCGCGCAGCCGCACGGCGGAGCCGTCGGTGTTCGCGCGCAGCACGATGTCACCGAACTGCTTCTCGGAGGTCAGCTGGCCGTTGACGACGACGGTCGCGAAGATGCCCTGGCCGGCCACGATCGGCAGATCACCGATCGTGCCCGACGAGACCTGCGCGTTCTGCGCGCGGATCGCGGCGTTCACATCATTCGGCGCGAGGTTGAAGCCGACCAGCTTGGCGGGGTCGATCCAGATGCGCATCGAGCGCTCGGTGCCGAACAGCTGTGCCTGGCCGACGCCGGGGATGCGCTGCAGCTCGGGCAGCACGGTGCGCGAGGCGTAGTCGCCGAGCACCACCGGCGTCATGGCCGGGTCGTCGCTCGACAGGATCGTGAACAGCAGGAAGTTGGCGCGCGCCTTGTCGACACGCACGCCCTGCTGCGTCACCGCGGCGGGCAGGCGCGGCGCGGCGCGGCTGAGGCGGTTCTGCACATCGACCTGCGCGAGGCTCGCGTCGGTGCCCGACTCGAAGGTCAGCGTGATCGAACCGGTGCCGTTGGCCTGGCTCACGGACTCCATGTAGATCAGGCCGGGCGAGCCGTTCATCTCCTGCTCGATGACGCTGATCACGCTGTCCTCGAGCGTCTGCGCCGAGGCGCCGGGGTAGACGGCTGTCAGCACGATCGAGGGCGGCGCGACGGTCGGGTACTGCGCCACCGGCAGCTGCTTGATGGCCACGCCACCGAGCACGAGGATGAACAGCGCAATCACCCACGCGAAGATGGGTCGATCGATGAAAAACTGGGCCATGGGATCCGCCTCTTACTTCGACGACGCGGCCGAGGCCGGCGCCGATGCGGCCGCGGGCGCGGCGGCCGATGCGCCCGCCTTCCACGGAACGGCCTTCACCGGTGCATTGCCGCGCAGCTTCTGGAAGCCGTCGACCATCACCTGCTCGCCGGGCTTCAGGCCATCGAGCACGATCCACTGGCCGTCGACCGAGGTGCCGACCTTCACCGGCCGCGCCGCGACCTTGCCGTCGCCGCCGACGACCATCACCGAGTCGCCGGTCGAGCCGCGCGTGACCGCTTGCTGCGGCACGACGATGCCGGCCTCGGCCTGCGCCTGCGCCAGCCGAACGCGCACGTACATGCCCGGCAGCAACAGTCCCGCGGGGTTGGGCACCTCGGCGCGCAGCGTGATCTGGCCCGAGGTCGGGTCCACGGTCAGGTCGCTGAACAACAGCTTGCCCGGCGAGCCGTAGTCGCTGCCGTCCTCGAGCACGATGCGCACGCTCGCGCCATCACCGCCGGCGCGCTTGTATTGCCCGCCTTCGACCGCCTTGCGCAACCTCAGCACATCGGTCGTGCTCTGCGTGAAGTTCACGTACATCGGGTTGATCTGCTGCACGACCGCGAGCTGCGTGGCCTCGCCCTGGCCGACCAGCGCGCCTTCGGTGACGAGCGCGCGGCCGATGCGGCCGGAGATCGGCGCCGTGACCGACGCGTAGCCAAGGTTGATCTGCGCCGTCTGCACCGCGGCCTTCGCAGCGGCGACATCGGCCTGCGCGGTGGCCTGCGCGGCGGTGGCGTTGATGTAGTCCTGCTTGCTGATCGCGTTCGCTTCCATCAGCGGCTTGTAGCGCTCGGCCAGCGCGGTGGCCTGCGTGAGGTTGGCCTGTGCGCGCGCGAGCTGCGCGTTCGCGCTGGACGCGCTCGCCTGGTAGGGCGCCGAGTCGATCGCGAACAGCGGCTGCCCGGCCCTCACGTCGCTGCCTTCCTTGAACAGGCGTTTCTGCAGGATGCCCGCAGCTCGCGCCCGCACTTGCGCGACGCGCGAGGCTTCGAGCCGGCCCGGCAACTCGGTCGCAAGGCCGACCTCGCGCGGCGCGACCGTGACCACACCGACCTCTGCCGGCGGCGGCCCGCCACCACCGGCGGGCGCACCACCCGGCGACTGCTGCCCACATGCGACGAGGGCCCAGAGCACCGCCAACACGGCAGACCTCGACACGACGTTTTGCAACGCAGCCATGAACAACCTTTCAATGGGGAACTTGCGGTACATCAACCTGCACCTGAAGCAGTTCAGTATACATACGCGAATGTATGTATAGTGACAGCCTCGCTGCACCGCAACAATTATTGATGGTTCGCCGAACGAAGCAAGAGGCACTGGCCACCCGGGCCCTCATTCTCGACACCGCAGAGCGGGTATTCGAGGAGCGGGGCGTGTCCGGCACGTCGCTGCACGAGATCGCGAAGGCCGCCGGACTGACGCGTGGCGCGATCTACTGGCACTTCGAGGACAAGGCCGACCTCTTCAACGCGATGATGGAGCGCGCGACGATGCCGCTCGAAGAGGCTGGCGGCTGCAGCGGCACTGACATGACCGTGGCGCAGATGCGCAGCCGCCTTCGCGACGTGCTCAAGCGCATCGTCGCCGACCCGCAGATGCAGCGTGTGTTCGAGATCGCCACCCACAAGGTCGAATACGTGGCCGAGATGCGCGCGGTGCGCGAGCGCCACCTGAGCGTGCGCGGCGAGTGCGTGGCCGACATGGAGCGCACATTGAAGGCCGCCGTCGGGCGTGGCGAACTCTCGCGCCGCATGCCGGCCCGCGCCGCCGCCGTCGGCCTGCACGCGCTGCTCGACGGCCTGATCCAGAACTGGATGCTGGACCCGGCCGGCTTCGATCTGGTGAAGGTCGGCCCGCAGGCGCTGGACGCCTACCTCGCGGGCCTGGCCGTTACTTGAGCCCGGAATAGTTCACCGGAACGAACGCATAGCCCTTGCCTTCGGCACGCAGGTGCCCGAGGCCCGGGAACGACAGGTGCGCCGAACCGACCAGATAGCCCTGCTTCGCGGCTTCGGCGTACGCGCGCTTGCGCTGCACGGCGGCAGACTTGCTGTCGGTATCGAACTGGATGGTCACGGCGGGCTGCGCGAACTGCACCGCGGCAACGTGCATCAGATCGCCCCACAGCGCGAGCTTCTCGCCCTTGCTCTCGACAAGGTAGGTACTGTGTCCCGGCGTGTGACCGGGCGCCGCGACGGCCTTGATGCCGGGCACGAGTTCGGTGTTGCCATTGAACGGCTTGAACTTGCCGGCGGCGACATAAGCGTTCAGCGAGGCCTGCGCGCCCTGGAAGAAGCCCTTCATCTGTTCGGGCGCCTTGTCGAGGTTCTCCTTGCTGAGCCAGAAGTCCGCGTCGTGCTGATCCGCACGCACGACCGCGTTCGGGAACGCCATCTTGTCGCCCGCCATCAGGCCGCCGACGTGGTCGGCGTGCATGTGGGTGATGTAGATCTCGTCGACCTGCTCGGGCTGGTAGCCGGCGGCCCTGAGGCTGTCCAGCAGGTTGCCCAGCGTGGGCCCGAACAGCTTGGCGGCGCCGCTGTCGATCAGCACGAGCTTCGACCCGGTGTTGATCAGGTAGCCGTTGACCGAGGTCTCGACCGGCGCCTTCAGGAAGCTCTTCGACAAGGCCTTGCCGACCTGCGCCGGCGTGGTGTTGGTGAGCAGCTTGTCCACCGGCAGCGCGACCGTGCCATCGGACAAGGCGGTGACCTCGAAGTCACCCAGCATCACGCGGTAGTAGCCGGGTTGGGTCTTGACCTGCGGCGCGGCGGCCTGCGCGCTCCCAAGGGCGAGCCCGGCGAGCGCGATCATCAAAGTACCGTGCGCGAGCGAGCGTGCAATACGCAACATGTCTGTTCCTCTGTGGAGATCGGGGAGCGGAAGAATACTGGGAATCACGATCCAGCGTGCATTGCTGCCCAGTACCATCGACGGCGAATACGCCGATGCCGGGTGCTTGTGGCAGATTCGGCAACACAAGAGACAACCCTCAGGGAGAGAAGAAGATGACAAGAAGCCCACGCCAATACGTGGTCCTGGCCGCCACCTGCGCGCTGCTCGTCGCGAGCGCGGCTGCGGTGGCCACAACCTCCGGCACGCACTTCGAACCCGCCGTCCAGTTGCAAGGCACGCGGCTCCAGCTCAACGGTGCCGGCACGCGCTTTCGCACCATCTTCAAGGTCTACGACATGGCGCTGTACACGACGCGCAAGGTCGGCACGCCCGAGGAACTGCTCGCGTTGCCGGGCCCGAAGAAGCTTCAGTTCACGGCGCTGCGCGAACTGCCCGGCACGGACCTCGGTCGGCTGTTCGTGAAGGGCATGAGCGAGAACTCGACGCGCGAGCAGGCGACGCGCCACACGCTGTCGACGACACGCCTGATCGAGATCTTCTCGGGCAAGAGCAAGCTCGTTCCCGGCGACTCGTTCGCGATGGAGTTCGTGCCGGGCAAGGGCACGCAGTTCGTGATCCAGGGTCAACCGCAGGGCGAGCCGGTGGGCGACGCCGAGTTCTTCAGCATGGTGCTGGGCATCTGGTTCGGCGCCTCGCCGGCCGACCGTCCGCTGAAGGACGCGCTGCTCGGTCACGAGGCCGCCGCGCGCGCCCAGCCCTGAGCGTCAGGCTCGCGCGCTGACCGCGAGCAGGTCGACGTACGCGGTCTCGATCAGCCGTGCCGGTTCGACGCCGAGTTGCGCCATCAGCGCCTGGGCCTCGCGAACGCCGGCCTCGGCGCTCTCGTGGTCCTGCAACACCACCTCGAGTTCCATGAAGTCGCCGAGCCCTTGCACGCGGTCGAGGTGCACGCGCGTGCGGCCGACGAGGTACAGCGTGCGGCGCTTCACCACGCGGCCACTCTGCCCCCAGGCCAGGCTCAGCGTCTCGCGCAATCCGTCCGGGTCGGAGGTCGGCGTGCGCACGTAGAACGACTCCTTGGGGCCTTGCTGATCGGCACGGCGGTAGAAGATCAGTTCGCCGTCGGTGGCCGAGAAGGTGCGCAGTTTCAAGCGGCCCGCGTCGCAGCGAAAGAAGGTGTCGTCCTGCGCGATCTCGATCGGGCCTTCCGACGCGAGCGCCGCGGCCTTCACGCTCAGCGCCTCGATGCTGTCGATGCGCGCCTTGATCTCGACGTTGCGCGGCATCGCCCTACCCGCGGTCGAACTTGAACACCGCGACGCTCGCGCGCAGATTCGGCCAGCGCCGCACGGCCGCGCCGGCCTGGATGCCGAAGGCGTCGAGGATGCGCAGCCCGTCCTTGCGCGCCAGCACTTCGAAGTCGGCGTAGGTGCCGACGCGGATGTTCGGCGTGTCGTACCACTGGTACGGCAGCACACGTGTCACCGGCATGCGCCCGGCCATCACCTGCAGGCGGTTCGGCCAGTGCGCGAAGTTCGGGAAGCTGACGATGCCGATGCGCCCGACGCGCGCCGTCTCGCGCAGCATCTTCTCGGTGTGCCGCAGGTGCTGCAGCGTGTCGAGCTGGAGCACGACATCGAAACTCTGGTCCTCGAACAGCGCCAGGCCCTCCTCGAGGTTGAGCTGCACGACGTTGACGCCGCGCTGGGCGCAGGCGAGCACGTTCGCATCGTCGATCTCGATGCCGTAGCCGGTGCACTGGCGCAAGTCGCGCAGGTAGGCGAGGAACTCGCCGCTGCCGCAACCGAGGTCGAGCACGCGCGAGCCCTTGGGCACCAACTGCGCAATGAGCTCCATGTCCTTGCGTTCACTCATGCGAGCTCCCGCGCGATGTTGTCGAAGTACGCGCGCAGCACGCCGTGGTAACGCGGGTCGTCGAGCAGGAACGCATCGTGACCGTGCGGTGCCGCGATCTCGGCATAGCTCACGTCGCGTCGGTGGTCGACCAGCGCCTTGACGATCTCGCGGGAGCGCGCCGGGGCGAAGCGCCAGTCGGTCGTGAAGCTCACCAGCAGGAACTTCGCGCGCGCCGCGGCGAACGCGGCCGTGAGGTCGCCGCCGAACTCGCGCGCCGGGTCGAAGTAGTCGAGCGCACGGGTGATCAGCAAGTAGGTGTTGGCATCGAAGTACTCGCTGAACTTGTCGCCCTGGTAGCGCAGGTAGCTCTCGATCTCGAACTCGATCGCCTGCGTGCTGTAGGCCAGGCCGGTGCTTCGCAGGTCAACGGGAAGGGCCCCGTCGCCACGGGTCCTGCGGCCGAACTTGGCCTCCATCGCGTCGTCCGACAGGTACGTGATGTGGCCGATCATGCGTGCCACGCGCAGGCCGCGGCGCGGCAGCGTGCCGTGCGCGTAGTAGTGGCCCTCGAAGAATTCGGGGTCGGTGACGATCGCGCGCCGCGCGACCTCGTTGAACGCGATGTTCTGTGCCGACAGGTTCGGCGCCGTCGCGACCGCGATGCAGTGGCGCAGCCGGTCCGGATAGCGCAACGACCAGCTCAGCGCCTGCATGCCACCGAGGCTGCCGCCGAGCACGGCGGCGAGCTGCGTGATGCTCAAGCGCTCGAACAGCCGCGCCTGCGCGTCGACCCAGTCCTCGACGGTGACGACCGGAAAGTCCGCGCCGTACGGCCGACCGGTGTCGGGGTTGGTCTGCATCGGCCCGGTCGAACCGAAGCACGAACCGGGGTTGTTCACGCCGATGACGAAGAAGCGGTTGGTGTCCAGCGGCTTGCCGGGGCCGACGAGGTTGTCCCACCAGCCTTCGCTCTTGTCGTCGCCTTCGTAGGTGCCGGCGACGTGGTGGCTGGCGTTCAGCGCATGGCACACGAGCACGGCGTTGCTCCGGTCGGCGTTCAGCGTGCCGTAGGTCTCGTAGACGAGCGTGTAGTCACGCAACTGCGCGCCGCTGCGCAGCGGCAGCGGCAGCGCGAAGTGCATCGATTGCGGAGTGACGTGACCGACTGAGTGCATACCGACCAATGAAAAACCCGGCGCCGCCAAAGGCGGGACACCGGGTTGCGCGTCCTGTCTTTAGCGGAATTTATAGAGCGCCCGCAAGCCGGAACAAATCAGCGCTGGCCGGCAGTATAGCGGCGCCGCCCTCGATCACGACGTGGCCGGATCCGGCGAGCCGCCGCACGCGTCGGCCGCTATCGTGCCGCCATGACGAATGCAGCCTTCACGCGCCTGGCCTGGTCGAACCTCGCGGCGCAATCCGCCGAACAGGTGAGCCTGGCAGCAGTGCCGATGGTGGCCGTGCTCACCCTGGGCGCCGGCGCGACACAGACCGGCTTGCTCTCGGCCGCGCAGACGCTGCCCTTCCTGCTGCTGTCGATCCCCGCCGGCCTGCTCGCCGACCGACGCTCGCGGCGGCGCCTGCTGGTCGCCGCCGAGGCGCTGCGGGCCGCATCGCTGCTGGCACTGGTGATGTTGGCGTTCGCCGGGATGCTCTCGATCGCGTGGCTCGCGCTGCTCGGCTTCATCGGTGCAGCGGGCACGGTGGCGTTCAGCGTCGCCGCGCCCTCGCTCGTGCCCAGCCTCGTACCGCGCGAGGACCTGCCCCGCGCGAATGCGCGGCTCGAGGCCGCGCGCAGCATCGCGTTCGCGGCCGGCCCGGCGCTCGCCGGTGCGCTTGTCGGCTGGGCCGGCGGGCCGCCGGCCTTCGTGCTCGCGCTGGTGCTGTCGAGCGGCGCGGTGCTGCTGCTGCGCGGTCTGCCCGAGCCGGCGCGGCCCGCACTTCCGGCACGCCATGTGCTGCACGAACTGCGCGAAGGCGCGCAGCTGATCTGGCACCACGAGCTGCTGCGGCCGATCATGTGGACGGCCGTCGCGTGGAACCTGTCGTGGTTCGTGCTGCAGGCGGCCTACGTGCCCTATGCGGTGAACCTGATCGGCCTGAACGCGGCCGGCGTGGGCAGCACGCTGGCGACCTACGGCGCGGGCATGGTGGTCGGCGCGGCGTTCGCGTCGAGGCTGATGCGCGCGCTGCGCTTCGGCATGGCGGTGATCATCGGCCCGCTGTTCTCGGTGGCCGCCGGCTGCGTGATGGTCGCGACCCTGTGGTGGCCGAGCGCGTGGCTGGCGGGCGCGTCGTTCTTCCTGTTCGGCGCCGGGCCGGTGATGTGGGTCGTGTCGTCGACGACATTGCGCCAGACCGTCACGCCACCGGCGATGCTGGGGCGCGTGTCGGCGCTGTTCCTGACGGTCAACGCCGGGTCGCGGCCGCTGGGTGCTGCGCTCGGTGCGGGCATCGCCGCGCTGGTCGGCGGGGACGGCGGGCTGAGGGCCTGCATCGTCGTGATGGCGCTCGGCTTCGCGGTGCAGGCCTTGATCATCGTGTGCTCGCCAATGCGTCGCCTGCGCGACCTGCCGCCGGCGATCACCTGAACAGCACCGCCATTCGGGCATTCCCGCACCGGAAGGCGTCACACCGCGGGCCTACCATCGCGCCACCGACGCGAAGGGGCGCGCATGTTCATCTGGCTCAAACAACTCGATCGATTCTTCCCGGTGCGTTACACGGCGTGGCTGCTGTGCGGCGTGGCGACGCTGCTCAGCGCGTTCACCTGGGTCGCGTTCCACACCGCGGGCGAGATCGCGCTCGTGTTCCTGCTGCTCACCGCGCTAGGCTGGCGCGACACGCTGCAGACGCGCCATTCGGTGCTGCGCAACTACCCGGTCATCGGGCACCTGCGATTTCTGCTGGAGTTCATCCGGCCCGAGATGCGGCAGTACTTCATCGAAGGCGACAACGAGGCCGCGCCCTTCTCGCGCCAGCAGCGCTCGCTCGTGTATCAGCGCGCGAAGGGCGATGCCGACAAGCGGCCCTTCGGCACGCAGATGGACGTCGGTGCGGTCGGTTACGAGTGGATCAACCACTCGATGCAGCCGACCACGTTGGCCACGCACGACTTCCGCGTGCTGATCGGCGAGGGCCGTGCGCAACCGTACAGCGCGAGCATCTTCAACATCTCGGCGATGAGCTTCGGCGCGCTGAGCGCGAACGCGATCCTGGCGCTCAACAGCGGCGCGAAGCGCGGCGGTTTCGCGCACGACACCGGCGAGGGCTCGATCAGCCGCTACCACCGCGGCAATGACAAGGACGGCGGCGGCGACCTGATCTGGGAAATCGGCTCGGGTTACTTCGGCTGCCGGCACCTGGACGGCTCGTTCAGCGAAGAGCGCTTCGTCGAGAACGCGACCCAACCCCAGGTGAAGATGATCGAGCTCAAGCTCAGCCAGGGCGCGAAGCCCGGCCACGGCGGCGTGCTGCCGGGGCCGAAGGTGACGCTCGAGATCGCCGAGGCGCGCGGCGTGCCGCCGTGGGTCGACTGCGTCTCGCCGGCCAGCCACGGCGCGTTCGGCACGCCGATCGAGATGATGCAGTTCATCGACAAGCTGCGCACGCTCTCGGGCGGCAAGCCGACCGGCTTCAAGCTGTGCATCGGCCACCCGTGGGAGTGGTTCGCGATCGCGAAGGCGATGCTGGAGACCGGCATCACGCCGGACTTCATCGTCGTCGACGGCGCCGAGGGCGGCACCGGCGCGGCGCCGCTCGAGTTCATCGACCACGTCGGCGCGCCGCTGCAGGAGGGGCTGCTGCTCGTGCACAACACGCTCGTCGCGACGAACCTGCGCGACAAGATCAAGCTCGGCTGCGCCGGCAAGGTCGTCAGCGCGTTCGACATCGCGCGCA
>JBDTVC010000175.1:0-10528 GCA_040007475.1 Burkholderiales bacterium
CGATCTTGACGCCGTGCTCCTTCTCGAACTTCTCCTGGAAGCGCTTGCGCATCTCCATCACCGGGGCCATGTTGACCTCGTTGAATGTGGTCAGGATCGCGTTGGTCGATTGCGACTGCACCAGGCGCTCGGCGATGCGCGCGCGCAGGCGGCTCATCGGCACGCGCTGCTCCGGGCGGTCGCCCAGCGATGGCGCAGGCGGTGCGGCCACGCTGGGGAGCGCGGCCTTGGGCGCGGCAGCGACGACCGGCGCGGTCATCGCCACCGGCTTGCTACCTGCCTCGATCGCGCCGAGCACGTCGCCCTTCGTGACGCGGCCATCCTTGCCCGTGCCGGGCACCGACCCGACCGGGATGCGGTTGTCGGCCATCAGCTTGGCAGCCGCCGGCATGGCAACGCCAGCCGATGCCGCGTCCGGCGTTGCCGGCGGCGTCACGCCCGGGGTCGCGCCGGGCGCAGGAACGGCAGGCGAAATTGCCTTCACGTCGAGCGGGCTCACCGCCTCCTTGCCCTCGGTGTCGATCTTCGCGATCACCTCGTCGGCGACGCACAGCTCACCGTCGTTCTTGACGAGCTGTGCCATCACGCCGGATGCAGGCGCCGGCACTTCGAGCACGACCTTGTCGGTCTCGATCTCGACGAGGATCTCGTCCATCTCGACCTTCTCACCCGGGCGCTTCTTCCATTGCAGCAGCGTCGCCTCGGCGACGGATTCGGACAGCTGCGGGACCTTCACTTCTACGATTGACATTTTCTTGACTCTTGTTGTTTGCAGGCGCGTGGCGGCTTACTTGGTGAGCACGAAGCCCTTGAGCTTGCCGTAGGCCTGATCGAGCAGCGCCTTCTGCTGCTCCTGGTGCAGGTGCGCGTAGCCGACCGCGGGCGACGCCGACGCCGGGCGGCCGGCGTAGCCGAGCTTCTGGCCATCGACCATGTTCTCGTGGATGTAGTGCTGCACGAAGAACCAGGCGCCCTGGTTCTGCGGCTCGTCCTGGCACCACACGACCTCGGTCGCGTTCGGGTACTTCTTCATCTCGGCCGCGAATGCCTTGTGGGGGAACGGGTAGAGCTGCTCGACGCGCATGATCGCCACGTCGCCGTTCTTGCGTTCGGCACGCGACTTGACGAGGTCGTAGTACACCTTGCCCGAGCACGCGATCACGCGCTTGACCTTGTCGGCGTGCACGTCGGCGCTGACCTCGCCGATCACCGTCTTGAATTCACCCTTGGTGAAGTCCGACAGCGGCGAACCGGCATCTTTCGCGCGCAGCAGCGACTTCGGCGTCATGATGATCAGCGGCTTGCGGAACATGCGCACCATCTGCCGGCGCAGCACATGGAAAATCTGGCTCGCCGACGTGGGCTGCACGACCTGCATGTTGTTGTCGGCCGCGAGCTGCATGAAGCGCTCCAGCCGCGCCGAGCTGTGCTCGGGGCCCTGGCCCTCGTAGCCGTGCGGCAGCATCAGCGTGATGCCGTTGGCGCGACCCCACTTCACTTCGCCCGACGCGATGAACTGGTCGATCACGACCTGCGCGCCGTTGACGAAGTCGCCGAACTGCGCTTCCCAGATCACCAGCGTGTTCGGCTCGGCCGACGCGTAGCCGTACTCGAAGCCGAGCACCGCTTCTTCGGACAGCAGCGAATCGATCACCACGAAGGGCGCCTGGCCGTCGGCCACGTGCTGCAGCGGCGTGTAGGTACCTTCGTCCCACTTCTCGCGGTTCTGGTCGTGCAGCACTGAGTGGCGGTGCGTGAACGTGCCGCGCCCGCAGTCTTCGCCCGACAGGCGCACCGCGTAGCCGCTCGCGACCAGCGACGCGAACGCGAGGTGCTCGCCCATGCCCCAGTCGACGTTGATCTCACCACGGCCCATCGCGGCGCGGTCTGCGAGCACCTTCTCGACCAGCGTGTGCGCCTTGAAGGTGGTCGGGATCGTCGTGATGCGCTCGGCCAGGCGCTTGACCTCGCTCATCGGAAGCGCCGTGTCGGCCGCATCGGTCCACTTCTTGCCGAGGAACGGCGCCCAATCGACCGCGTACTTGCTCTTGTAGTTGGTCAGCACCGGGTCGTAGGTGCTCTTGCCAGCGTCCATCGCGGCACGCAACGCCTTGACCATCGAATCTGGGCCATCGGCCGGCATTACGCCTTGCGCCACCAGCTTCTCGCCGTACAGCTTGCGCGTGCCGGGGTGCTGGGCGATCTTCTTGTACATCAGCGGCTGTGTCAGCGCCGGCGTGTCCTGCTCGTTATGGCCGAGCTTGCGGAAGCAGACGATGTCGACGACCACGTCCTTGTTGAACTCCTGGCGGTAGTCGAGTGCCATCTGCGTGCACAGCACGACGGCCTCCGGGTCGTCGCCGTTCACGTGCAGCACCGGCGCCTCGATCATCTTGACCACGTCGGTGCAGTACAGCGTCGAGCGCGAGTCGCGCGGGTCGCTAGTGGTGAAGCCGATCTGGTTGTTGATGACCACGTGCACCGTGCCGCCGGTGTAGTAGCCGCGCGTCTGCGCCAGCGCCAGCGTCTCCATCACGACGCCCTGGCCGGCGAAGGCCGCGTCGCCGTGCACGATGATCGGCAGGACCGTGTCGCCCTCGGTGTCACCGCGGCGATCGAGGCGAGCCTTCACCGAGCCTTCGACGACCGGGTTCACGATCTCGAGGTGCGACGGGTTGAACGCGAGGCTCAGGTGGACGGGGCCACCATCGGTCGTGATGTCGCTCGAGAAGCCCTGGTGGTACTTCACGTCGCCCGAGGGCAGGTTCTCGGGGGCCGTGTGGTCGAACTCGGCGAACAGGTCCTTGGGCATCTTGCCCAGCGTGTTGACGAGCACGTTCAGCCGGCCGCGGTGGGCCATGCCGATCACGATCTCCTGAACGCCCTTGGCGCCGGCGCGCTGCACCAGCTCGTCCATCGATGCGATGAAACTCTCGCCGCCTTCGAGCGAGAAGCGCTTCTGCCCGACGTACTTGGTGTGCAGGTAGCGCTCCAGGCCTTCGGCCGCGGTCAGGCGGTCGAGGATGTGCTTTTTCTCGTCCACCGTGAAGTTCGGCTTCGAGCGGATCGATTCGAGCCGCTCCTGCCACCAGCGCTTTTCGGCCGGCTCGGTGATGTGCATGTACTCGACACCGATCGAGCCGCAGTAGGTTTCACGCAGGGCCTGCACGATCTCGCGCAGCGTCATGTGCTCCGCGGTCGAGAAGTAGGTGTTGGTGGCGCTGAACGCGATGTCCATGTCGGACTCGCTCAGGTCGTAGAACGCCGGCTCGAGTTCGGGGATCTTCGGTCGTTCCTGGCGCTTGAGCGGATCGAGATCGGCCCAGCGCGAGCCGAGGAAGCGATAGGCCGCGATCAGCGACTGGACGTGCACCTGCTTGCGGGCGACCGCAAGATCGGCGCTCGACGCCTTGGATCCGAAGGTGCCGGCCTTGGCGCGCTGCGCGAAAGACTCGACGACCGGCGCGTGGGCCACGTCGCGTGCATTGGAGCCATCGACCGCGGGCACGTGCTGCAACGCGTCGAAGTACTTGCGCCAGTTGTCGGGCACGGAGCCCGGGTTGTCGAGGTAGGCCTCGTACATCTCTTCGACGTACGGCGCATTGCCTCCGAACAGGTACGAGTTCGACCTGGATTCCTGCATCATCTCGCTCACCTTTCGCACCGGTTTCCGGCACTGTAGTGGGTTAAAAAACCTTCCGCGACGCCGGCTTCACCGACTGGCGGACAAGCGACCCGCCTTGACTGTTGTCAGCAAGGGGACGGGAAGGACTTGAAAATTCTCTGAGCGCGACTGTAACACCGAGGTCATGACATCAGCCTGACAACGGCCTCTTTTCGAACCATCGACGAGGCGGTCGGTCCCGCACACTTGCGCAGGCCTCGACCATGCACCAAGTCATCCTGATCCACCCGGAAGCACCGCCGAAACCGGCCGAGGGCGACGCCTGCAATGGCTGCGGCGTGTGCTGCCTCAGCGAGCCCTGCCCAGCCGGTCGCGTCGTGTCGCTCAAGCGCACCGGCACGTGCGTCGCGCTGCGCTGGGACGCGCCACTCGCGCGCTACCGCTGCGGCCTGATCACGGGTGGCACGGGCCGCGTGTCGATGTGGTGGCGTCGACTGATGCGGCGCTACATCGCGGCCGGCCTGGGCTGCGACTCGACGCTGGCGGTCGTCGCCACGGGCGAGACGCCGTCGACGTTCACGCGTTGAGCGTGAGCCGCGAACGGGCGGTCTGGTACTCGGCGCGCAGCTGCGCGATCAGTGCGGCGGCCGGTTGCACGCGGTCGATCGCACCGATGCCCTGACCGCAACCCCAGATGTCCTTCCAGGCCTTCTTCGCGTCGCCGCCGAAATTCATCTTGCTCGGATCGCTCTCGGGCAGGTTCTCGGGGTCCAGCCCCGCCGCGCGGATCGACGGGGCCAGGTAGTTGCCGTGCACGCCGGTGAACAGGCTGCTGTAGACGATCTCGTCGGAGCTGCCGTCGACGATCGCCTGCTTGTAGGCATCGGCGGCACGCGCCTCGTCGGTGGCGATGAAGGCCGAGCCGATGTACGCGAAGTCCGCGCCCATCGCCTGCGCCGCGAGCACCGCGCCGCCGCTGGCGATCGAGCCGCTCAGCGCGACCGGGCCGTCGAACCACTGGCGGATTTCCTGGATCAGCGCGAAGGGGCTCTTCACGCCCGCATGCCCGCCGGCGCCGGCGGCAACGGCGATCAGGCCGTCGGCGCCCTTCTCGATCGCTTTCTTCGCGAACTTGTTGTTGATGATGTCGTGCAGCACCACACCTCCCCACGCATGCACCGCGTCGTTCACATCGGTGCGCGCGCCGAGCGAGGTGATGATGATCGGCACCTTGTACTTGGCGCATATCGCCATGTCGTGGTCGAGCCGGTCGTTGCTCTTGTGCACGATCTGGTTGATCGCGAACGGGGCGGCCGGCTTGTCGGGGTTGGCCTTGTCGTAGGCCGCGAGCGTCTCGGTGATCTCGGCGAGCCACTCGTCGAGTTGGGCGGCAGGCCGGGCATTGAGCGCCGGCATCGAGCCGACGACGCCGGCCTTGCACTGCTCGATCACGAGCTTGGGGTTGCTGATGATGAACAGCGGCGAGCCGATGATCGGCAACGGCAGCTTGGCGAGAACTCCAGGCAATGACATGAACGTGCTTTCGTGTGGATGATCAGAAGGCGTCGATCGCGAGCGCGGTGACGCTGTCGGCGCCCTCGACGATCGCGTCGCGCAGTCCGGGGGCCTTGCTCAGCAGGTGATCGGCGTAGAAGTGCGCGGTGATGACCTTGGCCTTCAGGAACGCGGCGTCCCCCTCGCCCCGGGCCAGCAAACCCTCGGCGGCGACCAGTGCGCGCGCCATCTGCCAGCCCGCGACCACGTTGCCGGCGAGCATCAGGTACGGCACCGAGCCGGCAAATACGGCATTCGGGCTCGCCTTGGTGTTGCCGGCAACGAAGTCGACGACCTGCTCGAACGCGACCCGCGCAGCCCGCAGGCGCTTGAGCATCGCCCGCGCTGCGGCACTGTCGTGCTTCGCGAGCTCGCCCTCGGTCACCGCGATCTGTGCGGCGATGGCTTTCGGTGTGCGCCCGCCATCGCGCGCGGTCTTGCGACCGACGAGGTCATTGGCCTGGATCGCGGTCGTGCCCTCGTAGATCGGCAGGATGCGTGAGTCGCGCAGGTACTGCGCCGCGCCGGTCTCCTCGATGAAGCCCATGCCGCCGTGCACCTGCACGCCCAGACTCGCGACCTCGACGCTCATCTCGGTGCTGTAGCCCTTCACCAGCGGCACCAGGTACTCGTAGAAGGCCTGGTTCTGCTTGCGCACCTCGGCATCGGGGTGGTGATGCGAGGCATCGAACGCCGCCGCCGCCGTGATCGCCATCGCGCGGCAGCCTTCGGTGTAGGCGCGCATCGTCATCAGCATGCGCTTCACGTCGGGGTGGTGAATGATCGGGCCGCTGCCCGGCAGCGAGCCATCGACCGGGCGCGACTGCACGCGGTCCTTCGCGAACGCGGCGGCCTTCTGGTACGCGCGCTCGGCCACTGCAATGCCCTGCACGCCGACCGCGTAGCGCGCCGCGTTCATCATGATGAACATGTACTCGAGGCCGCGGTTCTCTTCGCCAATCAGCTGGCCGATCGCCCCGCCGTGATCGCCGAACTGCAGCACCGCCGTCGGGCTTGCCTTGATGCCGAGCTTGTGTTCGATGCTGACGCAATGGGCGTCGTTGCGCGCGCCCAGCGAGCCATCGGCATTGACCATGAACTTCGGGACGATGAACAGGCTGATGCCCTTCACGCCCTCGGGCGCACCTGCCACGCGGGCCAGCACGAGGTGGACGATGTTGCCCGCCATGTCGTGCTCGCCGTAGGTGATGAAGATCTTCGTGCCGAAGATCTTGAACGTGCCATCGGGTTGCGGCTCGGCACGCGTGCGCACCAGCGCGAGGTCGGAGCCGGCCTGGGGTTCGGTCAGGTTCATCGTGCCGGTCCACTCGCCGGAGATCATCTTCGGCAGGTAGAGCGCCTGTTGCTCGGGCGTGCCCGCGGTCAACAGCGCTTCGATCGCGCCGTCGGTCAGCAGCGGGCACAGCGCGAAGCTCAGGTTGGCGCTGTTGAGCATCTCGATGCAGGCCGCGCCGATCGTCTTCGGCAGATTCTGCCCGCCGAAATCGGTCGGGTGCTGCAGGCCCTGCCAGCCGCCTTCACCGAATTGCCGGAAGGCCTGCCGGAAGCCCGGTGTGGTCGTGACGACGCCGTCCTTCCACGACGAGGGGTTCTTGTCTCCGTCGATGTTCAGCGGCGCGACAACGCCCTCGTTGAACTTGGCGCACTCCTCCAGCACCGCCTGCGCCGTCTCGAGGCCGGCTTCCTCGAAGCCCGGCAGCTTGGCGACTTCTTCGAGGCCGGCCAGTTCCTTCATGCAGAACAACATGTCGTTGACAGGGGCGCGGTAGGTCATGATCTGGTCTCCAGGGAAAGAAAAGGCGCGTCAACTTGCGTTGCGCGCCTTCGGAAGTCTTTGCGTCGTCTTGCTCGCGCGATCAGCCGAGCGCCTTCACCAGTTCCGGCACCGCAGTGAACAGATCGGCCTCGAGACCGTAGTCGGCGACGCTGAAGATCGGCGCCTCGGGATCCTTGTTGATCGCGACGATGACCTTGCTGTCCTTCATGCCAGCCAGATGCTGGATCGCGCCACTGATGCCCGCGGCGATGTAGAGCTGCGGCGCGACGATCTTGCCGGTCTGGCCGACCTGCCAGTCGTTCGGCGCGTAGCCGGCATCGACCGCGGCGCGGCTCGCACCCAGCGCGGCACCGAGCTTGTCGGCCAGTGGCGTCAGCACCTCGTTGAACTTGTCGCTGGAGCCGAGCGCTCTGCCGCCCGAGACGATGATCTTCGCTGCCGTGAGCTCGGGCCGATCGTTCTTCGCGATCTCGCTGCCGACGAAGACCGACTTGCCGGAGTCGGCGATGCTGGTGAGCTTGTCGATCGCGGCGGTGCCGCCGGTCGCCGCGGCCGGATCGAAACCGGTCGTGCGCACGGTGATGACCTTGATCGCGTCCAGGCTCTGCACCGTGGCGATCGCGTTGCCGGCGTAGATCGGGCGCTCGAAGGTGTCCGCTGCGTCGACCTTGGTGATGTCGGAGATCTGGCCAACGTCGAGCTTGGCCGCGACGCGTGGCGCCGCGTTCTTGCCGGCAGCCGTAGCCGGGAACAGGATGTGGCTGTAGTCCTTGGCGATCGCGAGCACCTGCGCCGCGATGTTCTCGGCCAGTCCGTGTTCGAAGTAGGCTGCATCGGCGTGCAGCACCTTGGCCACGCCGGCGATCTGCGCGGCGGCCGCGGCCGCAGCGCCGGCGTTCGCGCCAGCGATCAGCACATGCACGTCGCCGCCGCACTCGAGCGCGGCGGTGACCGTATTGAGCGTGGCGCCCTTGATGGAGGCATTGTCGTGTTCAGCAATAACGAGGGAAGCCATCTCAGATCACCTTCGCGTCGTTCTTGAGTTTGGAAACCAGCGTGGCCACATCGGGCACCTTGATGCCGGCGCTGCGCTTGGGCGGCTCACTGACCTTCAGGGTCTTGAGGTGGGCCTTGACGTCGACACCGAGGTCGGCCGGCTTGAAGATGTCGAGCGTCTTCTTCTTGGCCTTCATGATGTTGGGCAGTGTCACGTAGCGCGGCTCGTTCAGGCGCAGGTCGGTGGTGATGATGGCGGGCACGCTGAGCTTCAAGGTCTCGGCACCGCCGTCGACTTCGCGGGTCACGCTGACATGATCGCCGGCGAGTTCGACCTTCGACGCGAAGGTGGCCTGCGGCAGGTCGCACAGTGCGGCGAGCATCTGGCCCGTCTGGTTGCAGTCGTCGTCGATCGCCTGCTTGCCGAGGATCACCAGGCCGGGCTGCTCCTTGTCGACGAGTGCCTTGAGCAGTTTGGCGACGGCCAGCGGCTGCAGTTCATCGGCGCATTCGACCAGGATCGCGCGGTCGGCGCCGATGGCCATCGCAGTGCGCAAGGTTTCCTGGCACTGCGTGACGCCACACGACACGGCGATCACTTCGGTGGCGCCGCCCTTTTCCTTCAGACGCACGGCCTCTTCGACGGCAATCTCGTCGAACGGGTTCATACTCATCTTGACATTGGCGATATCCACGCCGCTGCCATCGCTCTTCACGCGAACCTTGACGTTGTAGTCAACGACGCGTTTGACGGGGACGAGAATTTTCATGCAACGAGCTCCTCACGCAGGGTATTTCGAGACTGGCCGGATTCTAGTTCGCAGGGGGTGACGGGCCTGCCGCGCAGGCGACCTGTTGACCCAAAAACGAACGATCGTTCTATTTTAACCAGAACACGCCGATAGACTTGCGGCGTGACTCCAGCGAATACCTCCTCCCCACTCATCGGCGCCTTCGACTCGGGTGTCGGCGGCCTCACGGTGCTCGATGCATTGCGCCGCCGCCTGCCGCAAGCGCAGTTCGTCTATCTCGGCGATGTTGCCTGCGCACCGTACGGCGAGCGGGAGCCGGCGGACGTCGTTGACCGCTGCCATCGCATCGTGGCGCATCTCGCGTCACTCGGCGCGCGCCTCATCGTCGTCGCCTGCAACACGGCCACGGTCACCGCCATCGCAGAGCTGCGCCGACGCTGGCCGGATCTGCGCTTCGTCGGCGTCGAGCCCGGCGTGAAGCCAGCCGCGATGCACTCACGAAGCCGGCGCATCGCCGTGATGGCCACACCGGCGACGGCCGCCAGCCCCCGCCTGCGCGACCTGATCGCCAAGTTCGCAAATGACGTGCATGTGCACGTGCAGCCATGCCCTGGGCTCGCGGCGCTGATCGAAGATGGCGTGCACGGTGGATCGGCGCTGCACGCCACGCTGGCGCCACTCTGCGACGCCATCCGCAGGGCCGACGTCGACACGGTCGTGCTCGGGTGCACGCACTACCCCTTCGCGGCCGACGCCATCCGCGCCCTGCTGGGCCCGCAAGTCACGCTCGTCGACACCGCCACGGCTGTCGCCGAACGCGTCGCGACCGTGCACAGCCAGACCGAGGGCTCGTTGCCGGGGCTGCGCGTCATCAGCACGGGCGACTCGGGCGCCATGGCCTTGCTGCTGTCCCGCTGCCATCATCTCGAACAGGTCACGATCGAGCGGGCGTCGATATGATCGCGCACCCAGCCCGGGTGACGAAACCGGTAGACGTAGCGGACTTAAAATCCGCGGCCGCAAGGCGTGTGGGTTCGAGCCCCACCCCGGGCACCAATGCAAAAGGCCTCACGACTTCTCTGCGGCGAGACGTGCGAGGCCTTTGCTGTCTGGAGGCGCGACCCGGAGTCGAACCGGGCTGAACGGATTTGCAATCCGGTGCATAACCGCTTTGCTATCGCGCCGTGATCTGATTCTAGGTAGAAAAAAGGGAAGCTCTCGGCTTCCCTTATTCTCGACCTTCATCGATATCTGGAGCGGGAGAAGAGTCTCGAACTCTCGACCTCAACCTTGGCAAGGTTGCGCTCTACCAACTGAGCTACTCCCGCATGTTCTGCGTTTCAGCAGAGCCCGCAGTATAGGCTGAAAACGGGCCAATTTGCAACCGGCCCGGTTTTCAACACTCAGTGCGTCAACAACTCCGAACCTGCGGCAGGCGCGGCCGGTTTCGCGGCTTCCTCCGTCGCCTTGACCGGCTCGTCATCCGGCAGTGGTTGCGGCACCGTCTCCAGCGCGACCTCGAGCACGCGGTCGATCCACTTGACCGGCACGATCTCGAGGTGGTTCTTGACGTTCTCGGGGATGTCCTGCAGATCCTTGACGTTCTCCTCCGGGATGATCACGGTCGTGATGCCACCGCGGTGGGCCGCCAGCAGCTTTTCCTTCAGGCCGCCGATCGCCGTCACCTCGCCACGCAGCGTGATCTCGCCGGTCATCGCCACGTTGGCCCTCACCGGGATGCCGGTCAGCGCCGACACGAAGGCCGTCGTCATCGCCGCGCCCGCGCTCGGGCCGTCTTTAGGG
>JBDTVC010000176.1:0-10511 GCA_040007475.1 Burkholderiales bacterium
CGCGCTGCTGCGCAACCGCGGCTGCGTGATGGACGACATGGACACGTCCTACTTCCTGTCGCGCGACATCGTCGTGCCCACCATCGGCAACGGCATGGCTGACTGGCGCGAGAAGCTCTTTGCCAGCATGCACCGCAACGCGGCGGCAGCGGCGGACTTCCTGAGTCTGCCGACGAATCGCGTGGTCGAGCTCGGCTCCAAACTCGAGATCTGATCGCGACGTTATCCTCGGGCCGATGCGCCCGTCGTTCAACGATTTCACCCTCTCCGCCGCGACCGCCGGCTTCGTCGCCGTGCTGGTCGGCTTCACCAGCTCGGTCGCCATCGTGTTCTCGGCAGCGACTGCATTGGGCGCCACGCCCGCGCAGATCAGCTCGTGGATGTGGGCGCTCGGCCTCGGCATGGGCCTGTGCTCGCTGTTGCCCTCGCTGTGGTGGCGCCAGCCGGTGATGGTGGCGTGGAGCACGCCGGGTGCGGCGGTGCTCGCGACGGCCGGTGTGGCCGGTGGTTTCGACATGGCGCAGGCGACCGGTGCCTTCATCGTCTGCGCCGCGCTGATCACGCTGTTTGGCGTGACCGGCTGGTTCGAGCGCATGCTGGACCGCATCCCGATGCCGATCGCGAGTGCCTTGCTGGCTGGCGTGCTGACGCGCTTCGGGCTCGATGCGTTCGTCGCGCTGAAGTCGGCATTCACGCTGGTGCTGCTGATGCTCGTGGCCTACCTGATCGGTCGGCGGCTCTGGGCGCGCTACGCGGTGCCGGGCGTGCTGGCGGTGGGCGTCGCGTATGCCGCGGCGATGGGCCAGTTGCACCTCGGCGGCGTGCAGTGGGGGCTCACGACGCCGGTGTTCACGGCTCCGGATTTCACCTGGCGCGCGACCGTGAGCCTGGCGCTGCCGCTGTTCGTCGTCACGATGGCGTCGCAGAACCTGCCCGGGGTGGCGGCGATCCGCGCGGCCCACTACGCGATGCCGATCTCGAAGATCATCACCATCACCGGCGTAGCGACGCTCTTGCTCGCACCGTTCGGTGCATTCGCGCTGAACCTGTCGGCGATCACCGCGGCGATCTGCATGGGCCGCGAAGCACATCCTGATCCCGACAAGCGCTACGTGGCTGCGGCGTCCTGTGGGCTGATCTACTGCATCGTCGGTCTGTTCGGCGCCGCGGTGACGGGGGTCCTCACTGCGTTCCCGCGCGAGCTCGTCGTCGCGATCGCTGGCCTCGCGCTGCTCGGCAGCATCGGCGGCGGCCTGGCACTCGCGCTCAAGGAGGACGCGCACCGCGAGGCGGCGCTGATCACCTTCCTCGTCACGCTCAGCGGCGTGAGCCTGGCCGGCATCGGCTCGGCCTTCTGGGGCGTGGTCGCCGGCGCGCTCGCGTTTTTTGTGCAACAGTGGCGGCCCCGTGCCCGTGCTTGACGTCAACCCTCTCGAGATCGCCCCATGAAGCTGCTGTTCGTCGCCGACCCCCTGGAGAGCTTCAAGACCTACAAGGACTCGACCTTCGCGATGATGCGCGAGGCCGCGCGCCGCGGCCATGAACTGCTCGCTTGCGGGCCGGCCGATGTGATGTGGCAACGTGGCGGCCGCGTCAGCGCACCGATGCTGGCGTTCACGCTCACCGGTGCTGATTCGACCGGGACGCACGACTGGTTCAAGCCGCAGGGCGCGCCGACCGTGACGGCGCTGGCCGATGTCGACGCCGTGATCATGCGCAAGGACCCACCGTTCGACAGCGAGTACTTCTACGCCACGCACCTGCTGGAGCAGGCCGAGCGCGAGGGCGCGAAGGTCTTCAACAGCCCGCGCGCGTTGCGCGATCACCCCGAGAAGCTCGCGATCCTCGAGTTCCCGCAGTTCATCGGCCCCACGCTGGTGACGCGCAGCGAGGCCGACATCAAGCGCTTCCACGCCGAGCACCAGGACATCATCCTGAAGCCGCTCGACGGCATGGGTGGCATGGGTATCTTCCGCGTCGGGCCGGATGGGCTGAACCTGGGCAGCATCGTCGAGACGCTGAACAAGGGCGGCGCCGAGACCGTGATGGTGCAGCGCTACCTGACCGAGATCGTCAAGGGCGACAAGCGCATCCTCGTGATCGGTGGCGTGCCGGTGACGCACGCGCTCGCGCGCATCCCGCAGGGCAGCGAAATCCGCGGCAATCTGGCGGTCGGCGGCAAGGGCGTGGCGCAGCCGCTGAGCGCGCGTGATCGCGAGATCGCCGATGCGATCGGGCCGGTGCTCGCGGCGCGCGGCCTGCTGCTGATCGGCTTGGACGTGATCGGCGACTGCCTGACCGAGATCAACGTGACCAGCCCGACCGGATTCCAGGAGATCACGACGCAGAGCGGCTTCGACGTGGCGAAGATGTTCATTGATGCGCTGGAGGCTGCGCTCGCAACCTGAGTCACTGGGATAATCCGCGTTTTCCCTGAATGCCCTGCGCGCGATGCGCGGTGGCCACGTGTGACCCCATGGCTGTCCTTTCCCTTTCCAACGCCCATCTGGCCTACGGCCACGTGGCCCTGCTCGACGGCGCCGCGTTCTCGCTCGAAGCGGGTGAGCGCCTCGGCCTGATCGGCCGCAATGGGGCCGGCAAGTCGTCGATGCTGAAGATCATCGCCGGCCTCGAGAAGCTCGACGAGGGCCTGCTCCAGATGACGCAGGGCGTGCGCATCTGCTACGTGCCTCAGGAGCCGGTGTTCGAGCCTGGCCACAGCGTCTACGAGGCGGTCAGCGAAGGTGTCGCCGAAGCGCGCGACGCCCGCCAGGCCTACGAAGAACATGCCGAGGGCGTCGACCTGGACGCGCTGCAGACCCGCATCGAGGCGCTCGACGCGTGGAACTGGGAGCAGCGCGTCGACACGACGCTGGCGCAGCTCCACCTCGACGGCGCGCGCGAGATCGGGCAACTCTCAGGCGGCATGAAGAAGCGCGTCGCTCTGGCGCAGGCGCTGGTCGCGGTGCCCGATGTGCTCTTGCTCGACGAGCCGACCAACCACCTCGACCTCGACTCGATCGCATGGCTGGAGGAGCTGCTGCGCGGCTTCAAGGGCAGCGTGATGCTGATCACCCACGACCGCGCGTTCCTCGATGGCGTGGCCACGCGCATCGTCGAGCTCGACCGCGGCATCATCCGCAGCTATCCCGGCAACTTCAGCGCCTACGAGCGCATGAAGGAAGACCAGCTCGCGTCGGACGCGCTCGCCAACGCACGCGCCGACAAGCTGCTCGCGCAGGAAGAGGTGTGGATTCGCAAAGGTGTGGAAGCGCGCCGCACGCGCAGCGTCGCGCGCATCCAGCGGCTCGAGGTGCTGCGCGACCAGCGTCAGAAGCGGCGCGATTCGCTCGGCCAGGTGCGGCTCGAGGTCGACACCGGCGCCCCCAGCGGCAAGATCGTCGCCGAGCTGAAGGAGGTTTCGCTGCGCTTCGGTGACAAGGTCATCGTGAAGGACTTCAGCGCGACCATCCTGCGTGGCGACAAGGTCGGCCTGATCGGCCCGAACGGTGCCGGCAAGACGACGCTGCTGAAGATGGTCCTCGGTGAGCTGCAGCCCGACCACGGCAAGATCCGCCAGGGCAGCAAGCTCGAGGTCGCGTACTTCGACCAGATGCGCAGCACGCTGAATCTCGACGCGACGCTGGCCGACACGATCAGCCCGGGCAGCGAGTGGGTCGAGTTCAACGGCCAGCGCAAGCACGTGATGAGCTACCTGAACGACTTCCTGTTCTCGCCCGAGCGCGCCAACTCGCCGGTGCGCACGCTCAGTGGCGGCGAGCGCAACCGCGTCCTTCTCGCTCGCTTGTTTGCCTTGCCGGCCAACGTGCTGGTGCTCGACGAGCCCACCAACGACCTGGACATCGACACGCTCGAACTGCTCGAAGAGCTGTTGCAGAGCTACAAGGGCACCGTCTTCCTCGTCAGCCATGACCGGCGCTTTCTCGACAACGTCGTCACCAGCACGATCGTCTGGGAAGGCGACGAATCACCCGGCCGCTGGCGCGAGTACGAGGGCGGCTACGAGGATTGGAAGATTCAGCGCGACCGCGCGAAGTCGCTGCGCGAGCAGGCGGCGAAGGCCGCGGCGTCGGGCAAGCCCAAGGACACTCCACCTGCCGCGAAGGCCGTCGCGGCCGCGCCCGCGCCGAAGGCCCGCAAGCTCAGCTACAAGGAGCAGCGCGAGCTCGACGAACTGCCCCGGCGCATCGAGGCGCTGGAGACCGAGCAAACGGAGCTGACCGCGTTCCTCGCGCGGGCCGAGTCGTACACGGCGGAGCCAGATCGCGCGATGAAGGCGCAGACGCGCGTTGCTGCGATCGAGGACGAGTTGCTGGTCGCGCTGGAGCGCTGGGAACTGCTCGGCGCGCGTTAAGACCGCACGGCGTCGGGATGCGAGCGGCTGATGATCAGCCCCGACTGCAGGTAGAGCGCGTTCAGCAGTCGTGACGCGCGCTCGCGATCGAACGCGGGCCACGCCGCGATGCTGGCCAGCGGCAGTGCCTTGATGCGCAAGCGCTCGATCGCAGAGCGGATCAGGCCGACGGCGGGCAACTGGCCCAGATCCAGCCCGGGCGCCACGCGGTAGACGGCCGGGCCGGCGATCTCGGGAAGCAGCTCGCGCCGCGGGCCGCGCATCGCCAGCGCCCACAGCAGTGGCGTCAGCGGGTGGTAGAGGCGGCTCTCGCCGATCAGCTCGCGTTCGGTGTCGCCGGGGGGGCGCAGGATCGCCGGCTCGAGGTGCATCACGCGAACCTGTGCGATGTGACGCTCGATGAATTCGTCGAGGTCCATCGGGCAATGCACCATCCGTTCGTACGGGAAAACGGTCACCGGCAAGACCCTGCCGGAGCACTGCAAGTAAATAGTCACTCTCGTAGAGTGCCTTACACACGCGGCGAATACCTCGACTGTCTCGGAAACACCGCCGGGCTGATCCGCCCTGAGGAGGTCGGCCTGCAGCGACGGGCTGAGCTGGGTCAGACGGCTCGAGACCTCGCCTGCGCTCGCGTCGCCGTCGAGCTCGTCAAGGTAGCGGCGATAGGTGCTGGCCTTGAGCAGTTCGGGCTCGCCGAAGGGGATGGTGGAATCGAAGAGCTCGCCATTCATGGCGCGAACACTACCTGTCACGGCTGCTTACGTAAACCCCGCGCCAGCGGGTTTCGACTGCAAATCTGCTCGTGCCCGGTCCAGCGCGCGCCAGAAGCGCAGATCTTGCGTGGTCGCGAAGTTGATTCGCATCAGCGTGGTCGGGCGGTGCGTTGCATGAAAGAGCGCGCCGGGCGCGATCAGCCATTCGTCGAGCATCACCTGGGCCAGCCGCTCGGTGTCGACCCCCACATCGACCCAGCCGAACAGCCCGCGCGGCGGTGCCGCGAAGCGGCAACCATGGGCTTCGGCGAGTTTGACGGTGCGGGCGCGGGCCAGCTCGAGCTTGCGCATCACGCGCTCGGTATGGCGGCGCAGCAGGCCTTGCTCGAGGCAGTGGGCCAGCGCCTGTTCGGTGATGCCCGGCGTCGTCAGCGTGGTCAGCAGCTTGGTGTCGATGAAGCGGTCGACCAACGCCGCAGGCGCTGCGATGAAGCCGACGCGCCAGTTCGGCACGAGGATTTTCGAGAAGCCCGAGATGTAGATCGTGCGCTCCAGCGCGTCGAGCGCGGCCATCCGCGGCAGGTGCATCGGCGCGAGGTGGGCATAGGTGTCGTCCTCGACGATGTGCAGGTCGTGCGCCTGCGCCAGCTGCAGCACGCGGTGCGCGGCCTGCAGCGACAGCGACGCGCCGGTCGGATTGCTCAGCACCGAGACGGTCACGTACAGGCGCGGGCGCTGGCCCGGCTTCTGCGCCTCGATCAGGCGTTGCATCGCGGCGAGGTCCGGGCCGTCGTCGTCGCGCGGCACCGGCAGCACACGCAGGCCGAGTGCGGCCAGTCGCGCGTATTCGACCGACCAGCCCGGCTCGTCGACCAGCACGCTGTCGCCGGCCCGCAGCAGGGTGCGCGTGACGACGTCGAGTGCGTGGGTGGCGCCCACGGTGGTGACGATCTGCTGCGCCGACGCGCTGATGCCGAAGTCCGAGAGCTTCGCCGCGAGCGCGTGGCGCAGGCGGGCCTCGCCGGCGGGCTCGCCGTAGCGCAGCGACATCGCGCCGAGCTGCGTGCCCGAGGTGACCTTGCGCAGCGCGGCGGCGAGCATCGGCAGGTCCAGCCAGTCGGCCGGCAGCGTGCCCAGGCCCGGCATCGGCCGTGCGCCCGGTGGCTGGAACATGCCGCGGATCAGCGACGTCGCGCTGATCGGCAGCGGGTGTGCCGGAACTCGGTCGCTGTCGGCGCCCGGGCTCGAGCGCGCGGCGGCCGATTCGCGCACGTAGAACCCGCGCTGCTTGCGCGCCTCGACGAGGCCGAGCGCCAGCAACTGGTCGTAGGCGGCGACGACGGTGTGCGGGCTCACGGCATGGCGGCGCGCGCACTCACGCACCGAGGGCAGCCGCGCGCCCGGCGCGATCAGGCGCTGGCTGATGCGCTCGCGGAAGCGGCTGGCGAGTTGCTCGGTGAGCGTGGCATCGGCGTCGCGCGACAGCGGGGCCGGGTCGGTGTGGAAGGTGTCGAGCATGGGAGTTTGTGCCGGTCGATCCACCAGTACAGAGGCGAACAAGCGAAGGCAAAGTGTATCGTCTCTGTGCTGGTATGGCGCCGTAGACTTCGCCAATGAGTTCAACGGAGCACGACGAAAACCGCGGCCTGTGGCTGGGCCTGCTCGGTGTCGTCATCTTCGCGATGACGCTGCCGATGACGCGCCTGGCCGTCGGCCCCGCGAGCGACCCACAGCTGCCGCCGCTGTTCGTGACAGCCGGGCGGGCGGGCTTCGCGGGCTTGCTGAGCCTGATCTACCTGGGGGCGACCGGCGCGCCGCGCGTGCAGCGCCGCCATGTGCCGGCGCTGCTGGCGCTGGCGCTCGGCACGGTCGTCGGCTTCCCGCTGTTCGTGAGCCTGGCGCTGCGCGAGGTTGACGCGATGCACGCGGCCGTGGTCACGGGGTTGATGCCGCTGGCCACAGCGGTCGGCGCGGCGCTGTACCTTCGGCAGCGGCCCTCGGGCGGCTTCTGGATCTGCGCCGTGCTCGGCTGCGCGATGGTGCTGTGTTTCGCCGCGTACAAGGGCAGCGGCAGGCTTTCGGCCGCTGACGGTCTGCTGCTGCTCGCCGTGTTGAGCACCGCCCTCGGTTATGTGGCCGGCGCGCGCGTAGCCACCGAGCTGCCTGCCGAGCAGGTGATCTGCTGGGTGCTGGTGCTGAGCCTGCCACTCACGCTGCCACTGGCGGTGGCGATCTGGCCGGCGCAACCGGTGCGCGCGAGCGCCTGGGGCGGCTTCGCCTATGTCACGCTGTTCTCGATGTGGCTGGGCTTCTTCGCCTGGTACCGCGGCCTCGCGCTCGGCGGTACCGTTCGCGTCAGCCAGGTGCAGCTGGTGCAACCCTTTCTGGCGCTGCTCTTCGCCGTGCCGGTGCTGGGCGAGAAGCTCGAACCCACGACCGTGCTGTTCTCGCTCGCCGTGATCGCTGTCGTCTTCGTCGGCAAGAAGATGCCGACCCAAACCCTGAAACCCGGAGCCCCGTGATGACCTCTTCGTCCACCCCCTGGCAGATGGCCCGCCGCGCCGAGCGCATGAACCCGTCGGTCATCCGCGAGATCCTGAAGGTCACCGAGCGGCCCGGCATCATTTCGCTCGCCGGCGGGCTGCCGTCGCCGGACTCGTTTCCGATCGAGGCGATGCGCGAGGCGACCGCCCGCGTGCTGAGAGACGCGCCGCGCGAGGCCCTGCAGTACGCGGCCAGCGAAGGCTTCGCGCCGCTGCGCGAATGGGTCGCGAGCCACATGGCCGAGAAAGGCGTGGTGGTCGATGCATCGCAGGTCTTGATCACGACCGGTTCGCAACAGGGCCTCGACTTGGTCGGCAAGGTGTTGATCGATGCCGGCAGCCGGGTCGCCGTCGAGGCGCCGACCTACCTGGGGGCCTTGCAGGCGTTCGCGCCCTACGAGCCCGAGATCGTCACCGTGCCGTGCGACGAGCAGGGGCCGCGGCCCGAGTCGCTCGGTGTCGCGAAGGGCGCACGCTTCCTTTATGCGCTGCCGAACTTCCAGAACCCGAGCGGCCGCTGCATGAACGAGGCGCGCCGCATCGCACTGACCGAAGCCGCACGCGCCATCGGGCTCCCGCTGGTCGAGGACAACCCGTACGGTGACCTCTGGTTCGACGCCGAACCGCCCGCCCCCCTGGCCTCGCGCTGGGCCGACGGCACGGTCTACCTGGGCTCGTTCTCCAAGGTGCTCGCCCCGGGCCTGCGCCTGGGCTACGTGATCGCCCCCGCGGCGCTCGGCCCCAAGCTGCTGCAGGCCAAGCAGGCGGCCGACCTGCACACGCCGGGCTTCAACCAGCGCGTCGTGTACGAGGTGATCCGCAACGGTTTCCTGCGCGAACACGTGCCCACCATCCGTGCCCGCTACAAGGCGCAGCGAGATGCGATGCGCGCCGCGCTCGAGGCGCACATGCCCAAGGGTTGCCACTGGACCGTGCCGAGCGGCGGCATGTTCTTCTGGGTCGAATTGCCCGAGGGCACGGATGCGGTCGCGCTGCTGCCGCAGGCCGTCGAGCGCGGCATGGCTTATGTGCCGGGCGCGGCGTTCTTCGCCGAGAGCCCGCGACTGAACACGTTGCGCCTGTCGTTCGTCACGGTCGCGCCGGCCGAGATCGAGCGCGGGGTGGCGTTGCTCGCACAGACCTTGCGGGAGGCTCAGCGGTGAAGCGCCGGTTCACCCAAGTTGACGTGTTCTCGGCGACGCCGCTGCTGGGCAACCCGCTTGCGGTGGTGCACGACGCGGCCGGTCTGAGCGACGACGAGATGAGCCGCTTCGCGCGCTGGACGAACCTGAGCGAGACGACCTTCCTGCTGCCGCCGCGCGACGCAGGAGCCGACTACCGGGTCCGCATCTTCACGCCGCAGCGCGAGCTGCCGTTCGCCGGCCACCCGACGCTCGGCAGCTGCCACGCCTGGCTCGCCGCCGGTGGCGTGCCGCGCGGTGCCGAGGTGGTGCAGGAGTGCGAACTCGGCCTGGTGCGCATCCGCCGCGACGGCGAGCGGCTCGCGTTCGCCGCGCCGCCGCTGCGGCGCAGCGGGCCGGTGGAGCCGGCGGTTCTCGACAGGATCGCGCGCGGTCTGCGCGTCACGCCGGAGGCGATCCGTGCGTCGCAGTGGGTGGTCAACGGCCCGGATTGGGTGGCGGTGATGCTGGCCTCGCGCGACGAACTGCTCGCGGTTCGGCCCGACTACGCCGCGATGCGCGGCCTCTCGGTCGGCATCGTGGCGCCGTGGGCCGACGGCGACGCGCAATTCGAGGTGCGCGCCCTGATCCCGACCGACGACGCCGGCTACGAGGATCCGGTGACCGGCAGCCTGAACGCCGGCCTCGCGCAGTGGCTGATCGGCGCCGGCCTCGCGCCCGCGCGCTACGTGGCGAGCCAGGGCACGGCGCTGGGCCGCGCGGGGCGCGTGCATGTCGAGCAGATCGGCGCCGACATCTGGATCGGCGGGCACTCGGTCAGCTGTGTCGAGGGAAGCGTTCGGCTGTGAGCACCATGGCGATGCGGCTCGAACTCGATCACCTCGTGGTCGCCGCCGCATCGCTGGCCGAAGGCGTCGCGTGGTGCGAGCAGCGGCTGGGCATCGCGCCCACGGCGGGCGGTCAGCACGTGTTCATGGGCACGCACAACCGCGTGTTCAATGTGTCGTCGCCCGCGTTTGTGCGCAGCTACCTCGAGATCATCGCCGTCGACCCCGCGTTGCCCGCGCCCGCGCAGGCGCGCTGGTTCGATCTGGACGACGCCGCCATGCGGCAACGCCTGAAGCGCGGGCCGCAACTCGTGCACTGGGTGGCACGCTGTGCCGACATCGCTGCCGCGCGAGGGGCGATGCTGGCGGCCGGTGTCGATTGCGGCGACCCGATGCAGGCCGAGCGCGGCACGCTGCGCTGGCGCATCACGTTGCGCGCGGACGGCCGGCGCCCGCTGGCCGGCGCCGGCCCCGCGCTGATCCAGTGGGGCGACGCTCATCCGACCGACAGCCTGCCGCCGAGCGGTGTTCGTCTCGACGCGTTCACCGTGGCCGCGCCGACCTTGACGAGCCTGTTGCCGGGTGATGTATCCGGCGCCGGGTCGGTGCCTCTGACGGCTGTGCTGACGACGCCGTGCGGCGTCGTGACGCTGAGTTCCGGCGCGGCGTGAGCCCGATCCCGCTCAGCCGCGCAAGCGCCAGGCCTGGGTCAACGCGGCGCGGGCTTCGTCGCTCTGCGGATCGCTGGTACGCGACCGCTGTCGCCAGTGTCAGCGGATGCCGCATGTGAGTCGGGGCCCGCTCGCACCCGTTGCGACGCGAGCCCCGTGAGAGCGATGCGACCGCCGCTTACTCTTGGCTCTGTTCGCGTTGAGTAGTGACAGGCTCACTTGGTGAGCCACTGGGCG
>JBDTVC010000177.1:0-10411 GCA_040007475.1 Burkholderiales bacterium
TGTAGGCCGACGGATCGGCCGCGAACTTCATTTGACAGCGGGCACTGCAGAAGTAGTACGGCCTGCCTTCTTGCTGCAGATGGTGTGTGGACGCCGCCGTCACGGCCATGCCGCAGACCGGGTCCTTGAGCGCGGCCTCCGCCTCGGGCGTATCTTGGTGGTCACCCGATCTTGGAGGCGTCACCTTGGGCCGGTGTTCTACAGGCATGTTCATGGATTCATCCTTCTGTAACGGGCTGGCCGATGCGAAGCATCGCTTGGCAGTCCCAACGGGTGGCCTTGGGGGTTGGTTCCCGATCGAGCGGATCGACGCGAAGCTCAGGTCTTGGCGGAAGCCGTCAACGCCGCACGAACGCGATCAAGACGCGCACGGACCTCTGCGGCCACTTGGGCGACCTCCGGGTCGTCGGTCATCTGCATCACGGCCACCGGGTCCATGAACCCCACTGTCTGGCCGCCATCGGCTTCTTCGCGCACGATGACGTTGCACGGCAAGAGCAGCCCGATGTCAGGCTGAGCGGTCAGAGCCCGATGGGCCAGCAGCGGGTTGCAGGCGCCAAGGATGCGGTACGAAGGCACATCGATGTTCAGCTTGGCTTTCATCGTCGCCTGCACATCGATGTCCGTCAGAACGCCGAACCCCTCGACCTTGAGCGCGTCGATGACCCGCGCGACTGCGTCCTGAAAACTCAGGCCTGTGAGCGTGCAAAAGAAGCCGTATGCCGCGCCGGCGTGAGCCATCGAACCTGTGGGGGCGTTCATTGCGTCGCCCTTCAGGGTTTGGCCGCAGCGGGGGCCGTGCGGTCCATCATCATTTGCATGATGGACTGCATCATCTGCATGCGCTTTTCCATCATCTGATGGTGCATGCCCATGTCGCCATCCATCGATCCCTTGCCCTGCGTACCCTGCATGCCGGGCACGCCGTCCTTCTCAGCTCCCATGGCGGGCTTGTCTTTCATCCCGTCCATGGGGCCCATGCCTCCCATCATGGCCATGCTGTCCTGCATGACCTTCATATGCTCCGACATCAGCGCGCTTCGTTGTTCAGGCGTCTTCGCCTGCATCATCCTGTCGTGCATCCCCTGCATGGTCTTCATCTGCTCGTCCATGCGAGCCATTGGCATACCGGGACCGCCCATCGGCATGGTCATGCCTGCAGCGTGCGCGGCATCGGGATGGTGTGCGTCGTGATCGACGGGCGTCTGGGCGCATCCGACCAGGCCGAAAGAGGTGGTGGCAGCCGCGATGGCAAGCGTGCGAAGTGACAGCATGTGGAATCTCCTGTTGTTGGCATGAGGATTGAAGTCATCGCGCTGCAAGCGAGACCTGCGAATTTCGTATCGGCACAGCGACCGAACCTCGGATCGCTGGTCCAAGCCAGTCTTCCTTGTGGACTCGAAAGTCCGAAGCGTCTGTGCGGCAGCGAACCCCAAGGTTGCCGAAGCCAGCGCCTGCGGACAGAAGCACTCAGCCGCAGCAGCATCCGCTGCGTACCGGCGCAGCACTTGTCATCGCAGATCGGGCTCCATCCTCGATTGCGACCGGTGTGTATCCGGCGTCCCTGATTAGCTCGCCCCAGTGCGCAGCATAGATGTCGCTGGATTCGATCTCGACGCGGTGAGTTGCCAGGTCGATCTGGACCTTGGCGGCAGGGTCCAGCGCCTTCACAGCCTTGGTGATGGTGCTGATGCAGTGGCCGCAGGTCATGTCTTGTACTTCGAAGGCCTTCATTTGTGGGTCCTTGGTTGGCTCGGGTTTGGGATGAGTGCACTTTCGACCTTTCCACCGCGGGAAGGTCAAGCCGTCTTCCCCGAAGACCCATCAACGGACACAGGTACTAGGCTCTCAATCTTGACCTTGCCATCGTGGGGAACTCTGCGACGCGAGACAAAGGGATGGATCAATCATGAACATCGGCGAAGCAGCCAAGGCCTCAGGCGTGTCGGCGAAGATGATTCGCCACTATGAGGAGGTTGGGCCTCATTCCGACAGCCGCCCGAACCGATGCGGGCTACCGGCAGTACGGTGACGCCGACGTGCACACCCTGAGATTCGTCCGCCACGCGCGTGACCTGGGCTTCTCGATCGCCGAGATCGGGGAACTCGTTGGCCTTTGGCACAACCGCAAGCGGCCGAGCCGCCAGGTGAAGGCATTGGCTCAAGCTCACATCCAGGAATTGGACCAGAAGGCGCAGGAATTGCTCGCGATGAAGGCGACGCTCGAACACTTGGTGCACTGCTGCCATGGCGACGACCGACCGGAATGCCCGATCCTCGAAACGCTGGCCAGCGATGGCGCCGATTCGGCGCTGACGATGCGCAAAGGGGCGAAGTTCCAGCATGGAGAGGCAAAGTGAACGCTTCGCCCGAATGACGCCGTGAACGAGGCTCTCCTGAGCGCCCAAGAGGGCAAGGGTTGCACGAACCGCTGGTCACCCGTTCGGTACCGCCTCGCGCTCTGAAGCTTTCAGCCTGTTGTCCTACGCATTGGGACATCTTTCCCAACGACAATTCAATGCATCAAGCGCCTTCAGTGCAGGAGAAGAACCATGGTGTCCGAACTCCGGATCGTGCTGCGTGATCAGCAGGCGCTTCTGTCCATGCTCTTGACGCACGTGGCACTGGCAGACGGCGAAGAGCGGCGGAGCGCATTCGAGGCATTTGCGCACGCACTTGTCGCGCACTTGGCGGATTGGCAGTCCATCCTCTTGCCGATGGCCGGCGATACGGAACTCGCACAACAGGTCGCGGCAAGCGGCCGATTGACGGCGGAGATCGTGGCCAGGACCCGCATCGAGCAGCAGAGCGTCACGGCAAACAACGACATCCAAACCTTGATGTCCTCGGTCCTGTCGCTCCTGTCGCAGGAGAACGCGCTGTTGAAGGGCACATTCAGTGCCCTGCCGCATGCCGTCCAGCTCGCGTTAGCGGGGGCCGCAGAGCGCGAACTCGTACGCGCTGGCGTGACCGCCGAGTTCGACCTTTTGGGCTCCGCTTGCGCGGACCGTGGAAAGGGCGTGCGGCATCGGCTCTCCCGGCGAACCGCCGCCGGCCATGCACGAGTGCCTGTCATCGAAGCATTGACGAGATCAATATTTGGGATAAACATCCCATAAATGGACATCGGAACTCAACCGAACAAGGCGCTCAACTTCGCATTGATGAAGCTTCTGCGTCCCCTGATGCGCTTGCTTCTTCGACATTCGCTGCCTTTCAGCGCCTTTGAGGAACTGGCAAAGCGTGCCTACCTGGACGTTGCGATGAACGACTTCGCAATCCCGGGCAAGAAGCCCTCGATCTCGCGCGCGTCTATCCTGACCGGCCTGACCCGCAAGGACGTGCAACGCCTTGTTGGTTTGAGCGACGACTCCCGCGACGTGCCCGAGCGGCACTACAACCGTGCGGCCCGCGTGCTCACCGGGTGGATACGCGACCCGGATTTTCTGAACCGCAACAAACAGCCGCGCGCGCTGGAAATCGATGGCGATTTTGGCTTCGCCGCGCTCGTGCGGCGTCACAGCGGGGACGTTCCTGCCCGCGCGGTGCTCGACGAACTGCTCAGGGTTGGCGCGGTCGTTGAGCGAGCCGACGGCCGGCTGGCACCGGTGGCGCGCGCGTACGTTCCGCAGCGGGGCGAGGCCGAAAAACTGGACATTCTCGGCACCGACGTCGCCGGGCTGATCGACACGATCGATCACAACCTGCAGCACGGCGCGACGGACCCTCGTTTCCAGCGCAAGGTCTCCTACCGAAGCATCGCGCTCGAACACTTGCCTGCGTTTCGTGAACTCAGCGCGACGCATGCGCAGTCGCTTCTCGAGGAGCTGGATCGCTGGCTCGCCGAACACGACGACGCGGGTCCCGAGGACACCGACGTTCCCAAGGCGCGAGTCGGGCTGGGCATCTATTACATGGAAGAGCGCCTCGATGGCGCCCAAACTTCAAGGGGATGACCATGAACATCGTGCGCTTGAGCTCTGCGTTCGCAATCGCCGCCTCTGTCACGCTGGCAAGTTGTGGCGGCGGGGGTGGCGGTGGAATAGGCGGCACCGGTTCCTCACCTGGAACACTTCGTCTGGCGATCACCGATGCGCCGTCTTGCGGCTATGACGCGGTCAATATCACGATCGAACGAGTGCGCGTCAATCAAAGCGTCGATGCCGCCGACGGCGATGCGGGCTGGTCCGAGATCGTCATCAACCCGGCGAAGCGCATCGACCTGCTGACGCTCTCGAACGGCGTCCTCTTGGATCTTGGGCAGACCTCGCTGCCCGCGGGCAAGTACACCCAGTTGAGGCTCGTGCTCGCCGCCAACGGTGGAGCGACGCCGTTGGCGAATTCTGTCGTCCCGACCGGTGCTGCCGAGACCGCACTGACGACGCCGAGCGCGCAGCAGAGCGGCATCAAGCTGAACACCGACATCGATGTCGCGAGCGATCAAGTCGCCGACTTCGTGCTCGACTTCGACGCATGCAAATCGATCGTCAAGCGTGGCAACTCGGGGCAGTACAACCTCAAACCAGTGATCAGTGTGATCCCCAGGCTGTCGGATGCGGGGATGCGCGTCGTCGGCTACGTCGATGCATCGATCGCTGGCAGCACCACCAACGTGTCGCTGCAAAGCAATGGGGTTCCGGTGAAGGCCACGCCGCCCGATGCGAGCGGCCAGTTCGTGCTGTACCCAGTTCCGGTCGGAACTTACGACCTCGTGGTGACTTCGGCCGGCCACGTGACGGCAGTCATGACCGGCGTGCCGGTGATCTCGACGGCGTATACCTACGTCAACGGCAGCGCATTCGCGATCGCTCCGCCGACGGCGGCGTCGGCACCGCGGGCGGTCACGGGGACCGTCGCCCCAGCCACCGCCACGGTGCGTGCCCTTCAAGCTCTCACTGGCGGCCCCACGATCGAGTCGTCATGGGCGCCCGTCGATGCCATCACCGGCACGTTCGCGGCGTCGCTTCCGATTCAGGCGCCCGTCAGAACCGCCTACGTGACGAGTCCCGCCGCATTGGTATTCACGCCCGACGCCGCCGTCGCCGGCAAGTACACGATCGAGGCGACATCGGCAGGGGTCGTCAAGGCAGTGCCTGTCGACGTAGCCGCAACCGTGCCCCCGCTGAGCTTTACCTTCCCGTGAGAAGATTCATGAATACGACCGCCACCATCGCACTGACCCTGTTTGCTGCCACTTCGGCCGCAGCCCAAACATCCGTGGGTGTGTCCATTGGAATCAACCAGCCCGGGGTCTACGGCCGCATCGACATCGGCAATGTGCCTCCACCTCCGCTGGTGTACGCCAGACCGATCATCATCGCGCCGGCCCCCGTGGTCGTCCGCCAGGAGCCGGTATACCTGTACGTCCCCCCGGGACACCAGAAGCATTGGGCGAAGCACTGCGCGGAATACAGTGCCTGCGGGCAACCGGTGTACTTCGTGCAGGAACGCTGGGTTCGCGAGCGGTACGAAGCGCGCGACACGGACGAACGCCGCGGACACAAAGAGAAGAAGGACAAGAAGCCGAAGAAGGGGCGCGGCGATGACTGAGCCTCCAATCCGGGAACGCGAATCATGACAACCTCTGCTCGTGCTGCGCTGTCTCCATCGAAGCGGCGCAAGAAGGCGGCACCCGATGGCAAGAACGTTCGCTCGAAGTCCGCTGCCAGCAAACGGGCCAAGAAGTCAGCGACCAACGTGGCCATCGCCACGGACCTTGCACCTGCGGTTGCCATTGCGCTGCTGGACAAGACCGAACGGTCACCCGGCGCCGCAGCGCCGGCACTGGACTGCCTCGCGGCAGGTGCAGTGTCTTCGGAGACCGATGGCAAGGTGCGTGTGCAACTCATGTTCGAGAACGGGGCGGTGTTGCCAGTCGAGATGAGCAACGCCGCGGGGGCTGCTCTCTCCAAGGGGCTGGCAGAGGAAATTCCCAAGAACTGAGCCGCTCTGCTGCAACGCAAAAGTTCGCCGGGCGGGTTTGACGACCGCCTCACGAAGCCGATTGATCTCGTGACGCTCGAATGTCTGTTGACGGGGCTTCGGCAACACTTCGACCGCAGGCAATGATGATTCAACCGAACTCCCTCCCCCTGGCAACAGCCGACATATCGGTTGCACCGATTTCGCCCGTCGCGCTGGAGCAGGCGCTCCAACAGAGTCATGACGTCAAGGCCAAGGTCGAGGCCTGCGCCGAGGATTTGACGCAAGCGAATCAAGGCACTAAGAGAACGATCGCAGCAGGCGCGACAACGCTCCCGGCCAGACAAACCCTTGATCACAACGAGGCGGTCGAGACCACGGTGCAGGAATGCGCCGAGGATCTGGATAGCGTAACGAAGACTCTGGCGCAGGGGATCGACGAGCTGAAGGTGGTCGAAGATGCGCTGGCCAGTTCGAGAACTGCATTGGCGGAAACAACCGCGGCGCTCGCGTCCGCGCTGGCGAGCGAGGAGCAGGCCAATCTCAGGGCATTGCACGACCACGCAACGGGCCTGCCCAACCGAGCGCTCTTCGACGATCGGCTCGCGCACGCCCTCGCGCTTGCCGAACGCCACGACTGGACGGTGGCCGTGATGTTTCTCGATCTTGACCACTTCAAGAACGTGAACGATGTTCACGGGCATGCCGCGGGCGATATCGTGTTGACCGAGATTGCGAAGCGGCTGGCACTGGACGCGCGGGACGAGGACACCGTATGCCGCAATGGCGGCGACGAGTTCCTCTACCTGGTGATGAATCCACAAGGTTCAGACAACGTCAAGCGGATTGCCGCCGCCGTGATCGAGAACCTCTCACGGCCCATTCGCGTGGGAGAGCAGCAATTGACCGTGAGGCCGAGCATTGGCATAGCCCTCTACCCGGACGGCGGCATCAACGGAGAAGCGTTGATCCAGTGCGCCGACGCCGCGATGTACCGCGCGAAGAAGATCGACTGCGGCTATGCGTTTCATGAGCCTGAAGCCGGCCGGAGTTCGTCGTCGACCTGAAACTTGCGGAATCGACCAAGCCGCTCGAGCGCACGAGGCGCGAAGTAGCTTTGCGCGATGTACTTGCGGCGCAGCAGCCGAGTTGCGATGGCTTGGCTGCCGAATCCTTCAACGTCGGCTGCTCGGCGACCGTGCGACCCGAGCGCCCATGCCGGCGCCACGGGAGCACCCGCAAATGGCCGAGTCCTACTGTTCGCGGTCAACGCCGATAGCAGCCACACGACCCGGCGCAAACCTAACGGCCGATTCTCAGGGTGATGAACTTACGACCTCGACCACAGCGGAGCTTCGTCGCCCCCCAAGTGGTGACACCGAAGCCGCCGTTCGGCTGAGATTTCGGTGCTTGGCTGCGACAACGTCCGGGTCTGTTACTTTTTGAGAGTAGGCGGCCACCCCCGCAAAACCGTTCAACACGTACAGCAATGATCGGACCCGCCGCCATGGAACTCGCAACCTTCAAGCACTCCTTCGGCAGGAGCCGCACGCTGCGATCCGCAGGAGCCGTAGCGCTGCTCGCCCTTGCGCTGACCTTGTCCGCCTGCGGCGGAGGAGGCAGCGACTCCGGCACTTTCGACGTCACCGTCGTGATTGCTGGCCAGCCGACTGGCGGCACCTATGGACAAGGAAGTTCGCCCCCAGTCTACGTGAGGGCCGGGCAGTCGATCGAACTTGACGCGAGCGAACCGGTTTATTGGACCCTGTACGTCGCCGGTACCGCTGTCAGTGGCAGCGGAACGACCGTCCACTACGCGGGCGCCGACGTGACGCTGACTGCGGAGAGCTCATCTCGCATCGCCGTCGACACGTATGCAGCGTTTCCCCTGTCCGGCTCCATTCCCATCACGCTCGTGGCCACGTCGACCTTCGACTCCGCGGTTGTTGCTACGGTCAACGTGCTCATCACGAATTGACAATGGCGAGGCAAATCGGATTTCTGAAAAAAGGAGAACTGCTCGTGGACAAATCAATGATCAAAGGACTTGCAGTCGGTGGCCTGACCATGGTGGTGCTTGGCGCCAGTGCGGTCACGGGCTACAGGACGCTGACGAAGCCAAAGTTTGCAGAGGTTATCGCGGTGAAGGAGGTGACGGAGACGGTGGTGACACCGCGCGAGCATTGCGAGGACGTGCAGGTGCAACATCAGGCGCCCGTGAAGGATGAGCGCCGGATTGCTGGCACGGTCGTGGGCGGACTGGCAGGGGGCCTGTTGGGCAGCGCAGTCGGCGGCGGCACGGGCAAGACACTGGCAACCGTTGCCGGAGCCGCTGCAGGAGGCTATGCAGGCAACCAGGTGCAGAAGAGCATGCAGCAGAAAGATGTCGTCACCACCTCGGAGCACCGCTGCAAGACGTTGAACGAAAAGTCGCAGAAAGTGGTGGGCTACAACGTCACGTACCGCCTTGAGGGCAAGGACGGCATCGTGCAGACGCCCTTCAAGCCAGGACCGACGCTTCCGGTGAAGGACGGGCAAGTGGTGACGACGCCGCCGGCAAAGGCTGTGTCATAGCCTCACGCTTCTCACGTGTAGGAGAACGTCGTCGAGCCAGCGAGCTCCATGTAGCGCCGCTGCCAACTCGACCTTGATGTCTCCGGAGCAATTCACCCGCACTGTGACCGCGTCGGCTCGACAGGGCGCCAGTTCGGGTCAACGAGGACGACGCCCATCCGTTGTTGAACTAAGCCGCTACCGCGGCGGCAGCAACTCGAAGGACTTGGCTTCGCAACTCGCCGTACCTTGATCGATGCGGGCATGTGCCCGCGCTTCGATTGAGGAGCAGGTGATGACGCCACTTCGACAACGCATGCTCGACGCGGTAGCGGCTTAGTTCAACGTTTGACTTAAGCGGCGGGCCGTAGGCACGTCCGCTTGAAGGAATGGTTAGGCATCGCTCTCACGCCGCTGCGCGCTGACGTGCAAGGGAGGCCAAGAAGTTGGCTTGCCATGAGAACTCCGGCTCGAAAGACTCGCGTTCTGCGACAGCGCCGTACCCGCCTTGCCCATAGACCGCTGAATACGCCGCGTACTCTGCTGCCTGAAGCGCTTTGCCTGCCAACGCATTGGCTACTGCGTAGGTAGCCGAGACTGCTGCGTGCCCGCAGCCATCGATGGACTTGGAGCCTTGGTGCTGATTGGCCAGACGAGCGGCCTCCGCGACAAAGCGAGCGAACGTTGTGTGGTCGGCTGTTCCGTTGAGGTATTGCTCAAGTGCTTGAAGGCACTCGACGACAGCAGGTTCTTCCAACAGGTGCTTGACTCGCTGAGCGCAGGCGTAGCCGAACTCCAGGCGAAGGCGCTCGTTCGAAGGTGAAGCGAGGCTGACTTCTCTGGCGATGCGCTCAAGTGCGTCGTTCATGGGGATCTCCGCGACGGCCTGGTTGCGATGCCTAACGTTTGACATGAGCGGCTCGCGGAGGCGGCGCAGGCTTGGCCCAGAATGAAATGAAGGCCAAGCCTGCGCTGCCGGAGCGAGTCCGCTCGATGGAAGGGTTAGCCATCACAGGGCGCAGCGGGCGAGCCGGGTCCTGAAATCGGCCATCTCGCCAGGCACGGAAGACGGCACGAGGCTCCACTCGATGGGCTTGAGACCGGCTGCAGCGAATTCTTCGAGTAGCGCTTCTGCGGTTGGCGAAATGTAGCGCATGGGTATCCACCAACTACCGCCTTCCATGACGGCGTCGCTGCAAAGGTTCGGGCTTTCGACGGTCGTCCAAACCGTTCCGGCGCGATCTATGCGCCTTCCCGGCGACTCTTGGAAACCTTCTTGAAGTGCCATTGTCTCGGTCCAGAACTCTCCATCCGATGCCAACAATCTCGAGATGCGCGAGAGAAGCTGTCTGCGCTCTAGCGGGAGTGCGATGCAATGCAAAAGGTGTGAATCAATGACCAGGTCGAAGCCTGCGTCCGTGAATTCGAGTGCGCAAACGTCGGCAACCGTAAACGCAACGCCTAAAGCACGTTTGGAAGCTATCGAGCGTGCGAAGGAAATCGCGGAGGAAGAGATATCGACACCTGTTACTTGGAAACCTTGCTTTGCAAGCATGCAACTCAGCGCGCCAGTACCGCAACCCAGTTCAAGTATCTTGGCGCCCGGCTTTGCCGCACTTGATGTTGCAAGCCACGACAAGACCACCTCGCGTAGCGCGAAATCGTCATACGCACCATCATCCCAACCGTCCGCCCCGGCTCTCAAGCGGCGGGCATAAATGGCTTCGTGATTCTCGAAGTAGCGCATGTAGTCTGGTGTGATGGCTAACGTTTGACATGAGCGGATCGCGCCGGCAGGGCGCGTATGGCCCAGAATGAAATGAGGGCCTGAAGCGCCATGCCGGTGCGAGTCCGCTCGATGGAAGGGTTAGGCGTCTTTCTGGTACAGCCCGGGCGGATGGGTGACAGATTAGTCCGAGCGGATGGGTGACACGAG
>JBDTVC010000178.1:0-10148 GCA_040007475.1 Burkholderiales bacterium
TGAAGACGCAGTGGCTGTCGTTCTACACCTTCGTCAACATGGGCGTGCTCGCGGCCGTGGCCGGGCTCGTGTTCGCGGCGCGGCTGAACACCGCCACGCCCAAGGCGGGCCTGGGCTTCGAGCTCGACGTGATCGCCGCCTGCTTCATCGGCGGCGCGTCGGCGTCGGGCGGCGTCGGCAAGGTGCTGGGTGCGGTGATCGGAGCGTTCGTGATGGGCGTGATGAACAACGGCATGTCGATCCTCGGCATCGGCATCGACTATCAGCAGGTCATCAAGGGCCTGGTCTTGCTGGCCGCGGTGTTCGTCGACGTCTACAACAAGAGCAAATCATGACCGCGGCCCACGGCCACCGCGACTACCGGCAACCGCCGGAGCGCAAGAGCATGCACGCGCGCATCGTGCGCGACCTCGGCATGCGCATCGTGGCCGGCGAGTTCAAGCCGGGGGATCGGCTGCCGGCCGAGGCCACGCTGCTGGCCGACTACGAGGTCAGCCGCCCGGTGCTGCGCGAAGCCACGCGCGTGCTCGTGGCCAAGGGGCTGGTGCTGTCGCGCCAGCGTGCCGGCGCCACGGTGCGGCCGCGCAGCGAGTGGCACCTGCTCGACCCCGACGTGCTGTACTGGCTGATCCAGACCCAGCCGCCGCCGATGTTCGTCGAGACGCTGTTGACGGTGCGCCGCGTGTTCGAGCCGGCTGCGGCCGCGCTGGCCGCCAAGGTCGCGAGCGCAGCCGAACTGAAGGGCATTGCCGACGCCTATGCCGGGATGGAGGCGGCGCGCACTGCCGACGACATCCTCGAGCCCGACCTGGCGTTCCACCGCCGCATTGCGGAGGCCACGCACAACGACCTGCTCGCCTACATCGGCAACATGCTGTCGCTCGCGCTGCGCGAGTCGATCAAGCTCAGCAGCCTGCACCCCAACACGCACGCACTGTCGCTGCCCCGACACAAGGCGATCCTGACCGCGCTGCTGAACCGCGACCCGCTTGCGGCGCAGCAGGCCACGCTGGTGCAGCTGAAGGAAACGCGCGACGACCTGAGCGAAGTGCTCGAGTCGGGCTTCGACACGATCTAGGCTGCCCCGGGATCAGCCGGCGAACATGTTCGCCGGCACGCCGGGCTCCCCGATCTCGACTGCGAACAGGCCGCCGGCCAGCGGCTGCTCGGCCAGTTGCTGCGGCGACAGCCCGGAGCGCGCGCTCGTGATGAACAGCGTGCGCAGCGCCGGCCCGCCGAACGCGCAGTTCGTGATGTGCGCCGTCGGCAGCGCGATGCGCCCGAGTTCGACCGCGCTGACCGGGTCGTGGCAGCTCACGCACGCGCCGCCCCAGTGGGCAATCCAGAGGCGGCCGGCGGCATCGGTCGTCATGCCGTCGGGCAGGCCGTCGCCGCGCGCGAAACGCAGCCACTCGCGCGGGTTCGACAGCACGCCGCTCGCGGGGTCGACATCGAATGCATTGACCCGGCCGTTGACCGTGTCGTTGAAGTACATCGTGCGCTGGTCGCTCGACCAGGTCGGGCCGTTCGTCACCGCGTACCCCATCGCGTGGCGCGTGCAGCGGCCGTCGGCGTCGTAGCGGTAGAGCGCGCCGGTCGGGGCCTCGCACGCGAAATCCATCGTGCCGCCCCAGAAGCGGCCCTGGCCATCGCACTTGCCATCGTTGAAGCGGTTGCCCGCCGGTTCCGCGTCGGGTCGATGCAGGACCTGCGGCACGGCGCCGGGGGTGTCCGGGTCGAACAGCGCGAAGCCGTGGCGCAGTGTCACGATCAGGCCCGGTGCATCGGCGCGCTCGGCGACCGCGGAGATCTCCTCGTCGAAGGCCCACTCGCTGCGCGTGCCGTCCGCAAGGCGCCAGCGGTACAGCCGGCGCTCCAGGATGTCGACCCACCACAGCGACTGCGTTCGCGGCGACCAGCAGGTGCCTTCACCCAGCGTGGCGCCGGCGTTCCAGACGCATCGCGGCGCGCCGCGCAGCGCGGGCATCGACAGGGCAGGTGAGGGGAGCGAGGTCATCGGCGCGGGCTCGTGGGCTGGAGGAACGGATTCTGGATCAAACTTTTCACGCCATCTTTTTCACGATCCCCCCTTGTTTGTCGTGGGCCCCGCGCGACACCGCGCGTGGGCCCTGCGCGCGGCCTTGCGACACTCTTGCCAAAAGACCCAGGGGAGAGAGATCGATGCCCGCCACACCTCCGGCGCCGACCAGCCCGTTGATCGCCAGGCTCGCGAAGCCGACCACCGCCTACAAGCTGCGCGCGTGGCTCGCGATGGCCGGCCTCACGCTGTTCACGGTGCTGTACTTCGCGCTCGCCGCCTGGTTCGCGCTGACGGCGTACCGGCTCACGTTCGGCGCCGGGTCCGGTACCAAGGATGCGTTCTGGGGCTGGATCGTCGGTGCGTGCGCCGCGTTCCTCGGCGTGTTCATGCTGAAGGCGGTGCTGTTCGTGAAGCACGGCGGCGGCGACGACAGCATCGAGATCACCTCCGCCGAGCAGCCCGAGCTGTTCCGCTTCCTGCAGCGCCTTGCTGACAAGGCCGGCGCACCGCGTCCGCACAAGGTGTTCGTGTCGCCGCGCGCTCGCTGGTCGACACCGTGTTCCAGCTCGTGCTGCTGATGCAGCGCGCGCTGTCGCGCGAGATGGAGCTCAATGCCGACCTGGTCGCGGTCTCGCTGCCCGGCAGCGATGCCCTGATCCACGCGCTCTACAAGCTCGAGGCCGCCGACGACGCCTGGGGCCGCGCGGTTGGGTTCGTGATGAGCGAGAAGGCCAAGGGCCGGCTCACGCGCGACCTGTTCGAGATCCAGACCCAGGTCGTCGCGCACATGGGGCAGCTGCTCGGCGACCCGGTCTACGGGCGCGTGCCCTCGCACGAGGGCAGCAGCGCCGCGACCCACCGCGTCTTCAAGGCCGAGCTCGCGCAGCCACCGCAGATGTGGTCGAGCCACCCGCTCAACCACGAGCGCGAAGCCAACGCGAAGCGCCACTACATCACGGCACCGATCGACGACCGCGCGGCGTGGGCGCTGTTCGAGCAGCCCCAGGCGCTGCGCGAGGCCGTGACCGCGCGGCTGCTCGGCGATGCGCCCGCGGAGGCGCAACCGCACGACGATGCGCTGGGGGCACTGGGCCGGCAGTTCGATCGCGAGTTCTTCAAGAGCCGGTACCGCGGCGTGTACTTCGGGCGCTCGATCACACGCCACCTCGGTGACGCCGACGCGGCCTACGGCGACGCCGGCGAGCCGAGCGCCGAAGCCCTGGCCATGCTGTACCCCGAGGCGCTCGCGTCCGAGATGGCGCAGCTGCGCACGCTCGAGAAGGAGAAGGTGCAGCTCGCCGGCCTGCTGAGCGGCAGCGTGCGCCCGCCCGGCGGCGTGATCCGCCACCGCGGCAAGACGCTGGCGCGGAGCAGCCTGCCGCTGGCGATCCTGCAGGTCGACCGCGACCTGACCAAGGTGCGCGAGCGGCTGCAGACGCACGACCGCCAGTGCCGCAGCCTGCACCTCGCCGCCGCCAGGCGGCTCGGCCAGGGCTGGGACGACTACCTGAAGGGCCTTCTCGCGGCGCTGCACTTCGCCGACCACACCGAGGACAACCTGCGCGACCTGCAGGGGCTGTTGTCGAACACTGTCAACGTCGTCACTGCCACGCGCAAGGTCAACAAGAAGGGCATCGAGCGCATCGTGCGTGACGGCAATGTGTTGCGCGATGCGCTCGCCAAGGTGTTCGACGACGCGCCCGCCGTGCAGCTCGACGAGACGCTGCTGAAGGCGCTCGGCACCGCGAACTGGGCCGCCTTCCTCGGCGAGCTCAAGCTGCCCGGTGTCGCGAAGGAGAACGTGGGCGACTGGCTCAACGCCGTCGACAGCTGGGTCGACCACACCGCGGGGGCGTGCGGCTCACTGCGCTCGCATGCGCTCGAACAACTCCTCGCGAGCGAATCGACGGTGGCCGAGCATGTGCGCGCGGGCACCCCGGCCGGTCCCGCGCCGGCGGCCTCGCAGGTGCCCGGTGGCTACGCGACGCTGCGCCCCGGCGCCGAGCGCAAGCGCCAGACGCAGCTCGACTGGTGGGGTCGCTTCCAGACGGCCGACGGCATGCTGCCCTCGGCTGCGCTCTTGTTTGAAGTCTTGGGGGCGCGCGATCACGCGCGCGAGCAGATGCGCGGCGCGCAGACCGCGAGGTTCTGCGAGAGCGGCGCGAGGCCGTCAGGGAAGGTGCTGCCGCCGTCGGCGCGGTTCGTGCGCAGCGACGAGCGGGAAGGGCAGTGGCCGAGAGCTGCCGGTGAGTGGCCGAATGGCGCGCGGGGCGCCTTGGCGGAGTGTCATGAACGAGGGACTCGCTGTCTGCAGCCTGAAGAGGCCCGACGGACGCGATCCTGCGCTTCGCCGATGCGGCGGTCAAGCACCCGGTCAGGGCCCTTGATGTCGGTGAGGTCACCCCTAAGTTGAGTGGCACTTTTCGTGGTGCGCCCCCTCACTGGGGTGGTGTGAAACGGCACGTGCCGCGCAATCATGGGCCCGTCACTTCAGGAGTCGATCATGTCCATCGAGTCTCGTAGCGAAGTCGCAGTCGTTCAGCACGCCATCGACCACAGTGCATCGTCGCCGCCGGTGACGATCCCGCCCGGTCACATCGGCGAGTTCGTGATTCCGGGCACGGGCCGGCGGGTCTGGTGGACGGGGCGCGTGGCGATCGGCCTGCTGCATCAGCCGCAGCGCTGCGTCGAGCCGTCGACCCACTCGTCACTTTGGATCCAGCAGCTGATGCTCGCCACGCGAGGGCGCGCCCGCGAGCGCCTGGCTAACCCCGCGTGATCCGTACGCCGGCGTCGAGCAGCAGCACCTCGCCGGTCGTCTTGCGCGCGCCGGCGCCGAGCCACCAGGCGGCATCGGCCACGTCTTCCGGCGCGATCACCGCGTCGAGCGCCGCGCGGGCTTTGTAGCCCTGCACCGCCTGCGCATAGCGCTCGGGCCCGAGGCCCGACTGCAGCCATGGTGTTTCGACCAGGCCCGGCGCGATGGCGTTCACGCGCACCTCGGGGCCGAGTGCGCGGGCGAGCCCGACCGTCATCGCGTTCAGCGCGCCCTTGCTGGCCATGTACGCGATCGACGAGCCCAAGCCCATGATCGACGCGACCGACGAGATGTTCACCACGCCCGCGCCGGTGTTCAGCTTGAGCAGCGGCAGCAGCGCGCGCGTCATCTGGTACGCGCCGATGACGTTGACGTCGTAGATGCGGTGGAAGTCCTCGGCCTCCAGGCCGTCGAGCTCCTTGAGTGGCACGAACTTCGTCGTGCCGGCGTTGTTGACGAGCACGTCGCAGCGCCCGAACGCGTCGCCGACCTCGGTGGCGAGGCGGCGACAGTCGGCCTCCTTCGCGACATCGGCCCGCACCACCAGCACGCGCGCGCCGAGCGTGCGGCACTCGGTGGCCACCGCGTCGGCCGCAGTGGCATCGCGCGAGAAGTTGATGACCACATCCCAGCCCTCGCGCGCATAGCGCCGCACCGTGGCCGCGCCGATGCCCGAGGACGAACCCGTGACCACGCACACCTGTCGTTCGCTCATGCCCTGTTCCTCCGTTCGTACCATCGATCGTAGCGATGCCGAGAGCAGCGGGGGCGTCGCGCCAGCGACACCCGTGGGCCGGGCGCGCCCGGATAATTCCGCCGCATGGGAACCCTCTATCTCGTGCGCCACGGCCAGGCCTCGTTTGGTGCCGCGAACTATGACCAGTTGAGCGAGCTGGGTGCCCGCCAGTGCACGCGGCTGGGCGAGTACCTGCGCGACAAGGGCCTGCGCTTCGACGCGGTGATGCGCGGCACGCTGCAACGCCAGGCGCAGTCGCTGCACGCGCTCGAGCAAGGCTTCGGGAGCCTGCCCGAGGTCAGTGTGTGGCCGGCACTGAACGAGTACGACAGCAGCGCGGTCGTGCGCGCGGTGCACCCTGCGCCGCTGCCGCCGGCCGACTCGCCCGCGGCCTATCGCCACCACTTTCGCGTGCTGCGCGACGGCCTGACGGCGTGGATCGAAGGCCGCACGGCACCTGAAGGCATGCCCAGCCACGCCGACTTCTGCGCCGGCATCGTGGCGGTGCTGGACCATGTGCGCCGTGCGCCCGGCGCCAACGTGCTGCTCGTCTCCAGCGGTGGCCCGATCGCCACCGCGGTCGCGGCCGTGCTCGGCGCGCCGATGCTGGCGTCGATCGAGATCAACCTGCGCATCCGTAACAGCGCGCTCACCGAGTTCACGTTCAACCCGAAGCGCCACGCGCTCCAGACCTTCAACCACCTGCCGCATCTCGACGCACCGCAGTACGCCGACTGGGCCACCTACGCCTGAGGCAGCGGGCGCTGCTGGCGCGCCCTCGCTAGAGGTCGAGTTCGGGATAGCGGCGGAAGATGCCCTGCTCGTTGAACGGCAGGCGCCGTTCGCTGCGCAGGTACGCAGCAACCTTGGGCAACGCGGCGATGCGGTCGTGCAGATCGACGATGACTGGCGTGTCGGCCAAGGCCTTTGCGGTGGCCTTCGGGAAGGCATGGCGCAGGCCTTCGATGAGCTGGAACAGCGACAGGTCGGCGTAGCTCAGCCTGCCACCGACAAGATGCCGCGGCCCCGCCGGGTTGCGCACCACGATGCGCTCGAACCAGTGCAGGTACTTCGGGATGCGCTCAGCGCAGAACGCCTGGGCGTTGCGCAAGGCCTCGGGCTTCTGGTCTTCGTAGTACAGGCCCGTGCCGACCGGATGATGCGTGTCGTGCGCTTCGCTCACGATGTCGGCAATCGTCAGCTGGATCTGGTGTGTCCAGACGCGTGCCTGCTCGCTGCGCGCCACCAGCTTCAGCGTCGGCGCGAGGTACAGCAGGATGGCGGCGGTCTGCCCGACGACGACGGGGCCGTCCTTCAGGAAGGGCGGCGCGAAGGGTGGGTGCGGCTGCGCGTCGTCGTGCAGCAGGCGCAGCAGGGCCGATTCGCCGCGCGCGGAATCGTCGGCGCCGCGCGCCATGTCGGCATACGGCGCGCCGGCGGCCTCAAGCGCCAGCCGCACGAATTCGCCGCGGCCCTGGATCGTCGGCCAGTAGTGGAGTTCATAAGCCATGCGGCGGACTGTAGCCTGCCGCTCTAGTCGACCGTCGCGCCTTTCGCGAGCTGACGGTAGACCTCGTTCGAGACATCGGCGAGCACCGGCTTGTCGGCGTCCGCCGAGATCGCATAGCCGAACCGGCCCTCGACCCAGTAGAAGACATTGAGCCGGCCTTCACGCGTGAAGCGGAACGCGGTCTCGCCGTTGCCAGCGCGCGCACCGCTGGCGGCCGGCGAGAGCTCGCCGACCTCGTTCGACACGTAGAGCGTCAGCCGCTGGCCGGTGGTGTCGCGGTACATGAACTGCGCGACCGGCCCCCGGCCGCCGGGCAGCAGGCGCCCGCCTTCGAGCTCGTAACCCAGCGCCTGCAGGTGCGGTGGCTTCATCGGCGCGCCCATGCGCTTGGACAGCCAGGTGACGAGCTGCTCCTCGTGGGCCGCGTCGACCTCGACCGGGCGGCGCTGCTCCGGCGTGTAGACCGCATGCGCGATCGCCGCACGCTTCGCGAACGGCGCCGCGGCCATCGACTCTGAGGGTGCGGGCCGCCATGCGCCGTGCAGCGTCCAGCCGGCCGCGCCGCTGATCAGCGCGATCGCGATGCCGGCCGCCCAGCGCTGCGCCGACCATCGCGCACGCGGCTGCGCGGCACGCAGCACGCGTTGCGGCACCGGTTCGTCGAGCACGGGGTCGAACAGTGCGCGCAGCGCGTATTTCTGCTCGCGGTAGGTCTGAACGCGCTGCGCCTCTTCGGGCCGCTGCGCGAGGTGGGCGTCGATCTCGCGATGACGCTCCGGCGTGAGCTGACCGTCCACGAAAGCGTGCAGCTCGGCTTCGGTGATCGGGTTCATGGTGACTGTCTCATTTGACGATCTTCAGTCGCACCGGCTCGGCGCGGCCGTCCATCAGCGCGCGCAGTCGCTCGCGGCCGCGCGACAGGCGTGACATCACTGTGCCGATCGGGATGCCGAGCGTGGCGGCCACGTCGGCATAGCTCATGTCCTCGAGCGCGATGAGCAGCACGATCTGCTTCTGCTCGACCGGCAGCTGATCGAGCGCCGCCTGCAGATCGAGCACGGCCAGCCGCTCCCCTTGCGTCGGCGCGACCGCGACCTCGGGCGTGTCGTCGTCGATCGCCTGCGTCGCGACGCGTGGCCGGCGCACGCCGTCGACGTGCAGGTTGTGCATGATGCTGAACAGCCAGCCGCGCATGTCGGCCACGCCGCGCCACAGACCGGCGCGCGTCCACGCGCGTTCCAGCGTGTCCTGCACCAGGTCGTCGGCGTCGGCGCGGTTGCCGGCCAGCGCGCGCGCGTAGCGGCGCAGGCGCGGCACCCAGGTCAGCAACTGCTGGTCGTTCGGCGTCATTCCTTGATGATGTGCCAAACGTCCCTGAAGTTGTCACCCGTGCGGTCCCCCGCCTTGGCGTCGGGCTTGTAGGTATAGACCGGCTTGCCCTTGTAGGCCCACTGGCGCGTGCCGTCGTCGCGCGTCACCAGCGTGTAGGCGCCGGTCGGCTGGTCGGCCGCGGTGGCCATCAGGGGCGGCCACAACGCGGCGCACGGGCCGTTGCAGGCGCTCTTGCCGCTGTTCGCGGCATCGCGGTCGAAGGTGTACAGCGTCATGCCGCTCGGTGCGACGAGGGCACCACCGGACATCATCGCCGGCGCGGGCGCGGCATTCATGCTGGCGCAGCCGGCCATGAACGTGGCCGCGGACGCGGCGAGGCAAAGGGTCTTGAACATGCGGGGCTCCGAAAGGTGGATGCAGGTGCGAACGGCGCCTGTCGTGAGGGTGGACGAGCCCCGTGCCCGGCTTATTCCGCCGCTGCGAAAATAACGCCGGTCACGCGCGCCGCCCCTCAGTGGCTGCCCAGCGCCATCACCTTCGCGCGCAGCCGGCGCATGCCGCCGAGCCAGCGGTCGTAGTCGGCCGTCTTGCGCTGCATGAAGGTCAGCACCTCGGCGTGCGGCAGCACGAGGAAGCGCTCCTCGTGCATCGCCTTCACGACCTCTTCGGCGACCAGCTCGGGCGACACTGCACCGTCACCGAGGAAGCTGTGCGCGCGCTGCATGCCGTCCTCGCCCATCAGCATCGGTGTCAGCACGCCCTGCGGGCACAGGCAGGACACGCGGATGCCGCGATCGCCGTGCGCGATCGAGAGCCACTCGGCAAAGCCGACGGCCGCATGCTTGGTGACCGAGTACGGCGCGGCGTTCACCTGGCTCAGGAGGCCGGCCGCCGATGCGGTCTGCACCAGGTAGCCTTCGCCGCGCTCGAGCATCTGCGGCAGCACCGCGCGGGCCGCGTAGACGTGGGCCATCACGTTCACGTCCCAGTGGCGCTGCCACTGCGCGTTGCTCGCGTCTTCGTCGGCTCGCGCGATGATGCCGGCGTTGGAGCAGAACACGTCGACGCGGCCGAAGCGCTCGGTCGCGGTCTGCACGAGTTGCTGTACCTCGGCTTCGTTCGAGACGTCGACCTTCAGGCCGAGCCCGCCGATGCCCGCCGCCACCGCTTCTGCGCCCGCGCCATCGAGATCGGCGACGACGACGGCGCGTGCGCCGCCCTTCGCGAAGCGTTCGGCGAGTGCCTTGCCGATGCCCGATGCGGCGCCGGTGACGATGACGACCCTGTCCTTGATGTCCATGCCCCGAGCCCTGAAGTTCGTGGTGTCGCCAAGGCTAAGGGGCGCGGCGACGCGGGCCGGTCACGTTCGCGACAACGCGCCGGCGTCAGCCCGCGTGGTGCCGGACCCAGGCGATGTACGTGTCCATCCAACCCTGGAGGAACTGCTTGCTGGCCGGCCCGATGTTGCCGCCGTCGTCGAACAGGCCTTCCTTCGCGTGGATGAAGCCTTCGGGCTGCCCCAGCGTCGGCATGTCGAGGTACCCGAGCACGTTGCGCAGGTGCTGCTGCGCCAGCGCCGTGCCAATCGGCCCGACCGAGGTGCCGATCACGCCTGCGGGCTTGCCGGCCCAGGCACTGTGGCCGTACGGGCGCGAGGCGTGGTCGATTGCATTCTTCAGCACGCCGGGGATCGAGCGGTTGTATTCGGGCG
>JBDTVC010000179.1:0-10090 GCA_040007475.1 Burkholderiales bacterium
GCCGGGCCGTCGCGGCCGTTGACGAACAGGATCTTGTCGTCCTTGACGTTGTAGGTCAGCTGGCAACCGACGCCGCAATACGGGCAGACGGAGTCGACCTGCTTGTCGGGCACCGCGAGCGCGACCTCGCGCGCCGGCATCAGTGCGCCGGTCGGGCAAGCCTGCACGCACTCGCCGCAGGCGACGCAGGTCGAGCCGCCCATCGCGTCGTCCATGTCGAACACGATCTTCGCGTGGTCGCCGCGGAACGCGAGGCCGATCACGTCGTTGACCTGCTCGTCACGGCAGGCGCGCAGGCAGCGCGTGCACTGGATGCAGGCGTCGAGGTTCACGGCGATCGCGGGGTGCGACAGGTCGGCCTGCACCGCCGCACGCGCCTCGAAGCGCGGCTTGCCGACGCCGAGCTTCACCGCCCACTCGTCGACCTCGTTGTGGCGCGTGTAGCTCGTCTCGGGCATGTCCGAGAGCAGCAGCTCCAGCACCAGCTGCTGCGACTTGACGGCGCGTTCGCTGTCGGTCGTGACCTTCATGCCGTTGGTCGGCGTGCGGCAGCACGAGGGCGCGAGCACGCGCTCGCCGGCGATCTCGACCATGCAGGCGCGGCAGTTGCCGGCGGTCGCGAGGCCGTCCTTGTAGCAAAGGTGGGGGATCTCAATGCCCTCGGCCTCGGCGATCTTGATGATCGTCTGGTCGGCGCGCGCGGTGATGGGCTTGCCGTTCAGCTCGAAGCTGACGGTGGGCGCGTCCACGAACGTGAAGTCGCTGCGTGCATTCATGCGGACAACTCCTGGGGAAAGTACTTGACGACGCAGTCGATCGGGTTCGGCGCGGCCTGGCCGAGACCGCAGATCGATGAGTCACGCATCACCTGCGACAGATCGGCGAGCAGGCCGAGATCCCACTGGGGCTTCTCGATCAGCGCCGAGGCCTTCGCGGTGCCATTGCGGCACGGCGTGCACTGGCCGCACGACTCGTGCTTGAAGAATCGCATCGTGTTGCGCGCGGCGGCGGTCGCCGTGTCGTGGTTCGACAGGATCACGACCGCGGCCGAGCCGATGAAGCAGCCGTAGGGTTGCAGCGTGTCGAAGTCGAGCGGGATGTCGTTCATCGAGGCCGGCAGGATGCCGCCCGACGCGCCACCCGGCAGGTAGCCATAGAACGTGTGCCCGTCCAGCATGCCGCCGCAGTGCTCGTCGATCAGCGCCTGGATCGTGATGCCCGCCGGCGCGAGCTTCACGCCGGGGTTCTTCACGCGGCCCGAGACCGAGAACGAGCGCAGGCCCTTGCGGCCGTTCGCGCCATGCGAGGCGAACCACGCACCGCCCTTCTCGACCAGCTCCCGGACCCAGTACAGCGTCTCGAAGTTGTGCTCCAGCGTCGGCCGGCCGAACAGGCCGACCTGCGCCACATAGGGCGGCCGCAGCCGCGGCATGCCGCGCTTGCCTTCGATCGACTCGATCATCGCGGACTCCTCGCCGCAGATGTACGCGCCCGCGCCGCGGCGCAGCTGGATCTGCGGCATGTCGGTCATCGGCGGGTTCGCACGCAGCTTCGCGAGCTCGGCTTCGAGCAGGTTGCGGCAGCCGTGGTACTCGTCGCGCAGATAGACGTAGATCTGCGCGATGCCGACGGCCCAGGCGGCGATCAGCATGCCTTCGAGAAAGCGATGCGGGTCGCGCTCCAGCAGCACACGGTCCTTGAAGGTGCCGGGCTCGCCTTCGTCGATGTTCACCGCCATCAGTCGCGGGCCCATCTCGCCTCGCACGATGCGCCACTTGCGACCGGCCGGGAAGCCCGCGCCGCCGAGGCCGCGCAGGCCGGAGTCCTCGAGTGTCTTGATGATCGATTCGACATCACGCTGGCCGGCGACACACGCCTTCAGCAGCGCATAGCCGCCTTGCGACTGGTACGCCGCCATGTCGATGTGGCCGGTCGATTCATCCTTGATCGCGTTGGCCTTGACCTTGGCGACGACCTGCTCGCAGCTCGCGTTCGGCACCGGGTTCTGCCCCACCGCGACCGCGGGCGCCTGCTCGCAGCGGCCGATGCACGGCGCGGCGATCACGCGGACCTCTTTGCCCAGCAACGCGGGCAGACGATCAAGCAGGTCTCGTGCGCCGGCCATCTCGCACGACAGGCCGTCGCACACGCGCACCGTCAGCGCAGCGGGCGCGGCCTCGCCCTCTTTCACCACGTCGAAGTGGTGATAGAAGGTCGCGACCTCGTAGACCTCGGTCTGCGCCAGGCGCATCTCCTGCGCCAGCGCGGCGAGGTGCGCGCTCGACAGGTGGCCGAAGCGATCCTGGATCTTGTGCAGGTGCTCGATCAGCAGATCGCGCTGGCGCGACTCGTCGCCGAGCAGCGCCTGGACCTGCGAAAGTGCCGCCGGGTCGACGCGCCGGCCTTTCGGGGCCTGGCGCTTGCGCTCTTTGGTGGCGCCTTGCACGGCGATCGGGATCACGGGGTGATTCATGAAGTCTCCGGTCCGGGGCTCAGATCACGCGCTCGTCACGCAGCGACTGGATCTGCGCCTGGCTGTAGCCGAGTTGCCCGAGCACCTCGACCGTGTGCTCGCCGAGCAGCGGCGAGCGTGTCACGTGGGTCGGGCTGTCGGACATCTTGATCGGGTTGCCCACGGTCAGGTACTTGCCGCGCACCGGGTGATCGACCTCGACGATGGTGCCGGTCTCGCGCAGGTCCGGGTCCTCGGCGATCTCCTTCATCGACAGAATCGGGCCGCAGGGGATGTCGTACTTGTTCAGGATGTCCATCGCCTCGATCTTGTCCTTCGTCATCGTCCACTTCTCGATGCGCGCGAAGATCGGCTTCAGGTGCAGCAGCCGCGCGGCCGGCGTCGCGAAGGCCTCGTCGTTGATCCAGTCATCCTCGCCGATCACCTTGCAGACCGCGGGCCACACGGCGGCCTGCGTGATGAAGTAGATGTAGGCGTTCGGGTCGGTCTCCCAGCCCTTGCACTTCAGGATCGAGCCGGGCTGGCCGCCGCCCGACGCATTGCCGGCACGCGGGACCGCGTTGCCGAACTTGCCGTCCGGGTACTGCGGGTACTCGTGCATCGTGTGCGTGCGCTCCAGGCGCTGCTGGTCGCGCAGCTTGACACGGCACAGGTTCAGCACCGCGTCCTGCATCGGCGCAAGCACCTTCTGGCCGCGGCCGGTGCTGTGGCGCTGCAGCAGCGCCGCAAGGATGCCGAGCGCGAGGTGCAGCCCCGTGCCGCTGTCGCCGATCTGCGCACCGGTGACCATCGGCGGGCCGTCGTCGAAGCCGGTCGTCGAGGCCGAGCCGCCCGCGCATTGCGCGACGTTCTCGTAGACCTTGCAGTCCTCGTAGCGGCCGGGGCCGAAACCCTTGACCGACGCGACCACCATCTTCGGGTTCAGCTCGTTGATCCGCTCCCAGCTGAAGCCCATGCGGTCGAGCGCGCCGGGCGCGAAGTTCTCGACCAGTACATCGCACTGCTTGATCAGCGTCTCGAGCACTTCCTTGCCCTTGGGCTTCTTGGTGTCGATCGTGATCGAGCGCTTGTTGTGGTTGAGCATCGTGAAGTAGAGGCTGTCGGCATCGGGGATGTCGCGCAGCTGACCGCGCGTCGCGTCACCCTCGCCGGCCCGCTCGACCTTGATCACGTCGGCCCCGAACCACGCCAGCAGCTGCGTGCAGGTGGGGCCCGATTGCACATGCGTGAAATCGAGGATTCGATAGCCTTCCAGCGCCTTGCTCATTGCTTTCTCTCCGGGGGTCTTGAATTCTTCGGCTACTTCGCCGCGGCCGCTTGCGCCTCGAGCTCGGCGACGCGCTTCTTCAGCGCACGCTCGTCGTTGAAGCGCGTGGTCTCGTCGCGGATGACCGCGACGATCGCGTTCACCTTCTGGTCGGCGCCGAACAGCATCGCCACCGTGAACGCGATCGACATCGCGCGCCCATCCTTGTGCGTCGCCGGCACGCGCAGCAGGTCGTTGCCGTACTTGGTGGTGCCCGTCGCCATCGACTTGTTGTAGCCCTCCCAGTGGCGGTTGCGCAGCCGCTCCGGGGTGATGAGGTCGAGCGACTTCCCCAGCGCCTCGGCCTCGGAGTAGCCGAACATTCGTTCCGCGCCGGGGTTCCACAGGGTGATAGCACCGCTCGCGTCGGACGCGATGATCGCGTCGCCAACGGCGGCAACCAGTTGATGGCAATCGATGGGTGTCTTCATGGGCTCGCCTCAAGTGTATGGTGCCAAAAAAAACGGCACCCGTCGGGCGCCGCTTGATTGGCGGCCGTGGCCGTCAGACGGCGTTCGCCGCGTGCAGTTCCTTGATCTGCGACGGCGAGTAGCCCAGATCCTTCAGCACCTCGTCGGTGTGCTCGCCCAGGAGCGGCGAAGCGGTGATCTCGGGCTTGAGGTCGGAGAACTTGATCGGGCTGCCGATGGTCCAGTAGCTGCCGCGCTCCTTGTGCTGCACCTCGACGATGGAGCCGCTCTTGCGCAGCGATTCGTCGTTCAGCAACTCCTTCATCGACAGCACCGGCGCGCAGGGGATGTCGAACTTGCGCAGGATGTCGACGGCCTCGTACTTGGTCTTGTCCTTGAGCCAGTTCTCGATCGTGGCGAAGATCTCCATGATGTGCGGCTGGCGCGCCTTGGCCGTCGTGTAGGCCGGGTCGGTCTTCCACTCGGCCTTGCCGAGCGCGTCGCAGATCGGCTCCCAGGCATGGCCCTGCACGGTGAAGTAGATGTAGGCGTTCGGGTCGGTCTCCCAGCCCTTGCACTTCAGGATCCAGCCCGGCTGGCCGCCGCCGCCGGCGTTGCCACCACGCGGCACCACGTCGCCGAACTTCTCGTGCGGGTACTGCGGATACTCCTCGAGGTAACCGAGGCGATCGAGGCGCTGCTGGTCGCGCATCTTGACGCGGCACAGGTTCAGCACAGCGTCCTGCATCGCGCAGGCGACGCGCTGACCCTTGCCGGTCTGCTGGCGCCCGATGATGGCGGTCAGGATGCCGATCGCGAGGTGCATGCCGGTGTTGCTGTCGCCGAGCGCGGCGGCCGAAATGGTCGGCTCGGAGTGCTCGCCCTTCCACCAGCCGGTGGTGGAGGCGGCGCCGCCGGCGCACTGCGCGACGTTCTCGTAGACCTTCAGGTCGTCGTAGTGGTGGCCGTCGCTGAAGCCCTTGACCGACGCGACGATCATCTTCGGGTTCAGTTCCTGGATGCGCTCCCAGGTGAAGCCCATGCGGTCGAGCGCGCCGGGGCCGAAGTTCTCGACCAGCACGTCGCATTCGCGGATCAGCGTCTCGAGCACCTGCTTGCCTTCGGGCTTCTTGGTGTCCAGCGTCAGCGAGCGCTTGTTGCTGTTGAGCATCGTGAAGTACAGCGCATCGACACCGGGGATGTCGCGCAGCTGGGTGCGCGTCACGTCACCCGAGCCGGGGCGCTCGACCTTGATCACGTCCGCGCCGAACCAGGCCAGCATTTGGGTGCATGCCGGCCCGGCTTGCACGTGGGTGAAGTCGATGATCTTGATGCCGTTGAGGGGTTTGGTGCTCATATGAGTGCTCCGTTGGTGACTACAAAAATTACTTCTTCTTCGCGGCGGTGGGGTTGAGGCTCGTGATGCGGCCACTCTCGGTGCCTGCCGTCTCGTCGATCACGGCGTTGATCAGCGTGGGCTTGCCGCTGGCCACGGCCTCGCTCAGCGCCTTGGCCAGTTCGGCCGGCGTCGTCACATGGACGCCCACGCCGCCGAAGGCCTGCATCATCAGGTCGTAGCGCGCGTTCTTGACGAAGACGGTCGGCGCCACATCCTTGCCGCCCGAGCCGTTGACGTCGATGCCGCGGTAGATGCCGTTGTTGTTGAAGACGATCACGCAGACCGGCAGGTCATAGCGGCAGATCGTCTCGACTTCCATGCCGCTGAAGCCGAAGGCGCTGTCGCCCTCGATCGCGATCACCGGCTTGCCGGTGACGACGGCCGCGGCCACCGAGAAGCCCATGCCGATGCCCATGATCCCCCAGGTGCCCACGTCGAGGCGCTTGCGCGGCTCGTACATGTCGACGATGCTGCGCGCGAAGTCCAGCGTGTTCGCGCCTTCGTTGACGACGATCGCATCGGGGCGCGCCTTGACCTGCTCGCGGATCACGTTCAGCGCGCTGTGGAAGTTCATCGGCGACGGGTTCAGCGCCAATGTGGCGGCCATCTTCGACTGGTTCTTGTCGCGGCGGTCCGCGATCCCGCCCGTCCACTCGACCGGCGGCTTGGCCCAGTTTGGCCCCATGCCGGCCAGCAGCGCCGAGACGCAGGAGCCGATGTCGCCGATCAGCGGGGCTTCGATCGCCACATTGCTGTCGGCCTCGGTCGGCGAGATGTCGATCTGGATGAACTTCTTGGCGCCCTTGTCCTGCGCCCAGGTCTTGCCCTTGCCGTGCGACAGCAGCCAGTTCAGGCGTGCGCCGACCAGCACCACGACGTCGGCTTCGGCGAGCACGTACGAGCGCGCGGCCGAGGCCGATTGCGCATGCGTGTCGGGCAGCAGGCCCTTGGCCATGGACATCGGCAGGTACGGGATGCCCGACTTCTCGACCAGCGCCCGCACGTCGGCATCGGCCTGCGCGTACGCCGCACCCTTGCCGAGCAGGATCAGCGGACGCTTCGCGCCCTTGAGCAGGTCGAGCGCACGCTTGACCGCATCGGGCGCCGGGATCTGGCGCGGCGCCGCGTCGACGACCTTGATCAGCGAGGCCTTGCCGGCCACCAGCTCCATCGTCTGCGCGAATAGCTTGGCCGGCAGGTCGAGGTACACGCCGCCGGGGCGGCCGGACAGCGCCGAGCGGATCGCGCGGGCCACGCCGACGCCGATGTCCTGCGCATGCAGCACGCGGAACGCGGCCTTGCAAAGCGGCTTGGCGATCGCGAGCTGGTCCATCTCTTCGTAGTCGCCCTGCTGCAGGTCGACGATCTCGCGCTCGCTCGAGCCGCTGATCAGGATCATCGGGAAGCAGTTGGTCGTCGCGTTGGCCAGCGCCGTCAGGCCGTTCAGGAAACCGGGCGCCGACACCGTCAGGCAGATGCCGGGCTTTTGCGTCAGAAAGCCGGCCGCCGCCGCGGCATTGCCCGCATGCTGCTCGTGGCGGAACGAGATCACACGCAGGCCCTCGGTCTGCGCCATGCGCGTGAGGTCGGTGATCGGGATGCCGGGCACGCCGAAGATGGTGTCGATGCCGTTGAGCTTCAGGGCATCGATCACCAGGTGGAAGCCGTCGATGGTTTCCTGGGCCGGTGCTTCTGTCATGGTGGGTTGCTTTTCCGTCAGAACTGCGGACATGTCCGTCTCCTGTGTGTTCGACTGCGCTCTGATCCGGGGTGCTCAGGGCCTTGCGGCCATCGGCATCGCGGTGTGTCGAGTGCGTGCCGGGACTATGATTCGACGCCCCGCTTTTGGCCGTTGACCACGGTCAACTTTCGAAAAACTAGATTCAGGGGAAACCCGACGCGCCCGCCGTGATTCCTGTTGCGACACATCCTGAACGAAACGTCATCCGCGTCCAGCTCACGCAGAACGAGGTCCTGAAGGACCTCAGCGACGCGGACCGCGCCGAGCTCGAGGCGCATCTTGTCATCGTCGACGGCAACAAGGGCGACTTCTTGTTGCACCAGGGCGTGCGCGAGATGGAGCAGTACTTCATCCTCGACGGCGTGCTCAAGCGCGTCGTCTCGAACGCCGAAGGCAAGGAGATGATCCTGCGCTTCGCCGCCGAGGGCGACATGGAGACGAGCTACGCCGCGTTCCGCATGGGCACGCCGACGCCGTACGGCATCGTGTGCGTGACGAAGGCGCGCGTGGCGCGCCTGGCACTGCCGCAGTGGGTCGAGTTCCTGGACCGGCACCCGGCCACCAAGCACCTGTTCGAGGAGAACGTGATGCGGCTGATGACCGAGGTCATGGGCCACACCATCACGCTCCACCTGCTCGACGCACCGGGCCGCGTGCACAGGTTCCTGCGCAAGCGGCCCGACCTGGTCGACCGGATTCCGCAGAAGCAGCTGGCGGCCCACCTCAACCTTTCTGCGGAAACCCTGAGCCGACTGCGTCAGCGCGGCAAGATCTAGTTGGCCGACTGCGCCATGTGCTTCTTGCGCATCGGCTTCAGCACGAACCACGCCATCAGCGCCGCCACCGCATTCATGATGCTGGCGACGATGAACACCGTGTGCCAGCTGCCGGTGGCCGCGGCAAGCACGCTCGACAGCGGGACCAGCAGCGAGGCCGTCCCCTTGGCCGTGTACAACAGGCCGGCGTTGGCCGCGGCGTACTTCGAACCGAAGGTGTCGGCGCAGGTCGACGGGAACAGGCTGTAGATCTCACCCCAGGCAAAGAACACCAGGCCGGTCAGGATCACGAACGCGATCGGGTTCTGGCCGAAGTTGTACAGCAGCAGGATGCCGACGGCTTCGAGACCGAAGGCGATGAACATCGTCGGCTCGCGGCCGATCTGGTCCGAGACCCAGCCGAAGAACGGCCGCGTCAGCCCGTTCAGCACGCGGTCGATGGCCAGCGCGAAGGTCAGCGCGGGCAGCACCAGGCCCATGATGTTGACCGGGATGTCGCCGATCTTGAAGTCCTTCGCAATAGGACCGAGTTGTGCCGTCGCCATCAGGCCGCCGGCGGCGACCATCACGAACATGACGTACATGACCCAGAACACCGGCTTGCGGAGCACCTCGGCCGGGCTGTAGTCGCGCTTGGTTTGCTGCACGTTGATGGTCGACAGGCTAGCAACTTTCTTGTGCTCCGGCGCGCGGGTCAGGAACCACGAGATCAGGAACACGACCAGACCCTGGCCGATGCCGAAGTAGAAGAACGCCGCCTCGTAGCCGCTCGACTTGATGAAGGCAGAGATCGGGATGATCGTGAGTGCCGACCCCGCGCCGAAACCGGCGGCCGTGAGGCCAGCCGCGAGGCCACGTCGATCCGGGAACCACTTCAGCGCGTTGCCCACGCAAGTGCCGTACACGGCACCGGCACCGACGCCGCCGACTGCCGCCGCGATGTAGAGCATCGTCAGCGAGTCGGCGTACGAGTTCATCACCCAGCCCAGGCCGCACAAGATGCCGCCGACGAGCACGACCGGCCGCGGGCCGAAACGGTCGACCAGGTAGCCTTCGATCGGCACCAGCCAGGTCTCGGTCAGCACGAAGATGGTGAACGCGACTTGAATGGCCGCGCGGCTCCAGCCGTGTCGTTCGGCGATCGGGTTGACGAACAGCGTCCAGCCGTACTGGAGGTTCGCGATCATCGCCATGCAGACGATGCCCATGATAAGTTGACCCCATCGGTAATACGAACTCTGGGCAGCCGCGGTCGGCGCGCCCCCCATGTGATCGGCGGTGGCAGCAAGTGGTCGATTCATTGAAGTCTCCTGACAGTTCTGTGGCTCGGCTGCGCGCCCTGGAGTGCGCAGCGTGGGCGAGGCTTGAATCGAAACCGGGCGCTTGAGCAGATGAGTCGCACGGCCAGTCTTCGACGGTTCTCAAACTCGGCGCGTGCGGCTCAGAGTTGCTCCACACGCGTCCCGCGACGCTGGGACGCCCGGGAGTGAGGGCACTGTCGACCTTTTCGCAGCGGATTCTCTTGACCTCGGTCAACGACTCGGGTAAGCCCTCATGAGCGGTTGCGAGCATCGAGCCGCACGACGTCATCACTGCGATGTGAGCAGATTCGCACATTCAGACCAAGGGTTTACCCTTGACGCGATTTAGGGTTTTCCCTAGACTTCCGTCGAAGAGATTTCAACGCAACCAGGAATCACCATGTCGAACACGACCTACGCCTCCACCACGCTCAAACCCACTGCTGCGCCTGCCATCGGCTCGCTGTTGCGCGAGTTGTTCCAGGCTTCGCCGCTGTACATCTTCGCGACCGCCGCGAAGACCGCGTTCGAGCGCAGCGCCCAACGCTGATTGCTGACCAACGGGCATCGCACGATGCTCGGCGCCAAGGTGGACGCGCAGAGACGGCCACCCCCAAAGACAAAGACTTTGTTCGCGTTTGCTGTGGATGGAGTCACGCGCCGACGGCCAGAGCCAACAGCGAC
>JBDTVC010000180.1:0-9991 GCA_040007475.1 Burkholderiales bacterium
GTTGGACACCAGAAGCACCGGGCCGCCCGCGCGGCTCAGCGCCTCGCCGAGCGCCGCGCTCGCCGCGGCCAGGCCCGCGTCGTCGAGCCCATCGCCTTGCACCGGCATGGCCAGGTTGGTGAGCCACAGCGTCAGGCAATCGACAACGACCAGGCGTGACGGTGCGCTGTGCTGCCGCAACGCCGCCGCGAGATCGCGCGGCTCCTCGACGCACAGCATCTCCGGTACGCGCCGCGCGCGATCGCGCTGGTGGCGCGAGATGCGCGCGCGCATCTCGTCGTCACCCGCCAGCGCGGTCGCGATCAGCACGGCCGAGTGGCCGGGCTGCGCGAGCCACGCCGCAGCACGCGCCTCGGCGCAGCGCGACTTGCCGCTGCGCTGGCCGCCGAGAAAGAACTCGTGTCGCATCGCCTGGCCTGCCTCAGAGGCCCTTGCCGTCGTAGCGCACGCCGATCCACGCCTGCCGGCCGAGCGACTGGTAGTCGCGCGCCGGCTCGATCGCGCGGTTCGTCGCGTTCAGCAGCTTGGCCTCGAGCTGCCACTGCGGCGTGAAACGCCATCGTGCCCGAAGGTCCAGCGTCTCGTAGCTCCCGAGCGTGACGCCGCCATCGGGTCGCGCGCCCACCGCGAGCGCGGCGGCACCGAAGCGCCAGGCGCCCATGCCGTAGTCGGCCGACAGGTTCTCCTGGTGCGCGGCACGGCGCGCGAGGCGCGTGTGCGACTCGAGGTCCTGCGCGTCGAGCACGTCGATACCGCCAGCCACGCGCAGTGCGCCGAAGCGCGTCGAGCCGCTCAGCGTCGCGCCTTGCAGGCGGGCGCGGCCGATGTTGCGTGCGCAGCCGAACGCGTATGCGGGGTCGGCCGGGCACAGCGTGGAGTCGGGCTCGTAGCCGATCATGTTGCGGACACGGTTGTCGTACACGGTGGCAGCGGCCTCGCTGACGCCCTGGCGCCAGTTGAGCCCCATCTCGACGCTGCGGCCTTTCTCGGCCGTGACGCTGCTGACGCCGTAGCCCGGGTAGTACAGATCGTTGAAGCTCGGCGCGCGAAAGGTCGTGCCGGCCAGCGCACGCACGCGCAGGCCACTCGCGATCTCCATGCTCCAGCCGAGGCGGCCGGTCGTGTTGCCGCCGTAGACGGAGTTGTCGTCGTGCCGCAGGTCGGCCTGGATCACATGCGCCCCGAAGGTGCCGGTGTAGCCGAGCACGATCGCCGCGTTGTTGCGCTTCACGTCGTCGGTGAACGCCGTGGAGCGGGCCTTTTCGGTCAGGTGTTCGAGCGCGACGACGACTTGCTGATCGGCCGCAAGATTCAGCGCGTTCTGCCAGGTGATCTGGTCGCGCTTCGTGCGGAAGCGGTCGACGATGTTGGCGCCGGTCTTGAGGTCGTCCTCGTTGTGCGAGAGCAGCGCGGTCGTGGTCCACAGCGGGCTGATCACGCCGCGGTAGTCGAGCGACGCCACCTCGCTGTTCAGCTTGTTGCGGAAATCCGGCGTGTTGTCCTGCGCGAAGGTCGGCGGTGCGAACTCGCTCGCGTCGAACTGCGCGTTCAGCCGGCTCGCGACCACGTTCAGGCCGATGCGGTGGCCGGTGGCCGGTGTGAAGCCGAGTCGGGCCTGCGCGGTGTCGCGCTTGAAGCCGTCGTCATCGGGGTTGTAGTTGCCGAAGCGATCCCCCGGCTTCAGCGCCGAGACGCCGCGGCTGCTCTCGCGGCCGAGCGAGGCCGCGTAGTCGAAGCCGCCCTGCGCACCGCTGATGCCGGTCGCCAATTCGTAGGAGTGATAGCCGCCAATCGCCGCACGTGCAGTCACGCGCGGCTCGCCTTCGCCGCGGCGCGTGAAGATCTGCACCACGCCGCCGACCGCGTCGGCACCGTACAGACTCGACGCCGGCCCACGCAGCACCTCGATGCGGTCGATCTGCGACAGGCCCAGCGATTCGAACTCGGCCTGCCCGAGTGTCGCCGAGCCCACACGCACGCCGTCGACCAGCACCACCGTGTTGGCAACGCCGGCCCCCCGAATGAACACGTTGGCGCTCTGCCCCGGGCCGCCGGTGCGCGACAGCTGCACGCCCGCCTCGCGGCGCAGCAGGTCTTCGACGGAGTCGGCCGTGCTGGCGAGGATGCGCTCGGCATCGATCACGACCACGTCAGCGGTGACGCGGTCCAGCGGTTGAGGCTCGCGGCTGCCGGTCACGACGATCGGCGCGAGAACGGTTTGGGCGCAGACAGGCACCGATGGAACGGCGAGCACGGTGACAACAAGAAGGCTGCGTGCAGCCACGGACGCGCGGGGCGTCGAGACGGGGGAGATCATGGTTTGAAACACTCGGACGGGTGCCGATGCCTGCTTCCCCGCGGGCACCTGCGACATGGGCGGCGCACCAGGGCGCGCCCGCTCGTTGGCCGGTATCCGGGCTGGCGGAGCAACGCCTGCGTTCCTTCCCAAAGACTCGTCGTCTTCAGTGGTGTGCGCGCAAACGCTGAAGCACTGGGCTTCGTCCGCCGTACCGTTGCGGGGGCAGCGCAGATTCGGTCGCCGCGCGCGAGGCGTGACTTCCTTCTGCTTCCCGTTTAACTGTGCCGACTGAACATCGGCACGGGCACCAACAGCGGGCATTCTAGGCGAGGCGCGCGCCTACAATCGTCGGCGACCCCTCCACCACCGTCACGCGCCATGTCGAAGATCGAAGAACTCGCCGACCGGGTTGAGCGCCTGCTGCTGCGGCACGATGAGTTGCAGCGCACGAACGCGCTGCTCCAGCAGCAGTTGGCCACGGTGACCCACGAACGCGACAATCTGCGCTCGCGACTGAACGCCGCGCGCAGCCGGATCGACGCGCTGCTCGAGCGCCTGCCGGCGGATGCGCCTGCGTCCGCGCATGACGCCGGGAGCGATGCATGAAGCAGATGGAAGTGACGATCCTCGGCCAGAGCTATCTGCTCGGTTGCCCCGAAGGTGGCGAGATCGCGCTGCTCGAGGCCGTGGGCAGCGTGGACCGCGAGATGAGCGCGATCCGCGATGGTGGCAAGGTCAAGGCGCGCGAGCGCATCGCCGTGCTCGCGGCGCTCAACCTCGCTTATGCACTGGCCGGCCGGCCGCCAGCGAAGGTGGCGGCGAGTACATCGACGGGTGTGACGGGCAGCGGCGCCATCGACATCGACGCGCTGATCGCGCGACTCGATCAGGCGCTCGGCGCCGATGGACAACTTCTCTGAGCGCGCGAACCGCGCGCGGCATAGAATGAATTCGTCCGTCGCCTCCGCGTGAGTTTTATATTTCCTTGAACCAATGCTCTTTGAGCAAGGGCTTGGAACATCGCCCGGTTGGTGTGATCGTCTCGCGTCAGATGAACCCGAAGCCGGGCTGACCTCGCCCACCTGAACTCCTGGTTCAGGAATGCGGCTCACGGTTGGCGGCGGACACCTCATTCAGCATCTGCAGCATGCGTTACTGGTTGATGAAGAGCGAGCCGTCCGAATGCGGCATCGATGACTTGGCCAAGGCCCCTGAGCACACTGTGCCGTGGGTCGGCGTTCGCAACTACCAGGCGCGCAACTTCATGCGCGACGAGATGCAGGTCGGCGACGGCGTGCTGTTCTATCACTCGTCGTGTCCCGAACCCGGCATCGCCGGTCTGGCCGAAGTCGCAAGCGCCTCGTATCCGGACGCAACGCAGTTCGACCCCCAGAGCCACTACTTCGACGCCAAGTCGACGCCGGACGCGCCGCGCTGGCTGCATGTGGACGTGAAACTCGTGCGCAAGACTACCCTGCTGCCCCTGGCCGCGATGCGCGAGGCACCCTCCCTCGCGACGCTGCAGATGCTCAAGCGCGGCAATCGCCTGTCGATCACGCCGGTGACTGGCGATGAGTGGCGCGCGGTACTGAAGCTGCTCGGCCGCTGACGGTTCAGGTCGAGCCGAGCTCGAACCGGATGCTCGCAAGCGCAACGTGATTGCCGCCACGCTTCTGTGCTTCGGCGAGTGCGGTATCGGCCGCGGCCATCAGCTCGTCCTCGGTGTGCGCCGTGTGCGGGAAGCTGGCCACGCCCATCGACACCGTGAAGCCGAGGTCGCGACCATCCAGGACGACGATCTGCGTGGCGCACTGGCGGCGCAGGCCCTCCATGCGCGAGTGCGCCGTCGCCAGGCCAACGCCCGACAGCAGCACCGCGAATCGCTCTTCGTCGAGCCGGCATGAGGCGTCCATCGCGCGGGTGTTGCCGCGCAAGAGCCGGCCCAGAGCCTCGAACACGCGCGTGCGGGCTGCGGCGCCGAGCGCCTTGACGGCATCGCTCGCAGGATCCAGCGCGATCGACACCAGCGCGAATTCGCGGTGCTCCCGAGAGGACAGGTCGACCTCACGGCGCAACTGGTCGTCGAAGTGGATGCGCTGGTACAGGCCGGTCGGACCGTCGCGAAGCGATTGATCCTGAGTTTCGCGACGCAGAGCCTCGACCGCGATCTGTTGGGCCTCGAGCTGGGCCAGCGCCTGCTTCAGCTGATGTTCGCGTTCATGCTCGGCGGTGAGCTCGTTCCACACCGCCAGCACGTGCCGCGGCGCACCGCCATCGGAACGGGTGACCACGCTCCGAATCACGCTGAACTCGCGCTTGCGGCCGCCTTGCTCGACGCGGTGTTCGCTCAGCGTGGGCGCCAGGTCGTGCGCCAGCGCGGCCTGCTCGGCAGTGCGGATGGCAGCGGCCTGCGATGCATCCATCAGATCCACGTCGGTGAGGCCGAGCAACTCGGCGGGTGAGGAACGACCGAACAGTTCGGCCATGCGGGCGTTGACGTGCACGTAGTGACCTGTCGCCACCTCTTTGACGGCGAACAGAACGCCGAGGCGGTCAAGTGTTTCGAGCAAGGCTCCGGCCACACCCGCGCCGTCGGCGCCGAGCGCGCTGGCCAATGCGCGCGCTGTGTCGGTTCGCGTGACGGGCAGAGCCGGTGTCATGTCGTTCATCAACTCTCTCTTCACATCGAGTGACCTGCTTGTGGCACGCCACGATCGCCGGTCAATCTTCGTCCGCTCGCCGCCGAATGGCAAGCACGGCATCGCTCGACAGCCGCGCCCTCCCCCCTAACTTGATAATAGCTTTGCATACCCGTCGACGCGCGTGCCCGAACGCTCGAAGGACACACGCTGCGACACTTTGCACGCCCGCACCCCCCGAACCCGGGGGGCGGGCGTTCGGGGTCATCCCAGGAGGATCTGCATGCTGCGCTCGTAGCGCTCGGTGAGTTGCTCGAACAGGGCCAGCAAGGCCTCGCTCGTGTCGAGCAACACCTGTCGGCCGGCTGCACCGCGCACCTGCTGCAGCGCCTCGGTCAGGTCCGCCCAGGCGTGGCTTGCCGCCTCGCGCGATTGGATGATCTCGCGCGTGCTCAGCGGCACGCTGCCGAGATAGCGCATCGCCTCTTCGAATGCCGCAAACGCCTTGTCGCCTTCCAGCCGCGCCGCGACCGCCGCGTCACCAGCCAGCAGAGTGGCGAGCATCGCCTGCTTGGCCACGCGTTGCGACAGCATGCGCTGCCGACCCGCGACGTTGATCACGTGCAGGCTGCCGGTCAGCGCGGTGGTCTCGAGGTTGGACACGAGCCGGTCCGCGTGCAGCAGCATGCGCTCGGCCAGCACATCGACCTGCGCCAGCGTCGTCACGCCGGGCACGCCCGCAAGCGCCACCTTCAGGTGCGACCATGGCGAGAGCACCGCTTCGATCAGATCTCCGTAGGTCGCGGCCGACAGGCTCTTGCTCAGCAGCGAGAGGTTCGCGTCGACATGCCGGGTTGACTCGACCACCAACGCGGCGATCCGCTCGTCCGCCGGCGAGGTCACGTGCAGCGCGCGCAACTTCACGAGGCGCTGCGACAACATCCGCAGCTGACCGGCGCGGTTCAGCGCTTCGGCATTGCCCGCCGCCGCGATCAGCTGCTGCGACACCTGTCCGACGCGCTGGTTGCTGTGCATCGAGGCCGCGCGCAGCACCCGAAAGGCCTCGTCCTCCGAGACCTGCCGTGCGCGCATCAGGATGCCCTTGGCGCGGTCGACCAGCTTGCGCTCCTCGAAGCGGTGCGACACATCGGCGAGCGCGTCACGCAGCTTCTGCTCATGCACAAAGCGCAGCTGCGCCAGATGGATCACCGCACGCAGCCGCTGCGGACCGTAGCCGTTGACCTCATAGGCATGGACGCCGACCTCGAGCGCGCGCGCCATTTTGTCGACGTCGGGGTCACTGGTGAACACGACGAGCGGACGCGGTGCGGTCGCCAGCAACAACGCGGCCGTGTCGAACAGCTCGGCGCTGACACTGACTTCGTGAACGACGACCAGGTCAGGCGCGAGCCGCACCGACTCCTGCACCAAGTTGTTTCGCTGCACCGCACCAATGACGTGAATGCCGACCGATTCCAGATCCGCCGCGAGGGCGCTGGCACCGGGCGCGGAACTCAGAAGAACAAGGCAGGAAGTCATGCTGGCAAGGGGTTCAGCCGCGGCGAAACACGCGTCACATTGCAAAAGGCGCACCACGCGGGCACGGGCCAAGCGGCCGCGTCGAGAATGGCACGGCACTTGCATGACCCCGCCCGGGTGTGACGCTGCATCCGACCATCGCTTCCGCACCGCGGGTCATGCTCATAACGACGTGAGCATTCATGTGCCTCCTGCTTTGGCCTTTGAGCCGAGGCGATCTGGGAGACCATGATGTCCAATTTCAAAACCTTTGTCCGTTCTGGCCATTGGCCGACGCTGTTCGCGTCATTCCTGTATTTCGACTTCTGCTTCGCCATCTGGGTGATGAACGGTGCCATGGCGCCGTTCATCAGCGAGAGCTTTCACCTGTCCGCGGCGCAGAAGGGCTTCATGGTGTCGGTACCGATTCTCGCCGGTGCGCTGATGCGTTTCCCGCTCGGCGTGCTGTCTCAGTACATCGGGCGCAAAAATGCCGCCATGGTCGAGATGGGGCTGATCGTCCTTGCGCTGGCCTTCGGCTACTTCTACGTCAACAGCTACGACGGCGTGCTCGCGATGGGCGTGTTGCTGGGCATCGCCGGCGCGAGCTTCGGCGTCGCCCTCTCGCTGGGGTCGGGCTGGTTCCCGCCGCGCTACAAGGGGCTGGCGATGGGCATTGCCGGGGCCGGCAATTCAGGCACCGTGCTGGCGGTGCTGTTCGCGCCGCCGCTGGCGCAGAAGTTCGGCTGGGCCACGGTCTACGGCCTGGCCGCCTGCACGATGATCTTGCCGATGCTGGTGATGTGGTTCGCCGCGAAGGAGCCGCCCGACCGCGAGCACCAGAGCCTGCGCGAGCACGTGGCCTGCCTCTTCGAGAAGGACGGCTGGGCCTTCAGCCTGATCTACATCATCACATTCGGTGGCTTCATCGGTCTGGCGAGCTTCCTTCCGACCTATTTCTACGACCAGTTCAAGGTCACCAAGGTGGAGGCCGGCCAGCTCACGATGCTGGCCACGCTGATGGGTTCCGCGGTACGCGTCGCCGGCGGCTACATCTCGGACCGCGTGGGCGGCATCGCCACGCTGAGCGGTGTGCTGATGCTGGTCGCGCTCACGCTGGTGCTGTGCGGCCTGGCGAACTCGTCGGTCGCCGTGACCACCCTGCTCTTCATGCTGTGCTTCGCGGCGCTTGGTGCCGGCAACGGCGCACTGTTCCAGCTCGTGCCGTTGCGCTGGCCGCTCAGCACCGCCGTCGCCGGCTCGATGATCGGCGAGATCGGCGCGCTCGGCGGCGGCTTCCTGCCGAATGCGATGGGCCAGTCCAAGCAACTCGCGGGGACCTACCTCTGGGGCTTCATCGCGTTCGCGGTGCTCGCCCTGCTGATGCTCGCGATGCTGCGCACGGTGCAGATCCGCTGGACGCGCACCTGGGCCGAAAAGGGCGGGAAGGCGCGACATGACGCCGGGCCGGGCACCATCGAATCGGTCAAGGCGCGCTACACGACGCAAGGCGCTCGCCCGTAGTCGGTGACAACGATGGACCTGTGTCACCAAGCTGTGGCCCGCGCGTCAGCGCGGCAGAAACAGCAACCAATACACCAGCAGCAGGTTGAAGAGCAGCGACACGCCGAGTCCGATCTGCCACAGCAGGCGCGGATCGCGCGTGGCCAGCGGTGTGCTGCCGGGCGCGGCGAGCGGGCGCGAGGCGCCGCGCTCGAGCGCCAGCACCAGCTCCTCGGCCGTCTCGAAGCGCTGCCTCGGGTCGAGGGCGACTGCCTTCAGCACGACGTGATCGAGCCAGATCGGCACCTCGGGGCGCAGCCGCGAAGGCGGCTTCGGGTCGCGCCGGAAGCGCGCGCTCTGGTAGGGCTCGACCTCGCCGTACGGCAGCTTGTGCGTCAACCATTGGTACAGCGTGACACCGAGCGCGTACAGGTCGCTGCCGGCATCGGCGGGCACGTGCTCGTCGCCGCTCCATTGCTCGGGGTTCATGTAGCTCGGCGTACCGGCGTGCAAGGTGCGCAGCGCCTTGGGCTCGCGGCCCGAGACCGCGACGCCGAGATCGAGCACGCGCCACTGGCCGTCGTCGCCGAGGTGAAGGTTGCCGGGCTTGATGTCGCGATGGATCACGCCATGGCGGTGCAAGCGGCCGAGCGCCCGTGCCACCGCGAGCGCGCCAGTGACGATCTCGCCGACATCGAAGAGGCGCGTACCGGCCATCAATTGCTCGAGCGTGCGGCCGCCGTGCCAGTCGAACACGGTGTAGAACGCGCTGGGTTCCGGCACGTCGCGGGTGTGCACGAAGCCCGCATCGCCACGCTCGCCGGAGCCGGGCGCGACGCGACTCGCGAGCCAGGCCTCGTGCGCAAGCATCGCCCGCTCCTCGCGGTCGCCGGCGCGCGATTCGTGCAGCGTCTTCAGCGCGACCAGTTCCTGCGAGTCGGTGACGCGCGCCTGGTACAGCCTGTGCACGCCGGTGTTCGCAACCAGCGCGGTGATCGTGAACGTATCGAGCCGGTCGCCGACCTTCAGCAGGGGTGGTGCGGGCAGTTGCCGGCCTTGCAGCAGGCTGTCCTCGAGCCGGCCTTGCGCCAGCCCGCGCACACGCAGCACCAGCGCGGTGGCGTTGTCGCGGCTGCCCGCGGCGAGCGCCGCGCGTACCAACGCCTCGGCGGCGACCTGCGCGTCGCCCTCGCGCGCCAGGGCTGCGAGCCACGGGCGCTTGAGCACGCCGTGAACGCCGTCGCTCGTCAGCACGAACACGTCGCCGATCTGCAGCTCGCCCTGCGTGAAGTCGATGCGGACACGGTCGTCGAGGCCGATGGCGCGCGTCAGCCGGCTGCGCTGGTCGGGATGATCGAAGCCGTGGTCCTGGCTGAGCTGAGCGCAGCCGTGGTCGGCGCCATCGCCAGCCCCGCGCAACAGCCAGGCCCGCGTGTCGCCAACGTGGGCGAGCGTGAACGCGTGGCCGCGCAACACCAGCGCGGTCAGCGTCGTCATCGCGCCCCCGCCGAGATTGCCCGCGCCTTGGCGGCGGCGGTTGTGATCGGCGAGCCACGCGTTCTGCGCGCCGATCAGCCGATCGAGCATCACGGTCGTGTCCCAGGTCTCGGGGCAGGCGAAGTAGTCGCGCACCACGCTCATCACGGTGGTCTGTGCGGCCTCCAGGCCACGCCCGCCGCCCGAGACACCGTCGGCGATCGCCGCGATGCAGCCGCGCGCTTCCTCAAAGGCCGCGGCCCGCAACGCCGCGACGAAATCCTCGTTGACCTCACGCGGGCCCTTGTCGCTGAAGTGCCCGATCTCGACATCAAAGCTCATGTCGCGAGCATCGCACACCGCCTGTGCAGGCCCGCTGGCCTTGGCACTTCGCTTGCTAACTCATTCCCTGCAGCTGGATTGGATCGGAGAACCCTGTGAAGAAGATGAAACTCGTGATGGTCGGCAACGGCATGGCCGGCGTGCGCACCCTCGAAGAGCTGCTGAAGATCGCCCCCGATCTGTACGACATCACGGTGTTCGGCGCCGAGCCGCA
>JBDTVC010000181.1:0-9950 GCA_040007475.1 Burkholderiales bacterium
ACTACCACTACAGCTATTCGGTGGTGCGCGGCTGCGACCGCATCGTGCCGGTCGACGTGTACGTGCCCGGTTGCCCGCCGACGGCGGAAGCGCTGCTCTACGGCGTGCTGCAGCTGCAGGCGAAGATCCGCCGCGAGAACACGATTGCGCGCGCATGAGCAAGCTGGACGTCCTTAAAGCGGCACTCGAAACGACTCTTGGTGCGAAGCTCGAGAAGCTGGTGTCCGACCGCGGTGAGATCACGATCACGGTGGCAGCCGATGACTATCTCGCGGCCGCGCTGATCCTGCGCGATCACGCCGAGCTGAAGTTCGAGCAGGCCGTCGACCTCTGCGGCGTCGACTATTCGAGCTACAAGGATCAGCCCTGGGAAGGCCCGCGCTTCTGCGTCGTGACCCACCTGCTGTCGGTCTCGAAGAACTGGCGTGTGCGCCTGAAGGTGTTCGCGCCGGACGACGATGTGCCTGTCGTGGCTTCGCTCTGCGATGTGTGGAGCTCCGTCAACTGGTTCGAGCGCGAAGCCTTCGACCTGTACGGCATCATCTTCGACGGTCACAACGACCTGCGTCGCATCCTGACCGACTACGGCTTCATCGGCCACCCGTTCCGCAAGGACTTCCCGACCTCGGGCCATGTGGAAATGCGCTACGACGCCGAGCAGAAGCGCGTGATCTACCAGCCGGTGACGATCGAGCCGCGTGAAATCACGCCGCGAATCATCCGCGAAGACAACTACGGTGGCCTTCACTGACATGGCCGATATCAAGAACTACACGCTGAATTTCGGCCCGCAGCACCCGGCCGCGCACGGGGTGCTGCGCCTCGTGCTCGAGCTCGACGGCGAAGTGATACAGCGCGCCGACCCGCACATCGGCTTGCTGCACCGCGCGACCGAGAAGCTCGCCGAGAGCAAGACCTTCATCCAGTCGCTGCCCTACATGGACCGGCTCGACTACGTGTCGATGATGTCCAACGAGCACGCCTACTGTCTCGCGATCGAGAAGCTGCTCGGTGTCGACGTTCCGATTCGCGCGCAGTACATCCGCGTGATGTTCGCCGAGATCACACGGCTGCTGAATCACCTGATGTGGCTGGGCGCGCACGGCCTGGACTGCGGTGCGATGAACATCTTCATCTACTGCTTTCGCGAGCGCGAAGACCTGTTCGACATGTACGAGGCGGCGTCGGGTGCGCGCATGCACGCGGCCTACTTCCGACCAGGCGGCGTCTACCGCGACCTGCCGGATGAGATGCCGCAGTACAAAGCCTCGAAGATCCGCAACGCGAAGGCCATGTCGCAGCTGAACGAGAACCGCCAGGGTTCGCTGCTCGACTTCATCGACGACTTCGTCGCGCGCTTTCCGAAGTGCGTGGACGACTACGAGACGCTGCTGACCGACAACCGCATCTGGAAGCAGCGCACCGTCGGCATCGGCGTCGTCACGCCCGAGCGTGCGCTGAACCTCGGCTTCACCGGGGCGATGCTGCGTGGCTCCGGCGTGCTGTGGGATCTGCGCAAGCACCAGCCCTACGACGTCTACGACCAGATGGACTTCGACGTGCCGCTGGGCGTGAACGGCGACACCTACGACCGCTACCTGGTACGTGTTGAAGAAATGCGCCAGGCCAACCGCATCATCAAGCAGTGTGTCGACTGGCTGCGCGCCAACCCCGGCCCGGTGATCACGACGAACCACAAGGTCGCACCGCCAGCGCGCCTCGACATGAAGAGCGGCATGGAGGATCTGATCCACCACTTCAAGCTCTTCACCGAAGGCTTCCACGTGCCCGAAGGCGAGGCCTATGCCGCGGTCGAGCACCCGAAAGGTGAGTTCGGCATCTACATCGTCAGCGATGGCGCGAACAAGCCGTACCGGCTGAAGATCCGCCCGCCCGGCTTCCCGCACCTGGCCTCGCTCGACGAGCTGTCGCGCGGCCACATGATTGCCGACGCGGTCGCGCTGATCGGCACGATGGACATCGTTTTCGGAGAGATCGACCGATGAATGGCGCAGGGCCGCTCCCAAGACATTTGCTCCCCCTCGGGGGGACGGCGCGCAGCGCCAAGGGGGCTCAATGATCACCGACGCAACACGCACGCGCTTCGCCAAGGAAGTCGCGAAGTACCCGGCTGACCAGAAGCAGTCCGCCGTGATGGCCTGCCTGGCGATCGTGCAGCAGGAGCAGGGCTTCGTTTCGGGCGACAGCGAGAAGGCGATCGCCGAAGTTCTCGGCATGCCGCCGATCGCGGTGCACGAGGTCACGACCTTCTACAACATGTACAACCAGCAGCCGCTGGGCAAGTTCAAGTTCAACGTCTGCACCAACCTGCCGTGCCAGTTGCGCGATGGTCAGCAGGCGCTGGATCACCTGTGCCACAAGCTCGGTGTGGAAGAGGGCGGCACGACGGCCGACGGCCTGTTCACGGTCCAGAAGAGCGAGTGCCTGGGCGCCTGCGCCGACGCGCCGGTGTTGCTGGTGAACGACCGCCAGATGGTGAGCTTCATGAGCAACGCGCGGCTCGACGAGCTGGTCGAGACGCTGAAGGCGGCCAAGTGATGAATCCGATGCTGGACCTCTCGAAGTTTCAGTCCAAGGGCACCGAGACCTGCTTTCACGGCAAGCACATCGGTGCGCAGATCTATGACGGCCTGGACGGCAAGAACTGGAGCCTGAAGGACTACGAGGCGCGTGGCGGCTATCAGGCGCTGCGCAAGATCCTCGAACAAGGCGGCACGCCCGAAGCGCCGCGCGGCATGACGCCGGACCAGGTCATCGCGGAAGTCAAGGCGTCCGGCCTGCGCGGCCGCGGCGGTGCGGGCTTCCCGACCGGGCTGAAGTGGAGCTTCATGCCGCGCCAGTTCCCGGGCCCGAAGTACCTCGTCTGCAATTCGGACGAAGGCGAGCCCGGCACCTGCAAGGACCGTGACATCCTGATGTTCAACCCGCACATCGTCATCGAAGGCATGGCGATCGCTGCGTATGCGATGGGCATCAAGGTCGGCTACAACTACATCCACGGCGAGATCTTCGAGGTCTACGAGCGCTTCGAAGCGGCGCTCGAAGAAGCGCGCGCCGCTGGCTACCTCGGCGACAACCTCCTCGGGTCCACCTTCAGTTTCCAGCTGCATGCCGCGCATGGCTTTGGCGCCTACATCTGCGGCGAAGAGACCGCGCTGCTCGAGTCACTCGAAGGCAAGAAAGGCCAGCCGCGCTTCAAGCCGCCGTTCCCGGCGAGCTACGGCCTGTACGGCAAGCCGACGACGATCAACAACACCGAGACCTTCGGCGCGGTGCCGTGGATCATCCGCAACGGCGGCGCCCCGTATCTCGCGATCGGCAAGCCGAACAATGGCGGCACGAAGATCTTCTCGGTCGTCGGTGATGTGCAGAACCCGGGCAATTTCGAAGTGCCGCTGGGCACGCCGTTCAGCAAGCTGCTCGAACTCGCCGGCGGCGTTCGCCCCGGCCGCACGCTGAAGGCCGTGATCCCCGGCGGCTCGTCCGCGCCGGTGCTGCCGGCGGCCATCATGAACGAGCTGACGATGGACTACGACGCCATCGCCAAGGCCGGCTCGATGCTCGGCTCGGGCGCGGTGATCGTGATGGACGACACCCGCTGCATGGTCAAGAGCCTGCTGCGCCTGTCCTACTTCTACATGCACGAGAGCTGCGGCCAGTGCACGCCGTGCCGCGAAGGCACCGGCTGGCTGTTCCGCATGGTCGACCGCATCGCGAAGGGCGAGGGCCGGATGGAAGACATCGACCTGCTGAACTCCGTCGCCGACAACATCCAGGGCCGCACGATCTGCGCGCTCGGCGACGCGGCGGCGATGCCGGTGCGCGCGATGATCAAGCACTTCCGGGACGAGTTCGTCCACCTCATCGAACACAAGACCGCCAAGGTCGCGGCCCAAGGAAGCGCCGGGCCGTCCCAAGCTTTCTTGCTCCCCTCGGGGGGCGGACAGCGCGAAGCGATGGCCTTGGGGCCCAATAACTCATGATCGAAATCGAACTCGACGGCAAGAAGGTAGAGGTTGTCGAAGGCAGCATGATCATGCATGCCGCCGACAACGCCGGCACCTACATCCCGCACTTCTGCTATCACAAGAAGCTCAGCATCGCGGCCAACTGCCGCATGTGCCTGGTCGATGTCGAGAAGGCGCCCAAGCCGATGCCGGCCTGCGCCACGCCAGTGACACAAGGCATGATCGTGCGCACCAAGAGCACGAAGGCGCTCCAGGCCCAGAAGGGCGTGATGGAGTTCCTGCTGATCAACCACCCGCTGGATTGCCCGATCTGCGACCAGGGCGGCGAGTGTCAGCTGCAAGACCTCGCGGTGGGCTATGGCGCATCGAGCACGCGCTACAACGAAGAGAAGCGCGTCGTCTTCCACAAGAACGTCGGCCCGCTGATCTCGATGGAAGAGATGAGCCGCTGCATCCACTGCACCCGCTGCGTGCGCTTCGGCCAGGAAGTCGCCGGCGTGATGGAGCTGGGCATGATCCATCGCGGCGAGCACTCCGAGATCACGACCATCGTCGGCGAGACGATCGACTCCGAGCTGTCCGGCAACATGATCGACGTCTGCCCGGTCGGCGCGCTCACGAGCAAGCCGTTCCGCTACAGCGCCCGCACCTGGGAGTTGTCGCGCCGCAAGAGCGTGAGCCCGCACGACAGCAACGGCGCGAACCTGATCGTCCAGGTCAAGAACAACCAGGTGATGCGCGTCGTTCCGCTCGAGAACGAAGACGTGAACGAATGCTGGATCGCCGACCGCGACCGCTTCTCGTACGAGGCGCTGAACGGCACCGATCGCCTGACCGCGCCGATGATCAAGCAGGGTGGGGCGTGGAAGACGGTCGACTGGCAGACCGCGCTCGAATACGTGAGCCGCGGGCTGACGCAGATCGGTGTCGACCACGGTGCCAAGAGCATAGGCGCGCTGGGCTCCGCGCACAGCACCGTCGAGGAACTGCGCCTGCTCGCGAAGCTGGTGCGCGGCCTGGGCAGCGACAACATCGACTTCCGCACGCGCCATGCAGACTTCTCGTCCGCGGCGGGCGTGCGCTGGCTCGGTACGAGCATCGCCTCGCTGACCACCCTGCAACGGGTGCTCGTCGTCGGCTCGTTCCTGCGCAAGGATCACCCACTGTTCGCGCAGCGCATCCGTCAGGCCGCGCGCAAGGGCGCACAGGTGCACAGCATCAACGCCGCACACGACGACTGGCTGATGACGATGGCGTCGACGCAGAGCGTTGCGCCGAGCGGCTGGCTGCAGGCGCTGGCCGACGTAGCTGCGGCCATCGGTGCAGGCGCGCCAGTGGCTGGCCAAGCCACCGACGCCGCCAAGGCCATCGCGGCTTCGCTGCTCAGTGGTGAGCGCAAGGCCATCCTGCTGGGCAACGCCGCGGCGCAGCATCCGCAGGCGAGCAGCCTGCTCGCAATGGCAAACTGGATCGGCGCGCAGACGGGCGCCAGCGTCGGCTACCTCACCGAGGCCGCCAACACCGTCGGTGCCCAACTCGTCGGTGCGCTGCCCCAGAGCGGCGGGCTGAACGCGGGCCAGATGCTCGGCGCCGATGGCGCGGCGCCGCTGAAGGCCTGTGTGCTGCTGAACATCGAACCGGCGCTCGATGCCGCCAATGCCGCTGCGGCCAGTGCCGCGATGAACGCGGCCGAGATGGTCGTCGTGCTGACGCCGTTCAAGACCGCGGCTAACGAGGTGGCCGACGTGCTTCTGCCGATCGCGCCGTTCACCGAAACCTCGGGCACCTTCGTCAATGCCGAGGGCCGCGTGCAGAGCTTCCACGGCGTCGTCAAACCGCTCGGCGATACGCGCCCGGCCTGGAAGGTGTTGCGCGTGCTGGGCAACATGCTGGCGCTGGAGGGTTTCGATTTCGAGTCGTCCGAAGACGTGCGCGCCGAGGCGCTGGGCGACGTGACGACCATCGCCTCGCGACTGAGCAATGCCGGCGCGCAAGCGGCAGCGGCTGCGGCACCGGCCGGCGGGTTGGAGCGCGTCGCCGACGTGCCGATCTACGCCACCGATTCGCTCGTGCGTCGCGCGACCTCGCTGCAACTCACCGCCGACGCGCGTGCGCCGTCTGCGAGCCTGCCGCAAGCGCTGTGGTCTCGTCTGGGTCTGAGTGCCGGCGACCAGATTCGTGTCTCGCAGGGCAGCGCGCACGCCGTGCTGCCGGCCCGCCTCGACGCCACGCTGGCCGACACCGCCGTGCGCGTGCCGGCCGGGCACGCCGACACCGCCTCGCTCGGTGCGATGTTCGGCGCGATCAACGTCGAGAAAGCCTGAGGCTGCCGCCATGCTCGACACCCTCACCAATTTCGGCGCGTCGGTCCTCGGACCGGTCTGGCCCGTGGCCTGGGCCATCGTGAAGATCGTTGCGCTGATCATTCCGCTGATGCTGTGCGTCGCCTACCTCACGCTCTGGGAGCGCAAGGCCATCGGCTGGAGCCAGATCCGTCCGGGCCCGAACCGCGTCGGCCCGTTGGGCCTGCTGCAGCCGATCGCCGATGCGGTGAAGTTGATCTTCAAGGAGATCATCGTCCCGACCGCGGCGAACAAGAGCCTGTTCTTCCTCGGCCCGGTGATGACGATCATGCCGGCGCTTGCTGCGTGGGCGGTCGTGCCCTTCGGGCCCGAGGTCGCGCTGGCCAACGTCAACGCGGGCCTGCTGTTCCTGATGGCGATCACGTCGATGGAGGTCTATGGCGTGATCATCGCCGGCTGGGCCTCGAACTCGAAATACGCATTCCTCGGCGCGCTGCGCGCGTCGGCGCAAATGGTGAGCTACGAGATCGCGATGGGCTTTTGCATGGTCGTCGTGCTGATGGTCGCGGGCAGCCTGAACATGACCGACATCGTGATGAGCCAGGGGCGCGGCATGGCCGCCTCGCGCAGCCTCACGTTCCTGTCGTGGAACTGGTTGCCGCTGCTGCCGATCTTCGTCGTGTACTTCATCTCGGGCCTGGCCGAGACCAACCGGCACCCGTTCGACGTGGTCGAAGGCGAATCCGAGATCGTCGCCGGCCACATGGTCGAGTACTCGGGCATGGCGTTCGCGATGTTCTTCCTCGCCGAATACGCCAACATGATCCTGATCAGCACGCTGACGGTCATCATGTTCCTGGGGGGCTGGCTCTCACCGATCGACGCGCCGCTGCTCAACTGGATCCCGGGCTGGATCTGGATGGCCGCCAAGACCTTCTGCGTGGTCACCGTGTTCCTGTGGGTGCGCGCGAGCTTCCCGCGCTTCCGCTACGACCAGATCATGCGTCTGGGCTGGAAGATCTTCATCCCGGTCACGCTGGTGTGGCTGGTGGTGGTGGGGCTGTGGATCCAGTCCCCGTGGAACATCTGGAACTAAGAGGCCAGCATGGCAACCGCAACACCCGTCAAGGATTTCTTCTCGAGCTTCCTGCTCGGTGAACTGTTCAAGGGCATGGCCCTGACCGGCCGGCATTTCTGGTCGCGCAAGATCACCGTGCAGTTCCCCGAAGAGAAGACACCGCTGTCGCCGCGCTTCCGCGGCCTGCACGCACTGCGCCGCTACGAGAACGGCGAGGAGCGTTGCATCGCCTGCAAGCTCTGCGAGGCCGTGTGCCCGGCGATGGCGATCACGATCGAGTCGGACGTGCGTGACGACGGCTCGCGCCGCACCACGCGCTACGACATCGACCTGACCAAGTGCATTTTCTGCGGCTTCTGCGAAGAGAGCTGCCCGGTCGACTCGATCGTCGAGACCCACATCTTCGAATACCACGGCGAAAAGCGCGGCGACCTGTACTTCACCAAGGACATGCTCCTGGCCGTGGGTGACCGCTACGAAGGCGAGATCGCCAAGGCCAAGGAAGCGGACGCGAAGTACCGCTGAGCTGAGATGACAACCCCCACGTCGCTTCGCTCCTGCCCCCCAAGGGGGCGTTCAGTCCCCTTGGCGCGGCCCGGCGGCGCCTGAGCGCACAACAAAAACATGGACATCAACACCGCGCTCTTCTACGTCTTCTCGGGCGTCCTGCTGTTCGCCTCGTTCCGCGTGATCACCGCGCGGAGCCCGGTGTACGCGGCGCTGTTCCTCGTGCTCGCGTTCTTCAATGCGGCCTGCATCTGGATGCTGCTGCGCGCCGAGTTCCTCGCCATCGTGCTGGTGCTGGTCTACGTCGGCGCGGTGATGGTGCTGTTCCTGTTCGTCGTGATGATGCTCGACGTCGGCTCCGAAGAATTGCGCGAGGGCTTCTGGAAGCACTTCCCGGCCGCGGCGCTGGTGGGCGTGGTCATTGCGCTCGAGATGGCCGCCGTGCTGATCCCCGGCGCCAACGTGAGCGAGGCGCCGATCCCCGATGCCGCGGCGCTGAAGCTGGGCAACACCAAGCTGCTCGGCATCGAGGTCTACACGCACTACCTGTACCCGCTGCAGATCGCCGCCGTACTGCTGCTCGTGGCGATCATCGCGGCGATCGCGTTGACACTGCGCCGCCGCAAGGATTCGAAGTACCAGAACCCGTCCGACCAGGTGCGCGTGCGCGCCGCTGACCGGATGCGCGTCGTGAAGATGAAGCCGGTCGTCGAGTTGCCGGACCCCGTGCCCGCGCCCGTGACCGCAGCCGCGCCCGCAGGAGAGAAGAAATGAACCTCGGCCCCGTGAACCTGAGCCACTACCTGTCGCTCGGCGCGATCCTGTTCTCGATGTCGGTGATCGGCATCTTCCTGAACCGCAAGAACCTGATCGTGCTGCTGATGGCGATCGAGCTGATGCTGCTCGCCGTCAACCTGAACTTCGTCGCCTTCTCGCACTATCTGGGCGACATGGCCGGACAGGTGTTCGTGTTCTTCATCCTCACCGTCGCGGCGGCCGAGTCGGCGATCGGGCTGGCCATTCTGGTCGTGCTGTTCCGCAACCGCGCGTCGATCAATGTCGACGAGCTCGACGCTTTGAAGGGCTGATCGGGCATGTCGGCAACTCTTTCCCAGAACCTGCTGCTGGCGGTGCCGCTGGCGCCGCTGGTCGGAGCCATCGCGGCCGGCCTGTTCGGCAAGACCATCGGACGCCAAGGCGCGCACTGGATCACATGCATCGGCGTGACGATCTCGCTGATCATCTCGATCCAGACGCTGCTCGCCGTGCTCGATGGCGCGCGCTTCAACGCCACGATCTACGAGTGGATGAACGTGGGTGGCCTGAAGATGGAGATCGGCTTCCTCGTCGACGGCCTGACCGCGATGATGATGTGCGTCGTCACCTTCGTCTCGCTGATGGTGCACATCTACACCATCGGCTACATGGAGGAAGACCCGGGCTACCAGCGCTTCTTCAGCTACATCTCGCTGTTCACGTTCTCGATGCTGATGCTCGTGATGAGCAACAACTTCCTGCAGCTGTTCTTCGGCTGGGAGGCGGTGGGCCTGGTGTCGTACCTGCTGATCGGCTTCTGGTTCACGAAGCCGACCGCGATCTTCGCGAACATGAAGGCCTTCTTGGTCAACCGCGTCGGCGACTTCGGCTTCATCCTCGGCATCGGTCTGATCGTCGCGTTCGCGAACACGCTGAACTACGGCGAGGCGTTCGCCAAGGGCAGCGAGCTGGCGAAGCTCACGTTCCCGCTTCCGTTGTTCGGTGGCGAGTGGATGCTGATCACGGTGACCTGCATCTGCCTCTTCATCGGCGCGATGGGCAAGAGCGCGCAGTTTCCGCTGCATGTGTGGCTGCCCGACTCGATGGAAGGCCCGACGCCCATCTCCGCGCTGATCCACGCGGCGACGATGGTGACGGCCGGCATCTTCATGGTCGCGCGCATGTCGCCGCTGTTCGAGCTGTCCGATACCGCGCTCAGCTTCGTGATGGTGATCGGTGCGATCACCGCGCTGTTCATGGGCTTCCTCGGCATCATCCAGAACGACATCAAGCGCGTCGTCGCGTACTCGACGCTGT
>JBDTVC010000182.1:0-9933 GCA_040007475.1 Burkholderiales bacterium
CGACCTCGTTGCCACCGTGGCCGGTCAGAAAGGCTGCCTTCATCATTCGTGTGCTCCTCGTTGTGCGCAGAAAAACATCGGTGGCGAACGTGCGCGGGACTCACGCTCCGCCGGCCGGCAGCCGCACCGCATGCGCGAGTTGCCGACGCGCGGCCTCGCGAAATTCGGTGGGTGTGAGGTTCGTCTGCTTCTTGAAGAAGCGGCCGAAGTAGGCCTCGTCATCGAAGCCGACCAGCCCGGCGATCTGCTTGACGCTGAGCGTGGAGTAGACGAGTTCGCGCTCGGCCTCGTGCACGATGCGCGCATTCAGAACGTCGATCGCCGACCCGCCGAGCAGTTCGCGGCAGATGCGCGAGAGCTGCCCGACGCTCAGCCCGACATCGGACGCATAACGCGCCACCGGCCAGCGGTTGCGGAACTGCAGGTCGACCGTCGCGCGAAAGCGCTCCACGCGCGCGGCCTTCTTGCTGCGCTCCGCGCTGGCTTCGTCTTCGTCGAGCCGCATCGACGCGACGATGCGGCTGATCTGCACGAACACCGCCATCAGCAGCACCGTGCCCGCGGCCGACTCGCCGCTGACATGGATGCGGCCTTCGCGGTCGATCGCATCGAACAGCGGCAGCAACGCGTCGGCATGGCGCGGCGAACCCGCCACTTCCATCACGCGCGGCTCGCGGATGTGGCGCAGCAGGCCCGGCGCCGCGACCGCCGCCACCGACTCCAACGGGTGTTGCGCGGCGGTGACGACCGGCCCGTCGACATCCGGCGAGAAGCGAAAGCCGTGCACGTGGCGGGTCGGCACCACGATCACGGCTGGTGCGCGAATTGTCCATTGCCGGTTGTCGACAAAAACATCACCACCGCCGCGCGTGAGGTAGAGCACCTGGATCAGGCCGTGGTGCACATGCGGGTCGATCTCGAAGTTGAATATCGACGAACGTTCGTGAATTTGCTCCATGTGCACGAGGTCGATCCACGACGGCACGGCTTCGTCGCCGTAGAGCGCGTAGTTCGGAATGCTCGCGTTCATGCGGGTTTCTCCCAGGAGGACATGCAGCAATTGTCCTGCTCCGCGCACCTTCTGTCGATTGAGGGAACCGTGCCCCGTTTCTACGATGCGAACGTGGAAAAAACAGGACACAGGCTCATGGCTCCGAGGGTTCACGCAACCGACGACACATCGACGAATGCCGCCACGGCGCGCCGCGCCGAGTGGCTGGGTCTGGCGGGCCGCGTCATCGTCGTGTCGGGCGCGGGCAGCGGCATCGGGCGCGCACTCGCCGAGTCGTTGGCCGAGGCCGGCGCGAAGGTCGCCGTTCTCGATCGCGATGCGAACGCCGCGCACGACACCACCGCACGCATCGAACAGAGCGGTGGTTGTGCGATCGCAGTCGAAGCCGACATTTCGAACGAAACCTCGGTGCGCTCCGCCGCCGCGAAGGTGCGTGCCGAGCTCGGCCCGGTGCATGGCCTCGTCAACAACGCCGGCCTGCTGCGTGCGGGCGCGCTGTCGGACGTGTCGATCGACGAATGGAACCAGGTGCTCGCGGTCAACCTCACCGGCTACCTGATCTGCACCCGCGAATTCGGCAAGGACATGGTGGCCGCCGGTGCCGGCAGCGTGGTTCACGTGGCGTCGATTTCGGCGATCCACCCGCAGACCGCCAGCGGCGCCTACAGCGCGAGCAAGGCCGGCGTGCTTCTGATGAGCAAGCAGTTCGCGGCCGAGTGGGGGCCGAAGGGCATTCGCAGCAACGCGATCTGCCCGGGAATGATCCGCACTGCGCTCTCCGCGAAGTTCTACGAGGAACCCGGTTTCGAAGCCCGCCGCGCCGCTGTGACGGCGAGCCGCCGCGTCGGCGAGCCGCTCGACATCGTGGAGCCGGCGATGTACCTGCTGAGCGACCGCGCGGCGTATGTCAACGGCACCGAGCTGGTGGTCGACGGCGGCCTCGATTGCATGTTGATGGACATGGTGCCGCGCCCCGGCTTCAACCGCACCGCCGACGCGGCACAGGCCTGAGGAGACCGCCATGACCAACTTCGACGTGATCGTGATCGGCTCCGGCGCCGCGGGCCTCGCCACGGCGATCACCTCGGCCAAGCGCGGCCTGAAGGTGGTGGTGCTCGAGAAAGAGCCGGTGTTCGGCGGCACCACCGCGCTCTCGGGCGGCGTGTTGTGGATTCCGCTGAGCCCGCACGGCCGGAAGCAGAACGCGGCCGACACCCGCGAAGCGGTACGCACGTACATGATGCGCGAGACTGGCTCGTACTACGACGACGCCGCAGTCAGCGCCTTCGTCGACAGCGGGCCGAAGATGGTCGAGTTCTTCGAGCGCGAGACGGCCATGAAATTCGTGCCGACGCTCTACCCTGACTACCACCCGGACGTCGACGGCGGCGTCGACATCGGCCGCTCGATTCTCGCCGCACCGTTCGACATTCGCGGCCTCGGCGCCGACATGGCGCGCCTGAAGCCGCCGCTGAAGACCATCACCTTCATCGGCATGATGTTCAACTCGTCGAACGCCGACCTCAAGCACTTCTTCCAGGTCACCAAGTCCCTCACGTCGTTCCTCTACGTCGCCAAGCGTCTGGCCACGCACGTGAAGGAGCTGGCGCTGTACCGGCGCGGCATCAACGTGACGAGCGGCAACGCGCTGGCGGCGCGGCTCGCGAAGTCGGCACTCGACATCGGCATTCCGATCCGCACATCGTGCGCGGCGAAGCAAGTGGTGATGACCGACGGGCGCGCCACCGGCGTGCGCGTGGCCGGGCCGGGCGGCGAGCAGACGCTGACGGCACGCCTCGGCGTGGTGCTGGCATGCGGCGGCTTCCCGCACGAGATCGAACGCATCGCGAAGGCCTATCCGCACCTCGCGCGCGGCGGTGAGCACCTCTCGCCCACGCCGGTGTCGAACACCGGCGACGGCACGCGCATGGCCGAGCAGGCCGGCGGCGTCGTCGACATTCGTTTCGAGGACGCGGCCGCGTGGATGCCGGTGTCGAGGGTCGACTACGGCGGCGGCGAGATCGGCGTGTTCCCGCACCTGCTCGACCGCTACAAGCCCGGCATCATCGGCGTGCTCGCCAACGGCCGCCGCTTCACCAACGAGTCGAACTCGTACCACGACGTCGGCGCCGCGATGATCCGCGCCTGCGCGGGGCAACCGGAGACGGCCATGTGGCTGGTCTGCGACCGGCCGACGCTCGCGAAATACGGCATCGGTTTCGTGAAACCCTCGCCGATGCCGATCGGCAAGTTCCTGCGCAACGGCTACCTGATGCAGGGCGCGACGCTCGCTGAACTGGCGAAGAACGCCGGCATCGACCCCACCGGCCTCGAGCAGACGGTGGCTGCCTACAACGTCGGCGCAGTGAGGGGCGAAGATACCGAATTCGGCCGCGGCCGCACCACCTTCAATCGCTACCTGGCCGACCCGGCGAACCAGCCGAACCCGTGTGTCGCACCGCTGCGCAGCGGGCCGTACTACGCGGTGAAGGTGATCATGGGCGACCTGGGCACGTTCGACGGCATCCAGACGAGCGTCGTCGGCGAGGTGCTCAAGCGCGACGGCTCGGCGATCGCCGGCCTCTACGCCGTCGGCAACGACCGCGCCAGCATCATGGGCGGCAACTACCCCGCCGCCGGCATCACGCACGGCCCGAACATGACGTTCGGCTACGTCACCGGCAACCACCTTGCCGATCTCGCCAGCTTCACGAAGGTCGCGGCATGAATGCGCTGGTGCCGGCCGGCAAGGCCATCGTCGACCACCGCACCTACACGATCGCGCTGCGCAAGATGCCGGAGTTCGTCGACGTGTTCGACCGCCTGGCGATGCCGATCCTGCTGCAGACACTCGGCCAACCGATCGGCTTCTGGACCAGCCTCATCGGCCCGCAGAACCAGTTCGTGCATCTGTGGGGCTACGACAGCCTCGCCGACTACGAAGCGCGCTGCCACGCGCGCGACACGCACCCCGATTTTCCGAAGTACCTGGCGGCGTCCGGTCACCTGATCGTGGCCCAGGAGACGCGCCTGATCCGCAGGCTCGACGTACCCGCCTGGGCCCATAGTGGACTGTAATTCGTGTTCAGAATCTTATTCCAATAAATCAGAAATCATGCGCCACAGGCCATGACGCGGGCCACGCGTTGAGCGGCCCGCGACGCAAGGAGACACATCCATGACGAACACTTCGAGACCGGCGCGAGTCGCCATCGTCACCGGCGCAGCCGATGGCATCGGCTGGGCCACCGCCCAGCAGTTCGCCACGCAGGTCGACCACGTCGCGCTGCTCGATCTGCGCGAAGGCGCGGTGTGCGAGCGCGCCACCGAACTCGGCAGCGCCCACGTCGGCATCGGCTGCGACGTGTGTGTGGCCGAGAGCGTGGCCGCCGCCGTGCGCGTCGTGCTCGAGCGCTTCGGCCGCGTCGACGTGCTCGTCAACAACGCCGGCATCGGTGACCAGGCCGGCGCCACCATCGACCAGACCGTCGAGGCCTTCGACCGCGTGCTCGGTGTGCACTTGCGCGGCACGTTCCTGATGAGTCGCGAAGTCGCGCCGGGCATGCTCGCGCAGGGTGGCGGCGCGATCGTCAACATCGCGTCGATCGCTGCAGCGGCCGGCGTCCCGATGCGCAACGCCTACGGCGCGGCCAAGGCCGGCATCGCGGCGATGACACGCTCGATGGCCTGCGAATGGGCGAGCCGCGGCTTGCGCGTCAACGCGGTCGCACCGGGCTACGTGCGCACCGCGCTGGTCGACGAACTGGCGCGCAAGGGCGCGTTGAATACGAAGGCGATCGACGAACGCACGCCGATGGGCCGCATGGGCCGGCCCGACGAGATCGCCAAGGTGATCGCCTTCCTGGCGTCGGACGACGCGAGCTACATCACCGGCACCGTGCTGAACGTCGACGGCGGCTGGCTCGCCTTCGGCGGCACGATTCCGGCGGTGCCGCCGGTCGTCGCCTCGGGAGCCTGACATGAGCATCCACATCTTCAACGGGCTCGTCTACGGCGCCCTGCTCATCGTGATGTGCTCGGGGCTGGCACTGATCTACGGGCTGCGCCGCGTCGTCAACTTCGCGCACGGCTCGCTCTACATGCTCGGCGCCTACATCGGCTACTCGGTCGCGCAGAAAACCAACTTCTGGGGCGCGCTCGTCATCGCGCCGGCGGTCATGGCCCTGCTCGGCGTGGCGATCGACCGCTGGGGTTTCCGGCTGCTGCAGGACCGCGACCCGCTGACGGTCGTGCTCGTCACCTTCGGTGCGCTGCTGGTGATCGAAGACTTCGTGCAGACGACCTGGGGCAAGAGCAACCTGTCGGTCGCCACACCCGAGTCGCTGGCGTTTTCGTTCAACGTGCTGGGGTCGTCGTTCCCGGCGTATCGCGTCGCGGTGATCGGCGTCGGCGCGGCCGTCGCGATCGGCCTGACGCTGTGGTTGCGGTTCTCGAAGACCGGCCTCTTCGTGCGCGCCGCCAGCACCGACCCGACGACGACCGCCATGCAAGGCGTCAACACCGACAGCCTGAGCGCAATGGTCGTCGGCCTGGGCACCGCGCTCGCAGGCCTCGCCGGGGTGGTGGCGGCGCCGTTCCTCTCACTCTCGCCGTCGATGAGCAGCGACGTGATCATCGACTCGTTCGTCGTCGTCGTGATCGGCGGCCTCGGCAGCCTGGCCGGCGCGTTCATCGCCGCGATGGTGCTCGGGCAGGTGCAATCGCTCGGCGCGGTGTGGCTGCCGGACGTCTCGGCGCTGCTGCCGTTCGCAATCATGGTCGGCATCCTGCTGTGGAAGCCCTCCGGCCTCGCCGGCAGCCGGACCTGAGGTGGCGACCATGAGCAACTCATTGTCGACCTCGCGCCTTGCCGGCAGCACCGTCGCGGCGCTGGCCATCGGTGCCCTCGCCTGCCTGCTCATCGGCTCGAGCGGCCTGCTTTCGCTGCTCACCCAGGCAGTGATCTACGCGGTGTTCGCGCTCGGCCTCGGCCTGCTGCTGAAGCAGAACGGCATGGTCAGCTTCGGCCACGCGCTGTTCTTCGGCGCGGCGGGTTACATCGTCGCGATCCTGATCCAGCTGAAGGCCGTGCCGGCCGAACTGGCGATCCTGATCGCAGTCGTCGGCCTGACGGCGTTCGCGTTCCTGATCGGCCTGGTGATGGTGCGTGTGCCGGGTGTCGCGTTCAGCATGCTCACGCTCGCGGTCGGCCAGATGGCCTTCCTCACCGCCTCGCGCTCGCGCGGGCTGACCGGCGGCGCCGACGGCATGAACGTGGAGTGGCCGTCGGCGCTGTTCGGCATCTCGACCTCCGTTCTGCTCAAACCCGCGAGCATGTTGATGCTGAGCTGGACGGTGCTGGTGCTCGCCGTGCTCGCCCTCGCGTTCCTGCTGCGCTCGCGCTTCGGCGGCATCACCGAGGCCGCGCGCGACAACGAGGAACGCGCCCGCTTCATCGGTATCCAGACGCTGATACCGCGCGCGGCGGTCTACGCGCTGTCCGCCGGCATCACGTCGATCGCCGGCGTGCTGGCCGCACTCAACACCGGCCTCGTGTCGCCGGAGAACCTGCACTGGAGCCTGTCGGGCGTCGCGCTGATGATGGTCGTCGTCGGCGGCACCCGAGTGCTGTGGGGCCCGGCCCTCGGCGCAGCGGTGTACTTCTTCGCGAAGGACGTGCTCGGCGACCACTCGCAGCACTGGATGGCGATCTTCGGCATCGCGCTGATCGTCGTCATCGTGTTCGCCCCCGAAGGCCTGTCGGGGCTGCTGCTGCGCTGGGGGCGCCGCAAGAACGGCCCGGTTTCACGCGTGGCCACCGCCGTGTCCACCGCGCACTGACCGAGGGACGACCCCATGACGAACTACGTGCTCCAGACCGAAGGCGTGGCCATCCACTACGGTGGCGTGAAGGCGGTCGACGGCGTCGACCTGACGCTCGAGAAAGGCCAGATCCGCGGCCTCATCGGCCCGAACGGCGCCGGCAAGACGACCGTCATCAACGCCCTCACCGGCCGCTCGCCGCTGACGCGCGGCAAGGTCACGCTGCGCGGTGAAGACGTGAGCTTGCTGGGCGTGGTCGAGCGCCGCCGCCGCGGCCTCTCGCGCTCGTTCCAGCGCACCAGCGTCTTCGGCCAGATGGGGGTGCGCAAGCAGGTCGAACTGGCGTCGTACAAGATGGGCGTGGCCGACCCCGGCGCAGACGCCGACGACGTGCTGCGCGAACTCTCGCTCGACGGCATGGCCGACGTCACCGCCGCCGACCTCGGCTACGGCGAACAGCGCCGCCTCGACCTCGCGCTCGCACTCGTCGGCCGGCCCACCGTGCTGCTGCTCGACGAGCCGATGGCCGGCCTGTCGGTCAAGGAGTCGCTCGACCTGGCGCAGCACCTGAAGGCCCTGACCTCGCGGCGCGATGTGTCGGTGCTTCTGGTCGAACACGACATGGACGTGGTGTTCGGCATCTCCGACGTCATCACCGTGTTCGAACTCGGCCGCGTCATCGCCGCCGGCTCGCCCGCCGAGGTGCGGCGCGACCCGCGTGTGCGCGAGGCCTATCTCGGGAGCGCGGCATGACGACGCTGCTGGAACTCGACGGCGTCAACGCCTATTACGGCGCGGCGCACATCCTAAACGGCCTGAGCCTGCACGTGAACGCCGGCGAGCGTGTCGCGTTGATCGGGCGCAACGGCGTCGGCAAGACGACCGTCGTCAACACCATCCTCGGGCTCGCGTCGTTGCGCGGCGGCCGCGTCAGCATCCGCGGCGAGAACCTGCCGAGGCCGCGCACCTACATGGCGGCGCAGCGCGGCGTGGTGGTGGTGCCGCAGGGGCGCTGCATCGTCGCCAACCTCACGGTTGAGGAGAACCTGGTGCTTGGCGCGGCCGTCGGTCGCAAGGGGCACTGGACCGTGCCTGAAATCTACAAGCTGTTTCCGATCCTTCAAGAGCGGGCCCACACGCCGGGCACTGCCCTGTCGGGCGGGCAGCAGCAGATGCTCGCCGTCGGCCGCGCGCTGATGGCCAACCCGTTGCTGATCCTGCTGGACGAGCCGACCGAGGGCCTGGCGCCCGTGATCGTGGACCAGCTCGGCGTGATCTTCAACCAGGTTGCCGCGCAAGGCACCGCGCTGCTGCTGATCGAACAGAACATGACGCTTGTCTCGCGCGTCGCGGAGCGCTACTGCGCCATGGCCAAAGGCGCCCTGGTCGCAGAGGGCCGCGTGAACGCGACAAGCCTCGACGAATTGCACCAGCACGTGATGGTGTGAGCTCACTGCCCGGCGCGCCGGGATGACATGCAAAACCTCGATTCAAGGAGACACCGAAATGAAGAACAAGTTGACCCGCCGCGCATTGGCCGCCATCGCCGTGTGCACCGCCATGCCCTTCGCCGCGATGGCCCAGGGCAAGGACCCCGTTCGAGTGGGCCTGATCAGCTCCAAGTCGGGCGTCTTCGCGCAGCAAGGCGAGGAGGTCATCCACGCCATCCAGTTCGCGATCGACGAGGTGAACGCCAAGGGCGGCGTCGACGGGCGCAAGGTCGAAGTTCAATATGCCGACGACGAGGGAACGCCTGACGCCGGCCGTCGCGAAGCCGAGAAGCTCGCGCGTGGCGGATACAACCTTCTCATCGGCGCGATCCCGTCGTCGATCTCGCTGGCGCTCGGTGCGAATCTGGACCGCTGGGATGCCGCCTACTTCGTCGTCGCGAGCAAGAGCGACAAGATCACCGGCGACAGCTGCAAGCCGCGCATGTTCCGCACAAATCACTCCGACGCGATGGACATCGCGATGATCGGCGAGTGGGCCAAGGGCTTCAAGGACAAGACCTACGCATCGATGGCCGCCGACTATGCCTGGGGCCGCGACTCGTCGGAGTCGTTCGCCAAGGCCGTGAAGGCGCAGGGCAAGGACGTCAAGATCCAGCTCTACGCACCGCTCGGCACGAAGGACTTCTCGCCCTTCATCGCGCAGCTGAAAGAAGCCAAGGTCGATGCGATCTGGGTCGCCGAGACCGGCCGCGACGCCATCGCCTTCGTCAAGCAGGCACAGGAGTTCGGCCTGATCCCGCAGACCAAGCTGATCGGTCACTCGCTGATCCTGAACTTCATGATCGACGCGACGGGCAAGACGCTCGAAGGCACCCCCGGCACCACCGGCTACACACCCGACCTCGACAACCCGCGCAACAAGGCCTTCGTGACGGCATGGAAGGCAAAATTCAACCGCCTGCCGACCGACAACGAAGGCCAGGCCTACAACGGCGCGCAGGTCATGTTCGAGGGCGTGAAGAAGGCCGGCAGCGCCAAGCCCGCCGACGTGGCCAAGGCGCTGCCGGGCGTCAACATCGATTCGATCTACGGGCCGGTGGTGATGCGCGCTGCCGACAATCAGCTGGTGCTGCCGAACTTCGTCGGCCGCGCCAAGGTGGCCGACGGCATCCTGCGCCCGGTGATCGAGCAAACGTTCCCGACGTCGCTGGCACCGGCCGCTTCGGCACTCTGCAAGATGTCCTGACCGTGTCGACTGGCCGAGAGGGCGTCTGTCAAGGGCCGCGCCAGTGTTAACTTGGCCTTGACCGCGTTGTCTGTCCGCCAAACGGTCCGCCGCCCTATCAGTGGGCCGAGGCAACAAGTTCTACCGACCGGAACTTCTCTGGGATAGGTAGCCGAATGCCAGGCAGGCGTAGACCGAAGCAGCGGCAGTGGCAGTGGCAGCAAATGGCCGGTCGTCTCCGAAGACATTCAGGAACGTTGCCTGAAACGCGTCTCGGGACGCGCGCGCTTCATCGAGGGCCTTTCGCCGCAGCTGCAAACGCAGGCCACCGCCGACGCCGTCGGCGACCACCCCGAGCAGCAGTTGCTCGCCTACGTATTCGGCAAGTTCAAGGAGAGTGACCTCCTCGGCATCAAGACTGA
>JBDTVC010000183.1:0-9757 GCA_040007475.1 Burkholderiales bacterium
ACGCCAACAACAACCTCGACCTGCAGGAGTTCATGATCATCCCGGTCGGCGCGCCCAGCTTCCGCGAAGCGGTGCGCTACGGTGCCGAGGTGTTCCATGCGCTGAAGAAGATCCTGGGCGACAAGGGCATCAGCACGGCGGTCGGCGACGAAGGCGGCTTCGCGCCCAGCGTCGCAAGCCACGAAGCGGCCATCCAGATGATTCTGGAAGCGATCGACAAAGCTGGCTACACCGCCGGCTCGCAGATCGCGATCGGCCTCGATTGCGCCGCGAGCGAGTTCTACAAGGACGGCAAGTACCACCTCGAAGGCGAAGGCCTGACGCTGACGGCCCCCGAGTGGACCGACATCCTCGCGACCTGGGTCGACAAGTACCCGATCATCAGCATCGAAGACGGCATGGGCGAGTCCGACTGGGACGGCTGGAAGCACCTCAACGACCGCCTCGGTTCGAAGGTCCAGATCGTCGGCGACGACCTGTTCGTCACCAACACCAAGATCCTGAAGGAAGGCATCGAGCGCCGCGTCGCGAACTCGATCCTGATCAAGATCAACCAGATCGGCACCTTGACCGAGACCTTCGCCGCGATCGAGATGGCCAAGCGCGCCGGCTGGACCGCCGTAATCAGCCACCGCTCCGGCGAGACCGAAGACTCGACCATCGCCGACATCGCGGTCGGCACCAACGCCGGCCAGATCAAGACCGGCTCGATGAGCCGCAGCGACCGCATCGCCAAGTACAACCAGCTGCTGCGCATCGAGGAAGACCTCGGCGACGTCGCCAGCTACCCCGGCCGCGCCGCGTTCTACAACCTCCGCTGATCGCGCGAGCGATTTCGTGCGCTACCTGACCGTCGCCCTCATCGCGCTGATCGCGCTGGTGCAGGCCGAACTCTGGTTCGGCAAGGGCGGCGTGCCCCGCATGATGGACCTGCAGGGCAAGCTGCAGACGCAGCTTGCCGCCAATGCCGGCGCGAAGGCGCGCAACGCCCAGCTCGATGCCGAAGTGCGCGACCTGAAGGAAGGCCTCGAGATGGTCGAGGAAAAGGCACGCTTCGAACTCGGCATGGTCAAGCCCGACGAGATCCTCGTCCAGGTGACCACGGCCCGGCGCTAGCCCAACCCGGTGGACGCGCTGCTGCAATCGCTGCAGCCCTTCTTCGCCCCCGCGTTCACGCTGTGGGGCAGCCCGGTCAGCGCGCTCGAGATCGTCGCATTCGTGCTGGCCGTCGTGATGGTCGTGCTCAACATGCGCGTCAACCCGCTCGGCTGGCCGCTGGCGATCATCAGCTCGCTGCTGTACTTCGCGCTGTTCTGGAGCAGCAAGCTCTATGGTGACGCGAGCCTGCAGATCCTGTTCGCGGTGGTTGCGCTGTGGGGCTGGTGGCAGTGGCTGCGCGGCACCGCCGACGACGGCGCGGCGCTGCAGGTTCGCGAGCTGCCGGCGCGCGGGCGCTGGTGGCTGCTGGCCGCACTCGCCTTCGCCTGGCCCGCCACCGGCCTGTTCCTAAAGACGTACACCGACACCGACGTGCCCTGGTGGGACGCCTTCCCCACCGCCGCCAGCGTGATCGGCCAATGGCTGCTCGGCCGCAAGTACATCGAGAACTGGGCCGCGTGGGTGGTCGTCAACATCGTCAGCGTCGGCCTGTTCGCGTACAAGGGCCTGTGGTTGACGATGCTGCTCTACGGCCTGTTCATCGCGATGTCGTTCATGGGTTGGCGCGCGTGGGCGCGGCTCATCGTGCGATGAGCCTCGTCGTCGCGCTGCTCGGCGCCGAGAGCACAGGCAAGACCACGATCGCGCAGCGCCTGGTCGACATCCTTGCTGCCCAGGGCCGGCAGGTCGCGCTCGTGGGCGAGTACCTGCGCGAGTTCTGCGACCAGCACCAGCGCACGCCGCGCCAGGACGAGCAGCAGCAGATCGCCGACGAGCAGATGCGACGCATCGCCCATGCCGCGGCCACACACGACATCGTGATCGCCGACACCACCGCGTTGATGATCGCGGTCTACAGCGACACGGTGTTCGGCGATGCGGGCCTGTACGCCCGCGCCGAAGCCGCGCACCGCGAGCACTGTGACCTCACGCTGCTGACCGCGCTCGATCTACCCTGGCAGGCCGACGGCCTGCAGCGTGACGGCCCGCACGTGCGCGCGCCAGTCGATGCCCGCGTGCGTGCCTCGCTCGCGCGCGCCGGCATCGGCTACGGGATCGTGTTCGGCAGCGGCGAGGCACGCGTGAGCGCTGCGCTGGCGAGCGTGCGACGCGCGCTCGCACCACCCGCGGAGCGCGAGCCGTTTCTCGGCGGCGCGGGCTGGCACTGGCACTGCGAACGCTGCGGAGACGCGGCCTGCGAGCTGCACGCCCGATTGCCGAACGCCGGCATTCGGGGCGAGAATGACCCGCCCTGAACCGGGCGCTCGCACCACAAGGAGACACCGACGATGCCCAAGGGTTGTTTGAAGTGCGGCACCGAGAACCCCGATGGCTCGAAGTTCTGCCGCTCGTGTGGTGAGAGCCTGAGTGCGGTCCCGTCGCTGCCAGCGTCCGCGACGGCCGACGTGCTGTGCCAGGCCTGTGGCGCCTTCAACCCTGCCGGCACGCGCTACTGCGCCCGCTGCGGCGTCGATCAGACCGAGGTGATGCACTCGCCGCTGTTCGCGCCGACCCAGGCACCCGAGTCGGCCTTTCATCCGCGCGGCGGGCCCGAGTTGGCCATGCACGCGATGCCGACGCCCAGCGACGCGAAGCCTCTGGGGCTGTGGCTCGGCCTGGCCGCACTGGTGGTCGCGCTGCTCGTCGGCGTGTGGTGGGTCAAGTCGTCGCGCACCGCCGACGCCCCCGCCGAGGCCGCAGCATCCCCTGCGCCGATCCCGGCCCCGGTTGCGCCTGCGAGCGCCGTGATGGCCCAACCCGTTCCGGCGCCGGCCCCTGCGGTCGAACCGGTGGCGAGTGCCGCAGCGACGACTCCTGCCGCGGCGCCGGCATCCGCAGCCCCGGTCGCATCGGTGCCCGCTGCAGCGGCACCGGAGCCCGATGCCGCGTCGGCCGCCGCACTCGCCAAGCAGAAGGACAAGGCCACGCGCGAGGCCCGTGCGAAGGCCCTGCGTGAACAGCGCGAGCAGGCCGCCTCGCAAGCTGCGGCGACGCGCGCTGCCGAACAGGAGGCCGCGCGCCGCCGCGCCGATGACGCGCGCGCCAAAGCCGCTGCAACCCCGACGCCGGCACCCGCGCCCGTCGCCGCACCGGCGCCCGTGCAACCTCGCACGGCCCAGGAGTTGTGCGCCTCCGGCAATGTGATCACGCGCGGTATTTGCGAGGCCCGCGAGTGCGCTCGCCGCGAGCACAGCGACGAGGCGCTGTGCACCCGCCTGCGCAGCGCCGACGACAGGCGCCGACAACAAGACTGAGTCTCAGGAAGCATGCGATGAGCAACACCACCCCATCCACACCGATCGGCGGCGTCTCGCCCGATGCGTTCTCGAGCATGTTCCAGGCGATCAACGGGCTGCGCAACCACCGCGCGCTGATCGCGATGGCAGGCTGCATGTTCGTCGGGGTGCTGGTGTTCGGGTTCTTCTCGTTCCTGGCCGCGCGCATGGGCTTCTTCCTGGGCTTTCTCGGCGGCCTGGGCCTGTTCATCGCGAGCGCCACCGGCATCAACGCATCCGGCGTGCTGCTGATGGACCAGGCCAAGGGCCAGCCCTCGCGCGAGCTCGGCGACGCGATCGCCTACGGGCTGCTGTGCATCCCGAAGTTCATCCTGCTCGGCCTGGCGCTGTTCGCGGTCTCGCTCGTCGTCTTCGTCGCGATCGCGATCGTGTTCTTCATCTGCAAGATCCCGGTGCTCGGGCCGATCCTGTTCGTCGTCGTGTTCCCGCTGTCGGTGGTGATCGCGGGCCTGACCTTGTGCGGCCTGTTCCTGTGCATGTTCCTCGCACTCCCGGCGATCTGGGAAGGCGCCACGATCAGCCGCGCGATCGCGCAGGCGCTGGCGATCGCGCGCAGCCGGCTGATCGAGTCGATTCTGCTGATGGCAGTGGTCGGCGTGCTGTCGGCGGTCGTCGGCTTCATCGTGTTCGGCGTGCTCTTCGCCGGCCTGGCGCCGACGCTGGGCATGTCGGCCTCGATCCTCGGCGGCGACGCACTCGGCGGCCTCATGGGCATGATGCGCCAGGGTGGCGACTACGGCGACATGGGCGGCGGTTTCGGTGGCGGGCGCGGCGCGCGCGCCGCGGGCTATGTGGTCGCGGCCGGCATTGGCGCCGGGCTGCTGTGGGCGCTGGCGGGTTCGCTGCTCGCGCTCGTCAATCTTCTCGGACTGAACCTGGTCTATCTGCGCGTGACCGAGGGGCTGGATGTGGGCGCCTCCGAGGCCGCGCTGAAGGCCAGCCTGGACCACGCCCGACGCCAGGCCGCAGACCTGGCGCAAAAGGCGAAGGACGCCGCGGACCGTGCCCGCGAACCAGCGGCCGCCGCGACCGCCCCCGCCACTTCCGCGACGCCGCCGCAACAGCCGCACGCGCCGCCGGCGTTCGCCCCGGCCCCGCGTTCTGCCGCAGCCACGCGCGAGCCGCCAGCCGACTCCACGATCCCGGCAATGGGCAAGTCCCTGGCCTGCCCGCAATGCCTGACCGCGGTGAGCCGCGACGACGCGTTCTGCGGCGTCTGCGGGCACAAGCTGAAGTAGTCAATGCGTGGCCGCCGAGCCCGGCGGCTGGTTCGTGATCGGCGTGAACAGTTCGCCCACGTCGACCGGATCGAAGTGGTACTTGATGCCGCAGAAGTCGCAATCGATCTCGACGCGGCCCTGCTCTTTGATGATGCCGTCGATCTCCTCGCGGCCCAGGCTCCTGAGCATGCTGCCCACGCGTGCACGCGAGCACGAGCACACGAAGCGCGGGCCGCTCTCGCCGCGCATCGGTGCGAGGCGGCGCAGCGGCTCCTCCCAGAACAGGCGGCGCAGCACGGTGTCGGCATCGAGCGTGAGCAGCTCGTCGCGCGTCAGCGTGCCGGCCTGCAGCGAGAGGCGGTTGTAGGCTTCGTCGATGCCGATGAGATCCTCGTTGCGAACCGCGGCCTCGAGGTTGCCGGCGCCCTGCACCGGCAGGCGCTGGATCAGCAACCCGGCGGCGATCTCGTCGTTCGCGGCGAGGATCAGCTTCGTGTCGAGTTGCTCCGATTGCAGCATGTAGTGCTCAAGCACCTCGCTGAGCTGCTGCAGCGGCTCGCGCCGATCGCCATGCAGCGCCACGATGCCCTGGTAAGGCTGCTGTCCCGCGCGCTTGTCCTTCGGGTCGAGCGTGATCGCGCAGCGGCCCTGGCCATGCACGTTGACCATCGCCTCCAGCCGCGCCGCATCGGGCACCTCGCCGACAACCTTGGCGGTGACGCGGAACGCGAGGTCGTCCTGCACCTCGGCCACGGCCAGCTTCACCGGCCCGTCGCCATGGATCTGCAGCACCAGCGCGCCGTTGAAGCGGATGTTCGACTGCATCAGGATGCCGGCCGCCGCCATCTCGCCGAGCAGTGCGCGCACCGGCGCCGCGAACGCTTCGCCGGATCCTGCGCGGCGCGCGAGCACCTCGCGCCACGTGCCGGTCAGACGCACCAGCATGCCGCGCACCGGCAGGCCGTCGAAAATGAACTTGTGCAGCTCGGCCATCAGGACTGCCGCCGGGCCGCCCCAAGGCAGGCCTGCGCCCCCTCGGGGGGAGTGAACGAAGTGAGCGTGGGGGTCGTCATCACGTGAGCTTTTTCAGGCCCACGCGGTAGCGCTTCGCGTTTTCGGCGTAGTGATGCGCGGCGTACGACAAGCCGGCGATCTGCTCGGGCGTGAGTTCGCGCACGACCTTGGCCGGCGAGCCGAGGATCATCGAACCGTCCGGGAACTCCTTGCCCTCGGTCACCAGCGCACCCGCGCCGACGAGGCAGTTCTTGCCGATCTTCGCGCCGTTGAGCACCACCGCCTTGATGCCGATCAGAGAGCCATCGCCGATCGTGCAGCCGTGCAGCATCACCTGGTGGCCGATCGTGACGTTCTCGCCCAGCGTCAGAGGGAAGCCCGGGTCGGAGTGCAGCATGCTGCCGTCCTGCACGTTGGAGTTCCTGCCGATCGTCATGAGGTCGTTGTCGCCACGCAGGATCGCGCCGAACCACACGCTCGCGCCTTCGGCCAGCTGCACGTTGCCGATCACCTCGGCGCTGTCGGCCACGTAGGCGGTGTCGTGGACGTGGGGCGTGAGCTTGTCGAGCTGGTAGACGGCCATGGGGTCTTTCGCGGAATGTCGAAGCCGATAATTGTAGGGATGGACCCACGCCGGCGCGCCCTCGAACTTCTTGGCCTGATCGACCCGGTGGCCAAGGCGGCGCAAACGCGCGAGCTGTTCGTTCAGCTGGACGCGCACGCCATCGACCCCTCGATCGTCTATGACCCGCCCGCCACGCTGCCCGGCCGCCCCGCGCGGCCGCGGCTCGTGCCACCCAAGCAGGTGCCGACGCGCTCCCCGTTCACCCTCGAAGGCCGGGCCGCACTGCTGCATGCGGTCACGCACATCGAGTTCAACGCGATCAACCTCGCGCTCGACGCCGTCTGGCGCTTCGCCGGCATGCCGGTCGGGTTCTACCGCGACTGGTTGCGCATCGCGAGCGAAGAAGCACTGCACTTCACGCTGCTGCGCGAGCACCTCCTGACGCTCGGCGTCGACTATGGGCATTTCGACGCGCACGACGGCCTGTGGACGATGACGCAGCGCACAGCGCACGACGTGACCGCGCGCATGGCGCTCGTGCCGCGCACGCTCGAAGCGCGCGGCCTCGACGCGGCGCCGCCGATGCAGGCCAAGCTGCGCCAGGCCGGTGACCTGCGCGCAGTCGAGATCCTCGACGTGATCCTGCGCGACGAAGTCGGCCACGTCGCGATCGGCAACCACTGGTACCGCTGGCTGTGCGCGCGCGACGGGCACGACCCGATCGCGCTCTATGCCGAGCTCACAGTGCGCTTCGATGCGCCGCGGCTGCGCCCGCCGTTCAACACCGCCGCGCGCCGCGCCGCGGGTTTCACCGAGGCCGAGCTCGGCCTGCTCTCCTGAATCGATCCCGCATGAACATCTTCGTCGCCGGCTTCCACCACGAGACCAACACCTTCGCGCCTTCACCGGCCGACTGGGCGGCGTTCACCTGCGGCGCCGGCTACCCGGCGTACTCGCGCGGCGTGGCGATGCTCGAGAAGATCGCCCCCTCGAGCTCGGGCCTGGGCGGATTCGCCGAGGCGGCGGCATCCTTCGGCTGGACGCTGGTCCCTTCGGTCTGGGCCGGCGCGATGCCTTCGAACCGCGTCACCACCGATGCCTTCGAGCGCATCTGCGGCGAGATCGTCGAGGATCTGCGGCGCGGCGGCTTCGAGGCGATCTACCTCGACCTGCACGGCGCCGGTGTCGCCGAGTGTGCCGACGACGCCGAGGGCGAACTGCTCGCGCGCGTGCGCGCCGTCGTCGGCCCCGTTATGCCGATCGTCGCGAGCCTGGACCTGCACGCCAACGTCACCGACCGCATGCTGCGCCTGAGCAGCGCAATGACGGCCTACCGCACCTACCCGCACGTGGACATGCGCGAGACCGGTGCGCGTGCAGCCCGCATGCTGGCCCGCCGGATCGGCCTGCCCGAGGGCGCGATGCACGCCGAGCGCGTGCCCTTCCTGCTGCCGCTGAACGCGCAGTGCACGCTGATGGAGCCGGCGCAGTCGGTGATCGACCTGATCGCGCAGCTCGAAGCGCAATACGACGTGGAGCTGAACTTCTCGATGGGCTTCTCCGCCGCCGACTTCGCCGAGTGCGGGCCGGTGCTGTTCGGCTACGGCGCCGATGCGGCCGTCACGCGCGCCGCCGTCGAGCGCCTGCATCACGAGGTCGCGGTCGCGCGCCGCGCCGACTGGAAGGTCGACCTGCTGACCCCCGCCGCCGCTGTCGAGCGCGCCATCGAGCTCGCGCTCAGCGCGGACAAACCGGTCGTCATCGCCGACACGCAGGACAACCCCGGCGCGGGCGGCGACGCCAACACCACCGGCCTGCTGCACGCGCTGCTCGTCGCCGATGCCGGCGGGCGGCTGGATGGCCGCGTCGCGCTCGGCCTGCTGTTCGATCCCGAGGCGGCACGCGCCGCGTGCGCAGCCGGCGTCGGCGCGACGCTGCCGCTGCAACTCGGCCGCGCGGTGTCGACCTGGAGCGGCGCGCTCACCGACGCGCCGGTGCAGGCGACCGCACGCGTGCTCGCGATCAGCGACGGCACGGTCGCGATGCACGGCCCGATGACCGCGGGCATGACGATGCAGCTCGGCGCGAGCGCCTGCGTCGAGGTCGAGGGCATCCGCGTGTTGCTGTCGAGCGCCAAGGCGCAGATGCTCGATCTCGACCTGTACCGCTACCTTGGCGTCGAACCGTCGCAGATGAAGCTGCTGGTGAACAAGAGTTCGGTGCACTTCCGCGCCGCGTTCGCGCCGATCACCTCGCACATCCTGGTGGCCAAGGCGCCGGGTCCGATGGCGGCCGATCCCGCCGACCTGCCCTGGCAGCACCTGCCGGTGCACATGAGCACGCGCCCCTGATCGCCGTTCGGATCGGCGGTTCTATACTGCCGCCGATCAGCGTTTCGACCTTCTTGCCTACCGGGGATTTCATGACCAAGCTCTCGTTGAACCGTTTGATCCAGACCAGCTGCACGGCGCTCGCCGCCCTCGCGCTCGTCGCGTGCAGCAAGCAGGAAGCGGCGCCTGCCGCATCCGCACCGCCCGCTGCCGCCGCCGGGCGCGTCTATGTCGTCGGCACCGATGCGGCCTACGCACCGTTCGAATCGCAGAACGAGAAGGGCGAGATCGTCGGCTTCGACATCGACGTCGTCAGCGCGATCGCGCAGAAGGCCGGCATCCAGGTCAAGTTCGTCAACACGCCGTGGGAAGGCATCTTCAACGCCCTCGCCCAAGGCGACCGCGACCTGCTGGTCTCGTCGATCACGATCACCGACGAGCGCAAGCAGACGATGGATTTCAGCGACCCGTACTTCGACGCCAACCAGCTGATCGCCGTGAAGGCCGACTCCAAGATCGCGCGCTTCGACGACCTGAAGGCGCTCAAGGTCGGCGTGCAGACCGGCACCACCGGCGACGAAGCCGTCGCCAAGCTGCAGGGCAAGACCAGCGCGAACATCAAGCGCTTCGAGTCGACCCCGCTGGCGTTGAAAGAGCTCGAGGCCGGCGGCGTCGACGCGGTCGTGGCCGACAACGGCGTCGTCATCAACTACGTCGCCAACAACGCCGGCAACAAGTTCAAGACCGTCGCCGATCCGGCCTTCGTGCCCGAACACTACGGCATCCCGGTCAAGAAGGGCAACGCCGAGCTGCTCGCGAAGATCAACAAGGGCCTGGCCGAGATCAAGGCCGACGGCACCTACGACCGCATCCACGCGAAGTACCTCGGCACGGCGGCCGCGAAGTAGGCCGGCGGCGCCGTGGACCTGCGCTGGGAGATCCTCAGCGGCTACTGGCCGTTGTTCGCGGCCGGCGCGTGGATGACGCTGCAGCTCACGATCGTCGCGATCGCCGGCGGCCTGATGCTCGGCATCGTGCTCGGGTTGATCAGCAGTTCGGCCGACGCGCCGCGGCCGGCCTCGGCACTCGCCGCGTGGTCGTGGCGGCTGCTGCGCGCGGTGACGCGCGCCTACGTCGGCTTCTTCCGCGGCACGCCGCTGTTCGTGCAGATCC
>JBDTVC010000184.1:0-9736 GCA_040007475.1 Burkholderiales bacterium
ATCTGCTGCATCATCGCCGACTGCACCTGCGCATCGAACGGCGGGCGGCCGGCGATCAGGTGATAGAGCACCGCGCCGAGCGAGTACATGTCGGCGCGCGCATCGAGCGTGCCGCCGTCGAGCTGCTCGGGCGACATGTACGCAAGCGAGCCGACGCGATAGACCTGCGTGACCTCGGAGTCCATGTTGAGCACGCTGCCGAAGTCGCTGATCTTCACGTCGGTGATCGCGCCGTTGTTCAGCACGACCAGCAGGTTGGCCGGCTTCACGTCGCGGTGGATCAGGCCCTGTCGGTACACGTAGCCCAGCGCCATCGCGCACTTGAAGCCGATTTCGACGACCAGCTCCAGCGGCAGCAGCTGATCGGCGCGGCAGAACGGGCGCAGCGTGCTCCCGGCCACGTACTCCATCACGAGGTAGGGTGCCACGGGGTCGGCGACCGCGTCGAGGATGCGCACGACGTTCGGGTGATTGAGCCGGCCGGCCAGCGCCGCCTCGGCCGCGAAGAAGCGATCCGAGTAGTGGGTGTCCATCGGGTTGCCGGTCTCGCTGGCGCGCACCCGCTTGATCGCGACGTCCTGCCCCTTGAAGTCGTCGTGGCAGAGGAACACCTCGGCCGTGGCGCCCTCCCCCAGGCGCTTGAGCACACGGTACTTGCCGATGTGGCTGGGCAGCGTGGGATCGGCCTCGGGGTCGGGCAAAGGGGTGGGAAGGCTGCTCATGTGGACGGTGCCCGGGGGCACGCAAGCTGTGATCTTCGCGCGGCACGGGCGTTCGCAGTATCGCGAACAACGGCTCAAACTGCCACCAATCTCACGAGCAGCCCGGCGTGCCCTCTTAGAATCGATCGATGATCCAAGCAAAGGCAGACCTGTTGGCCGCATTGGGTGCGGCCATCGCCGAGGTCGCTCCGGGCGGCGCCGTCGCCCCCGCATTCGAATCCCCCAAGCAAGCCGCTCATGGCGACCTCGCCGTGACCGCCGCGATGCCGCTGGCCAAGGCGCTGAAGAAGAACCCGCGCGAGGTCGCCGGTGCGCTGATCGAGGCGCTGCATCGCCAGCCGGCCGTGCAGGCGTTCGTCGACGCGCTCGAGATTGCCGGGCCCGGCTTCATCAACCTGCGGCTGAAGGCCGCCGCGAAGCAGGCCATCGTCAGCGAGGTGCTGACTGCGGGGGAGCGCTTCGGCCGGCAGCCGGCGCGGGCCGACCAGATGCTCGTCGAGTTCGTGTCGGCCAACCCGACCGGGCCGCTGCACGTCGGCCATGCGCGCCAGGCCGCGCTCGGCGATGCGATCTGCAACCTGTTCGAAACCCAGGGCTGGAAGGTCAGCCGCGAGTTCTACTACAACGACGCGGGCGTGCAGATCGCGACGCTCGCCGCTTCGGTGCAGGCGCGCTTGCGCGGCTTCAAGCCTGGCGACGCGCAGTGGCCCGAGTCGGCCTACAACGGCGACTACATCGGCGACATCGCCACCGACTTCCTCGCGAAGAAGACCGTCACCGCCGACGACCGCGCGTTCACCGCGTCGGGCGACGTGAACGACCTGGACGGCATTCGCCAGTTCGCCGTGGCCTACCTGCGGCACGAACAGGATCTGGACCTGCAGGCCTTCGGCGTGCGCTTCGACCACTACTTTCTCGAATCGAGCCTGTATTCGTCGGGCCGCGTCGACGACACGGTGAAGAAGCTGATCGCGTCCGGCAAGACCTACGAAGAAGGCGGCGCGCTGTGGCTGCGCACCACCGAGTACGGCGACGACAAGGACCGCGTGATGCGAAAGCAGGACGCGACTTACACGTATTTCGTCCCCGACGTCGCGTACCACGTCAACAAGCACGAGCGCGGCTTCCACAAGGCGATCAACATCCAGGGCGGCGACCACCACGGCACGATCGCGCGCGTGCGTGCCGGCGTGCAGGCCGCGGGCGTGGGCGTGCCCGCGGGCTACCCCGAGTACGTGCTGCACAAGATGGTCACGGTGATGAAGGGCGGCGAGGAGGTCAAGATCTCCAAGCGCGCCGGCAGCTACGTGACGCTGCGCGACCTGATCGACTGGACCAGCCGCGACGCGGTGCGCTTCTTCCTGCTCAGCCGCAAGGCCGACAGCGAGTTCACGTTCGACGTCGATCTCGCGCTGAAGCAGAACGACGAGAACCCGGTGTTCTATGTGCAGTACGCGCACGCGCGCATCTGCTCGGTGATCCGGCAGTGGGTCGAGAATGGCGGCGTCGAGGCCTCGCTCGCAGGTGCCGACCTCGCGCGCCTGACGGCCCCGAGCGAGGCCGCGCTGATGCTCAAGCTGGCCGAGTTCCCGGCCATGCTCTCGAATGCCGCGGCGGGCCTGGCGCCGCACGACACCACCTTCTACCTGCGCGACCTGGCCGGTGCGTTCCACAGCTATTACGGCGCCGAGCGCTTTCTCGTCGATGATGCCGAACTGGCGCAAGCGCGCGTGGCGCTGCTCGCGGCGACGCGACAGGTCATCCGCAACGCGCTCGCGGCGCTGGGCGTCAGCGCGCCGGACCGGATGGATCGAGACACGGACAACCAAGCATCCACATGAACGACAGCAAGAAATCTCGGCGCGGCGGACTTAAACGGCAACGAGGCGGCTTCGAACGGCAACGCGGCGGCTTCGCCGTGGGCCTGATCATCGGCCTGCTGCTCGGGCTGGGGCTGGCGCTCGGCGTGGCGCTGTACGTCACGAAGGTGCCGGTGCCCTTCGTCAACAAGGTGCCGCAACGCACCGCCGGACAGGACGCCGCCGAGGCCGAGAAGAACAAGAACTGGGACCCGAACAGCCCGCTGTACGGCAAGAACCCGGCCAGGCCGGGCATGGCCGCCAGCGCGGCACCGGGAACGGTGACGCCGGTGATCCCCGGCATGCCGTCGACCACGCCGCCCGGGGCAACGCCGACGACCAGCACGGCCGTCCCTGCCCCGAAGACCCCTGCTGTGGCAAGCACGCGCGACCCTGCCGCGATCCTCGGCGACAAGCCGGCGCGCGAGCCCAAGGCGGCGGCATCGGGCGCCGCTGCCAGCGGCGGACCAGACCCGTTCACGTACTTCGTCCAGGCCGGCGCCTACGGCCGGACCGAGGATGCCGAAGCGCAGCGCGCCAAGGTCGGGATGCTGGGCCTGGAAGCCAAGCTGACCGAGCGCGAGCAGTCCGGCCGCACGGTCTACCGGGTGCGCCTCGGCCCGTTCGACAAGAAGGCCGACGCCGATGCCACGAAGGAAAGACTCGATGCCGCCGGCGTCGAAGCGGCGCTGGTGCGCGTCCAGCGCTGAGCCCGGCCTGAACTTTGCTCGGTTGATCCGACTCCCTGTGAAGCCCGCAGCTCACCTCCCCTTATGAACCGCAGAGACTTCTCCACCGCACTGATTGGCGCCACGGCATTGGCGCCTGCCGCGTCACAGGCCCAGGGCGTGCCGGTCGAAGGGCGGAACTATGTGCGCCTGAACGTGCCGGTGGCCGTCAACGCGCCGCCGGGAAAGATCGAGCTGATCGACTTCTTCTGGTACGGCTGCCCGCACTGCGCGGCCTTCGAGCCCGAACTCGACGCCTGGGCGCGGCGGCTGCCCGCACACGTGGCGTTCAGCCGCGTGCCCGTGGTGTTCCGGGCCGAACCGTTCACGACCCACCAGCGAATCTTCTACGCGCTCGAGTCGATGGGTCTGGTCGACACGATGCATCGCAAGGTGTTCCGTGCGATCCACGTCGAGCGTCAGGCGCTCGACAAGCCGGCCGACATCGCGGCCTTCATGGCCAAGAGCGGCGTCGATGCGCCGAAGTTCATCGACGCGTTCAATTCGTTCTCGACGCAGGCCAAGCTCAAGCGCGCCAACGCACTGGTCGACGGCTACAAGATCGACGGCGTGCCGGCGATCGGCATTCATGGCCGCTACTACACCTCGGGCGTGCTGGCCGGCGGCAACGATCGGTCGCTTGCCGTGGCAGATTTCCTGGTCGAGAAGCTCCGCAAGAGCACCTGTGGTTCTTGCTAAATAGGCCTTAAACGGCAGACCTTTCAATACCGGCGCAGCAGGAGAAGCGACCACTAACTAGTGAGAAGGCTCGTTTTCAAACAAGCGGCTTAGCGCCAAGAACTCTCCCCTAGTCTGCGCAACTAGATTTGAAACCAATCCGTCTTCTCTGTACCCGCAACCGCCCGCGGACGAACTGGCAACGCGCAAGCGATATTCCAAAGCTGGAGGCAAGCAGGCAAGCAGATTGCGACAAGCGATAAAGGGATGCATCGTCTGTGGCGCCCGATCGTCGAAAGGTGACACGTCGGCCTGTCAACGGGACCCTTGCCGTGAAGCCCGCAATCGTCTATCCGGGAAAGCAGCAGTAAACCAATCTAAATCGTTCTTCCACAGCCAAAGCGCCGCGCGGAGATGCTGCTGTCTGAAGCCGGTTCGTCCTAGGCCTTTTGCCCGCGCCACGACAACAAGATCTCGCAGCGAATGAAGGAAATCAGCTGGCGACATTCCAGGCTGTAATAGTCGGGGGCGGATGTACGGCATCTGCCGGTCGAACCAAATCCGGTCATTCTTCTGCATCCACTCAACAAGACTGCCGAGCTTGACTCGCATGCCGACTCTCGTGACACCCTCATCTATGCAGCGCAAAACACGAGCTCTGTGAATCTCGCGCCGGGCGGTCGGTAGGGACGCTGCGCGGGGCGCGCTGCCGCGCTTTCCGGACGAGGGAGCACAGGCCGCCAAAATATGCGAGGGCAGCGACGCGGCAAATCGCTCGCCGGCAGTGCTCTTCTCGCTTCGAGAGAGTCCGTTGGCAAAAATCCACGCATGAACGATCGGAAACCCAGCGACCACGGCGCGCATGCAGACTTCGCGTTCGATATCCGAGAACGCTCGCCTTCCGATTGCCGCCGACATGATCTCATCTAGGCACGCCGAATCCTTCAGATCGCCATTCGGCGGCTGAAATTCGCCTCCAGTTCGACTTTTATGCGACTGGAGGTAGTGGTTCGAAATAACCAATTGGAGGATCTCAGGTCCTTTCGACGAAAACTCAAACATTTGAGAATTCAGTCCTCTCTCTGTTATCGGGCAGCCCAGAAAGTGGCCAAGAGCGACGACGGAGTTCACGCCCCAGGAGTCGAGTAGATCGCGAACGACACTCGCTCGCGAAACGTCGCCTGCCCTAACCGAGGCGGTTTCGCCATACGCCAAAAGAGCTCTCGCTTCCGGTCTGAGTTCCGGCGCCGCAAACCTGAACGCCCTGTGCCCCAACTGAACGAGAGATCCGAGACCCTTGGGACTCGGTCCGTTTTCTGGAGCTTCAAAGTCGACACAGCCACACACCCCGCATTCATCGCCCGGTAACCGCCATGAGTGGGCTGCGTCGACGGGACTTTTGCAACTTGCGCAGTGCGAACGCAATTCACAGCCGTGGAGCGCACAAGATCTTGCGAATGCCAACTGGTGTCCTCCGCGCCAAAAGCCGACTCCGATGGCCCCTAGATCCGCCTCGAGACACGCCGGACAGTGGCGAAGTATTTGGGAGAAAAGCGACTTGGCAGTGCGGCTAAAAAAAGTCGACCTCTCCTCCTTGTTGCCGGACCTTAGAGCCTGCAACCACGTCCACTCATCGGTCTCGCTCTTCAACGACGCAAGAATCGGAAACCGAGAATGAAGGCGCACAAGATCAGATCCCGACAGGTGACCGTTGAGCACACCCTCCGCCAATCGATCGCCGTCGAAGGCAGTCGAGCTGATGCGCAACGTCTGATACTTTCTCTCCGGCCTGATGGCCTGTTCAAAGGCGACACTGGATCCGAAGTCACCTACCCGTCGGCAGACGCTGATGATCGACTCGATCGTCGCTTGTGCAGGAATAAATGGAATCATCTCAGCCGACACTCGGACCGCTGAAACTCATAGTCGAACATTCCATCCAACCGAGTCCAAGCTGGCTGTCGGATGAGAGGCCTGCAAGTAGCAATGCGCCGTTCAGATATACCGGCGCATGCTCCTGCAACCAGCGGACATCAGCTTTGCAAAATCCATTCAAGGATTCCAGGTTCGAGCATGACTGAGTCGCGATCGCGATGTGCACTCGAGCTACGGCAGTGCGCGTGCGCTGGGCGCGAATGCGCTGTCGCCACGCCTTCGCGAGCAGTGGATATTGGACGAGCCAACTTCCCAGTCTGTGCACGTTGACACCGAGAGCGTTCGCGACGTCTCGCAATGTCAAGTAAGTGTCGAACGCTTCCTGTATGGCACCCGGCGCCTCAAGCCGCGGAGACCCAATAGGCGAGACTGGCCAGAGTTCTCGCTGTCTGGGCTCCGCTGGTTCTGGTATCTGCGGCGAAAGTGCCACCTCTCCGAATTGCAGGGCCGCACGGACAGGAGACAAGTTCTCTGTTTCGCTCAAAGCGGCCCACACTAGATGCCACTTCAACGGGTGCGACGCGACACGGTACGTCAGAAGCTGCGCGATCCAGCGACCAGTAGGCGCCCTTTGCACATTTGTGCCAGATTCGAGCCAACTTCCGACCGCCGTTTGCGAGAACCAGGTCTGCACTGCCTGCTCCCTAACTCGACTGCGACTGTGAAGGAGTCCGATACCCGCCAACCTGGCAACGCAGTCGGCAGCAATCGCCGCGATCTGTACGTGTTCCAGTGCGGCACTGGCACTGGCAATACTCGCCAGCATCACCAAACCGTCGATCGTTCTCCCATCAAGTACCTCCCGCTCTATGCAAGTCGCTTCGGGATGCAACCACTTCGATCCGTGGGTCCTTAAAGAAAGCAGCGGCCGAGTGTGCCGAAGGCAGATCCAAACACCCGGGAGTTGGTGTTCGAGCAACCATCGTGAGATGCCAAATCGTTCAAGATCGTCAGTGGCGCATGCAGGGCAATAGCGGAGTTCGCTCCGAACGTTCCAACCAGTCGAGACAAAGCCGGATCCAACAAGCCTCAAGTAATGGTTGTCTCGTGCCGAGTCGTTCCGAACTCTTCCCTTGCTGCCGTCCGTTTCGCCTTCACACCGCGCAACGAGTCGCGCGCGGCCGGCGGCAGGCATGAACGGCCAATATGCGCTTGCGATGGTGCGAGTTGAGATGATCGTCGCGGAACTTCCAAGCCGTTCGAGAGTGGCCCTCTGCAGATGCGCCAATCCACTGGGAAGTTCGTGGAGGGCAAACGCGTGGCCTCGCCCGAACAACATCATGCCAGCGTCATGGGGGCGTCCGCCGTAGAGTGCCTGAAACCTCGAGCACCAACCATAGAGCGTCTCCCGTGGCAGCCAACCCGGACAGCCAGGAAGGCCCACTAGAGCCATGGGGACTTCGATCGAAGTCACGGGCGAGTCGTTCATCCTTGGCGACGAAGCTCCAGGAGCGCCTGGTTTCTTGCCCGGGACGCGCTGCTGCGGAAGTCCTCGTCGGCAAAAACTGCAGGGGGGGTAGTCGGCGGCGGTTGCGCTTGCGACGAAGCTGCGGGTGACGACGTGCACTGGGTTGCGTCCGCCGCTTCAAGCGATTCATTGACTTCTGGTTCACCTTCCACGGCCGCCGGCCCAACTTGCGAAGCCGCCGCATTTGCGGCCAATGCGTCTTCCTTCTTCTTACGTCCGACCCTGAGCCGCTCTTCCTCCGCCGCACGCTTGAGTGCGTGTGCCCTTTCGGCAGCCGCGCGTTCGGCCTCCCATAGGGAGCGAAAGTAGGCTACGGGCATGTCCGAGCAGTTCGCCAAAAGGGATGCGTCCTTGGTAGTCAACGCTTCGATGATGTCGTGCACCGCGACCATGGTCGGCGATTGATATGCCTTCTCAATGTCCGCTTGCGTGACGGCTCCTCCGCCCTTTTGCTTCAATACGAACAGCGTCGCCTTTCGCAATCGCACAGCGTATCCCGAGACGCCTCCAGTCCGATGCCAAATGTATTGAGAGAGCTCTACCCGGGCGCCGTCCAGCTCGAGCTCTGGAATTTCCGAATCTCGTTCGTCATAAATGTTCCACCCCCAAACTGAGGGCATCACGTCGTCCAGCCATACCGAAGACGTCCAGCTTGGCGCGGGATCGAGATTGAATGAACCGCCTGCAGATAGCCGGCTCACGTTTTGGCCATGAGAGTCGATAGGCTCAAAAGCCAGGGGGTTACCGATGATGACCAACGGAATGCCGACATTCAGGAGTCGGAGAAAAAAGTTTATGTAGACGCCGCCGAAGGTTCCGTTGAGAGAGCTTCCCTGGGCCTCTTCGATGAACACGATTCCGCAGCGATGTACGACGAGGCAGCACAGGAGATGAACAATCTGAACTTCGACGGGAACCCTCGCACCAGCGAACTGAGCAGCGTACTTAGTTCCGAGAGCAGCATCAATCGCTTTGAACGCCTCCAACAGAAAGCCATGCCGGCTGTGGTCAGCTGGCATCGGTACGACGAGAAAGACCAGCTGCTTGAGCTCCTTCCAGCCATATTCTTCGTTCTCGGGTCTGACGATCACCTGTGTGAAATAGTGGGTGAACCTTTCGACGACTTTGGTCTTCCCCACCCGCGTGATTCCTTTGATCATCGCGCCGGACGCGCCGCCTGGAAACCAAGGAAATGTCTCTATGTCGCGACCACGATGGGCTGCACACTTGTAGATCCGCTTTCTGTTCTCGGCGAGCCGAGGATCTTGGTCGATCAACGACTGAAAAAGCAGGAGGTGCAGCCCCCAGCAAATGGCCGCGGTCATGGTCGTCGAGGTGAACACACGATCGATCTGGTTGATCGCGATGCTCTCTTGCGAAGCGTTCAACACACGGCCGCGCCACTCGATGCGTGGGTCATAGTCAAGTCGTGAGCCCCACGAGACGATATCGTCGAGCGGCAATATGCCCTGCATGAGCGGATTGGATTCAACCTGCGCGAACAAGTCGAAGCGGGGCGGATGATTCATCTGCTCTTTCGCTGGTTGCGGATGGCGAGCATCCATTCTTCTTCGGGTGCATCCAATATCGGTGCGCGCACAGCCGAGTTCGACCGCGGCACCAGCACCCCAGGAAGCCCTAACTTCAACCTGTTTTGCACCTCGATCTCATCCTGCGTGTTGGCTCGAATGCCACGATTGAGACTGCTTCTCGAAGGTTTCTTGCCACTGGCCTCCTGCTCGGCGGCGCGCGCTTTGGTCGATGCGGTATTCGAATGTTCGATGCTGGCCAAGCGGCTGACGGCCGCGTCTTCATGCTCCACCGCGTCCAAGAAGGCCCTCAGTGATTCGTCGTCACAGATCGCGAGCCAATCGAGAAGCGTCACTTCGTGCAGCAAGGGATCGTTCGTTTGCAGTTCGAGTCGGTGCATACCGCCATCCATGATCAACCACCCCTCGGACAGATTGCTTGGGTTCAAATGAAAGTGGACGTGGATGACATTGGCACGCCCCTTTTCGGTCAACCTGGATTCATGAAGCCACTCTGACCAATACCTGAGTTTTGGAACAAGGCGCGTCGTGCCGCTCGCTCGAGGGTCGAAAATCCGCAGCCCGTTTCCATAGATCCCAGCTTTGAGACGCGGCAGCGATCGCGCCTTCAAGGACTCGGTGTTTTGCGGCTCACTCACGACATAGTTGTTCTTGATCATCCACTTCAGGATGTCTCCTCGATAGGGCCGGACCTCATCGCTTCTCATCTCGATCGTGAGCAAGTGTGGGACGGGGTCTTCGTTGTTGTGAAAGTCGACCGCGCCGATCAGATGCCACATGTACTCGTGGTGATTGG
>JBDTVC010000185.1:0-9735 GCA_040007475.1 Burkholderiales bacterium
GCCGGAACCTGCCCGCACGTGCCTTTGCTCGCGCAGACGGTTGCATGCAAGGCGGCCGTTCAAGGACCGCAACGGGCCGACAGCGGACTTGCGGCGAGCGGGTTTCATTTCAGTACCGCCCGGCCGCCCGAAGGTACTGAGACGCCGCGGCAACGAGCAAAGCGAGTAAGGGGCCGCCTTCATTTCTAGTCCTCCTCGGGGTGCGCTTCGCGCGCGAGCAGCAGGGCGCGCTGCGTGGCGAGCGGGCCGATGACCTCGAGCAGCACGAGCAGACCGCCGATCACGGGCAGGCTGCCCTTGGCGAGATCGAAGCCGTAGAGCCGGCTCTCCTCGAGCAGCAGCAGCGCAAACGCCGACATCGGCATCAGCGCCAGCCCGGTCAGCGCGCCCTTGCGAAAGGTGGTGCCGCTGACGCGCGCCAGGCTCACGTTCACCAGCGTGTGCGCGGCCGTGCGTGCGAGCAGCGCGGCCACGCCGAGCAGCAGCCCCGCGAACAGCCCGTGCCACGACAACAGGCTCCCGACGAAGACGAACAGGTAGACCGTCAGCACATCGCCGAGCGCGCCGAAGTTGCGCTGCGCGTGGCTGAGCACGATGCGGCGCTCGCGCGCGACGGCACCGAACGCCAGCGCGGCCAGCAGCGGCGACAGGTGCAGGCTCTGCGCGACGCCGCTGAGCAGCAGCACCGCGATCGCGAACGTGGCGGTGGTGCTCTGGCTGCTCGTGGCGAGGCGGTTCAGCCATGGCGCGACGATGCCGAACACGGCACCTGCGACGAGCGACAGGCCGATCACGTAGATGCTGTCGAACGCGGCCTTGCCGAGATCGCCGCTGGTTTCCAGGTGCCAATAGCCGACGACGAGCTTGAGCAGCAGCACCGCGATCAGGCAATTGAGCGCGCACAGGTGCATCAGCCGCTCGGTGACCTGCCCGGCGCTGCGCAGTTCGTGCGTGACACGCATGACCGCGGCCGGCGAGGTCGCGACGCAGAGTGTGGCGAGCACGAGCCGGTGATCGAGCTCGACATCGAACCGCCCGGCGACCCAGAACACCGCGCCGAAGGTCAGCAGTGCCTGCACCACCCCCGCCAGCAGCACCCAGGGGTTGTGCCGGAACCAGCGTGGGTTGACGCGGTAGCCGAGCTCGAACAGCGTGAGCGACAGCGCGACATTGGCCATGAAGCCCAGCGTCTCGCGAGACGCGATGCCCTGCGAGAGCCCGACGCCGCTGAGTACGAGGCCCACCACACCGTACGCGCACACGCGCGGCACCTGCCAGCGGCGGTACAGCCACTCGCCGGCCATCCACGCGGCGAGCAGCATCAGCGGCCAGCCCACCAGCGGGCCGATCTGGTCGAGGCTCATTTCGTGACGGTCTCCGTTGTGGGCTGCGGGGGGCGGAGACTAACCTGCAAGCACGCGCCAGCGCAATGGCCGACCCCATTGGTGAAGTTACATCAATATACATTTGCGACAATATAATTTGCTGCCATGCAACCACGAACCGGCCTCGATGTTCTGCAACAACTGCGCGTGGTCGTGCGCCTGGCCGGTGCGCACTCGGCGCTGCTCGAGCGCGCCACCGGCCTTCCTGGCGCACAGCTCTGGGCGCTGCACGAGGTCACCACCGCCAACGGTTCGACGGTGGGGGCGCTGGCGGGGCGCCTGCGCATGCACCAGACGACGGTGAGCAACCTGCTCAGCCGGCTCGAGGCGCAGGCCATGGTGCGCCGCGAGCGTTCGCCGCTGGACCGGCGCGTCGTGCACATCCACATCACGCCCGACGGTCGCAAGGCCTTGCGCCGCGCGCCCGGGCCCGCGCGCGGCCTGCTCCCCAAGGTTCTGGACGAAATGAGTGCCGCGCAGCTTCGAAAGGTGCACGCCGGGTTGGCGGTACTCGTCGAGTGCATGGGCGGGCTCGATTCCGCGCTCGCCGCAAAGCCCCTGCCGTTCAACGAATGAGGCGGTGCATTCCGCCGTCACCTCTCACCCACCCCCGAAGGAGTTCGCCATGATCCGTACCCTCTGCTTCACGCTCGTCGCCGCAGCTACGCTCGCCGCCTGCAGCAGCACACCGCTCGAGACACCGCCTGTCGCCAGCGCCACCGGCACGCCGACGGTGCCCGCCGGCAGCGGCCCGCGCGCGGCGACCAGCACCGTCGCCACCGTGACGCTCGACCCGCTCGATGATCCGAACAGCGGCCTCGCGGCGCGCAGCATCTATTTCGCGTACGACAGCTTCAGCGTCGACGACAAGTACCGGCCGGTCGAACTCGCGCATGGCCAGTACCTGTCGGCGCACGGCCAGGCGCAGATCCGCGTCGAGGGCAACACCGACGAGCGCGGCTCGCGTGAGTACAACCTGTCGCTGGGCGACAAGCGCGCGCAGATCGTCGCGAAGCAGCTCGAACTGATGGGTGCGAAGCCGAGCCAGATCGAAGCCGTGAGCTATGGCGAGGAGCGTCCCAAGTCGACGGGCCACGACGAGAGTGCGTGGGCCGAAAATCGGCGCGCGGACATCCGCTACGTGAAGCGCTGAGTTGTCGCGGCCCGCCGCAGCGAGCGACATCTCCGCCATGGAGCCAAGGATCGCCTTGTGCATGGCCGCGTTTCTCGCGGCGGTGACGCAGTCGCCGATCACCGCGGCGATCATCGTGATGGAGATGGTCAACGGCCACCAGATGGTCATCAGCCTGATGGGCGTGGCGTTTCTGAGCAAGACCATCAGCGCGCGCTTCGGGCCCGAGCTGTATCAGCAGCTCTCGGAGAGCTGGCTGCGGGTCGGGCAAAGCCCCGACGAAACACCGGCGGGATCGCGACGCAAGCTCTAGACTCGCGGCGTTCAACGGGAGCCCGCATGAGCCGAACGATCGACTACTACTTCACCCCGATCTCGCCGTGGACCTACCTGGGCCACGCGCGATTCGCGCGCATCGCCCAGGCCGCGGGCGCGCGCGTCAACGTGCTGCCGATCGACCTCGGCGGCAAGGTGTTCCCGGTCTCCGGCGGCTTGCCGCTGGCCCAGCGCGCGCCGCAGCGCCAGGCCTACCGGCTCGTCGAGCTGGCGCGATTCAGCGAATCCCACGGCCTTCCCCTGACGCTGAAGCCGAAGTTCTTTCCGGTTCCTCCCGACGACGCCGCGCGGCTGATCGTCGCTGTGGCGCAGCACGATGGCGGCGATGCGGCGATGGCGCTGACCGGCGCGGTGCTGCGCGCGGTCTGGGCCGAGGAGCGCAACGTGGCCGACACGGCCGAGCTCGCGGCGATGATCGCCGCCCTCGGCCTGCCGGCGCGGCGCCTGGCCGAAGCGAAGACGATCGACGTGCAGACGCAGTACGAGGCCCACACGCAGCGCGCGATCGAGCTCGGCGTGTTCGGTGCGCCGACCTACGTCGTCGATGGCGAGATGTTCTGGGGGCAGGACCGGCTCGACTTCGTGGAGCGCCGACTCGCCCGCCCCTGATCGTCGCGGCCAACAAAAAAGCCGGTGCAAGCACCGGCTTTTTCATGCGGCCCGAGGGCCGCGGGGGTCGATCAGCTCAGGTGGCCGTTGATCAGCTTCGTCATCTCGAACATCGAGACTTGCGCCTTCTTGAAGATTTCCTTCAGCTTGGCGTCGGCGTTGATCATGGTCCGCTTCGCTGCGTCTTGCAGCTTGTTGGCCTTGATGTACTCCCAGACCTTCTTCGTCACCTCGGTGCGGGGCACCGGCTTGGAGCCGATGATCGCAGCGAGCGCGGCGCTCGGGGTCATGGCCTTCATGAAGGCCGCGTTGGGAGTGCGCTTCTTGGCCGGAGCCGCCGCCTTCTTGGCGGGCGCCTTCTTGGCCGGAGCGGCCTTCTTCGCGGGCGCCGCCTTCTTGGCCGGTGCCGCCTTCTTGGCCGGAGCGGCCTTCTTTGCTGCCGCTTTTTTCGCGGGAGCCTTCTTCGCAGTTGCCATGTTGATTCTCTCCATCAAGAGTTGTTGATGTGCCCGGGATGGGCGAGAGCCGCGTGGACTCTCATTTCTCCATAGCACCGTGCGGAGCGAATGGTAATGCCTGTATAGGGCAATGAGAAGAAGTTTTCACTGGGAAAACGCGCAATTTCCATAGGTGAGGTGCGCTTTGTCGCTGCATGGCATCACTGCAGCCCGCGTTTGCGACGCTGCATGCGCGCGAAACTCACCGTCGCCACATGCCACGCGATGAGCGCGAGCAGCGCCCACGCGAGCACACGATGCGCAGATTCGATGCCTTCGCTGCCCCAATACGCATCGGTCGTGTAGAGCCATCCGGTGAGCGCGAGCGCTGCGATGCACGTCGCTCGCGCGATTGCCGCCGGTCGCATCGAACGCCGCCACGCCACGCGCCACAGCAGCACCGCGAGCGCCGCGTAGCCGGCCGGCCGATGCAGCGCCGGCATGCCGAGCGCATCGATCAGGCTCAGCGCAGCGAGCGCCGTCGCGACAACCAGCGCCCAGTGGAGCGCGCGTCTCACTTCGGCGCGGTGACGAGCTCGAATGTCTTCGGGTGGAAGAACACCTCGACGTTGCCGCCCTTCTCGTTCTTGCCGTAGACCTCGTAGCAGCCGTTCGTGATCTTCACGCGGCTGACCTTCCAGCCCTGGTTCACGAGCTTGCGTTCGAGGTCGGCCTGCGGCTTCCATTCCTCTTTCGGAATCGGTTCGCAGCGTTCGGCGTGCTGCGCGAAGGCGCTCGTGGAAGCGAGCAGCAGGATGGCGAGGAGGCGTTTCATGTTGGAGTCCTTCAAGTTCAGACGTCGGCCCAGAGGCGCAACAGGTTGTGGTACGTGCCGGTCAGCCCGATCACGGCGGGGTCGGTCTCGCCGACCGACGCGCGCAGGCGCATCAGGTGCGAGTCCATGTCGAACAGCAGGCGGCGCTGCTCGTCGCTGCGCACCATGCTCTCGATCCAGAAGAAGCTGGCGACGCGATGACCGCGCGTCACCGGCTCCACACGGTGCACGCTGGTGCCGGGATAGAGCACCATGTCGCCGGCGGGCAGCTTCACGCGCTGCGTGCCGAACGTGTCCTCGACCATCAGCTCGCCGCCGTCGTATTCGTCAGGGTCGGCGAGGAACAAGGTGCAGCTCACGTCGGTGCGCACGCGCTCGCCGGCCGTGCCCGGGATGAAGCGCACCGCGTTGTCGACATGGTTGCCGAACGCGTTGCTGGCGCCACCGTAGCGGTTGAACAGCGGCGGGAACACGCGCCTGGGCAGCGCGGCCGAGAAGAACACCGCGTGCCGGTTCAGCCCGCCGAGCACGATGCGCTGCAGCGCACCCGCCTCGGCACCGTCCTGCGGCAGCTGCTCGTTGTTCTTCGCCTGCGCCGATTGCATGCCGGCGGTGACGCGGCCGTCGCCCCACGTCGCGCGCTGCAGAATCGCGCGGGCTTCGCGCAATTCGTCGGCGTTCAGGACTTGCTTGACGTGGAGCAGCATCGGCGTGTCTTTCAGAACCTCGCGGTCATCGTGAGCTGGATCGATCGACCGGCGCCCGGGATGTAGTGGCCGGTGTAGAGCGCGTCCGCATAGAGCTTGTTCGTCACGTTGTTCGCGTTCAGCTTGAACGCGACCTGATCATTCCGTGCGACCTCGACGAGCAGGTCGCCAGTGATGAAGCTCGGCGCGTTGACGCCGGCCGGGTTGCGGTTGGGCGTCTGCGAGCTGCGCGCGTTCAGGCCGCCGCCGAGGCGCACCGCCTTCGTGAGCTGATAGGTCGTCCAGATCGTGCCGCTGTGGCGCGGCGTCATCGACGAGCGCGTGCCCGCACCTTCGCCGACGCCATCGACCGAACCCGGCGCGCCGATGTCGATCTTCGCGACCGGCGTCCACGCGTACGAGCCGAACACCTCCCACGCCGGCGTGATGCGGCCGGCGATGTCGAGCTCCAGGCCGGCCGCGTGGCGCTTGCCGGAGAGCAGGGCCTGCGTGGCGGCGCTGTCCGGATCGCGGTTGCGCTCGTTCGTCTTCGTGGATCGGAACGCGGCCAGGCGCGTGCTCAGTCGGCCGTCGAGCAGATCGAGCTTGGCGCCGAGCTCGAGGTTCTCGCTGCCTTCGGGCGGCGTGTTCTTCGTCTGGTCGTCGTACTGGTAGGTGTCGCCCGAGGTGTTGAACGAGGTGCCGTACGAGAAGTGGAACGACAGCGCGTCGCTCGGCTGGTACAGCACGCCGAAGCGCTTGCTCCAAAGCTTGTCGGAGCGGCCGCGATCGGCGAGCAGAGTGCCGACCGCCACCGCGCCGCCGTTGGCGGTCTGAAAGGTCTGGTAGTCACCCTTGAAGTAGTCCCAGCGCAGGCCGCCGAGAACCTTCCACTGCGGTGCGACCTGCACCAGATCCTGAACATAGACGCCCACCGCCTTGGCGTCGAAGCCCGCGGCCTGGCGCCGCTCGCGCGCCGCCTCGTCGACGCCGCCGGTGCCATCGTTCGGCGAGCCGATCGTCGTGCGCGGCGTGTTCTTGTCCAGCGTGGTGCCGGTGGGCACGATCAGCGCATAGTTGTGGAAGACCTCGTGCGCCGCGTCGACACCGGTCAGCACCTCGTGCTTCATGCCGAAGCCGTTGAACCGGTTGCTGTAGTCGCTCTGGGCATAGGTCGTCGTCATGTCCTGCACCTTGTTGTTGGTGCCGCGGGCGAGCTTGGTCGCATCGGTGATCGTGTCGGCCGCGACGATCACGGTCGGGCAATCGGGGTTGTTGACGACGCCGGTGGTGGTGTTCACCGTGCGCTGGCAGAAGCGGACGGTGCTGGCGCGCTGGTCGCGGTCGTAGCGGCCCTGGCGGATCGCCGACTTGAGCTCGCCGCCATCGGCGAAACGGTGCGCGTGGCCAAGCGTGGCGAGTGCCGCGCCGCCGGCGTTGTAGTCGCTCGCGGCGCCGTAGTAGGCCTTCGGGTCCAGCCCCTCGATCAGTCCCGATGGGTTGGCTGTCGTCTGCGACGAGCTCGCGCGCAGCCACGGCAGGCCGTAGTTGATGCCGTTGTTGTTGCGCAGGACGTAGCCCGACACGTAGAACTCGTCGTCGGTGCCGATGCCCCAGCGGAAGGTCGGCGCCAGGCCCTGCTTGTCGAGCTTGTCGTTGCCGCCGCCGCCGCTCGCGTTCGTGTTCATCACGTTGACGCGCAGGCCCGAGGTCTCGCTGGTCTTCAGGTTGAAGTCACCGGTGAAGCGCAGGTAGCCGCCGGTGCCTGCGGTGAAGTTCACTTCGTTCGCGTCGTTCAGGAACGGCATCTTGTTGACCTGGTTCACGACACCGCCGGTCGAGCCGCGGCCGAACAGCATCGAGGCCGAACCGCGCAGCAACTCGATGCGGTCGAAGCTGAAGGTGTCTCGCTCATAGAACGCCGGGTCGCGCAGGCTGTCGACATAGATGTCGCCGCTCGCGGCAAGGGAGAAGCCGCGCAGACGGATGTCCTCCTCGCCACCTTCGGCCGCCTGGAACGTGATGCCGGCAGTCTGGTGCAGCGCCTGCTTCAGCGTGTCGATGCGGCGATCCTCGATCAGCTTCTCGGTGACGACGGTGACGGACTGCGGCACGTCGCGCAAATCCTGGTTGCCCTTGCCGATGGTCGTCGTGGTCGCCCGCAACGAGGTCGCATCCGTCTCTGCCCGCCCTTGCACCGAGACCGGTGGCAACGTGATCGCGAAGCCCGCACCCGAAGCCGCGCTCGCGGGTGCCGGTGCGTTCTGCGCCAGCGCATCCGCGGCGAGCAGCCCGAAGCCCGCGGCGAGCGCACCCAGCGGCAGCAGGACTTGAGGATGGGGACCCGATCGTCGCAGGCGGCGGTGGGTGAGGGCTAGCAGATGGCGTTGCGGCACAGCGGTATTCCTTCAGGAAGGCACGGGCTGGCGGCGGCGGGCTGGTGCGGGGAGTGGGGTGGGCGGGAGTCACTTGGTGAGGATCAGCTTGTCGAGCGCAGTGCGCTTGAGTCGATAGACCGACCCTTGATGAACGATCCGCACTTCGCTGCGGCCGGCGAAGAGCTGCTCGCTTTGGATCTGCAGCGGCGCGTCGCCGCGCGCACCACGATCTGTCGGCGTGGCGGCAGGCTCGGTCAACGGCTCATTGACAGGATCAGGCACGGCGGCAGCACATCGAAGTGACGGATGCGCGACTGTACACGAACACGAATGATTCGCATTAATGGCCACACCCACCCGAGGACGTGCAGGCGCCGCGGGCCTCGGAGGACCCACCGCGCCACGCTATGCTTGCCGCATGAAAATCATCGTCCGCTGGTTGTTGCTCGCCGCCGCCTTGCTGCTGGTGGCGTATCTGTACCCTGGCGTCACCGTCAAGAGCTTCGGCTCGGCGATGATCGCGGCCTTCGTGCTCGGGCTGTTCAACACCCTGCTGCGGCCGATCCTCGTGCTGCTCACGCTGCCGGTCACGATTGTCACGCTCGGCCTGTTCCTGTTCGTGATCAACGCGCTGATGTTCTATTTCGCCGCGTCGGTGCTCGACGGGTTGCACGTCGCCGGCTTCGTCGCCGCGCTGATCGGCTCGCTGCTCTACAGCCTGTGCGGCATGGTGATCGACGTGGCGATGGAGCGCATCTTCGCGCGCTGACTGGCGTCGGCCTTCAGGCCGGCACCACGCACCTCGAAGCGCACGCTTTGCAGCGTCTCGCCGCTGCGACCCAACAAGGCCAGCTCGTGCCGCCCCGGCCACGGCGCCCACGTGATGCGTGACGCCGCGCCAAGTCGCTTGCCATCGAGCACCCACACGCCATGCTCGCCTTCGAAGGTGATGCGTTGCGCGGCCGGCGGCATGTCGGGGTCGATCGCGAAGACGCTGCCGTCGCGCGGGCTCGCAATACCGTAGCGTTCGGTGCCGGCGACCTGCGCACTCGCTCGCTGCCGCGATTGCTCGGTGCCTTTGATGAACACCTCGTCGCGTGGCGGCTCGCGCTTCGCATCGAACTGCACCGCGGCAGCCACGACGCCCGCCGGCATGCGCAGCGCGCGCGACGGCCGATCGGCGTGCAGCTGGCTCACCAGCGCCTGCCACACCGGCGCCGCGCCGCTGATCCCGCTGACGCTGTGCATCGCCTCGCCGCTCGCGTTGCCGACCCACACGCCGACGGTGTAGCGGTCGGTGAAGCCGATGCACCAGTTGTCGCGCATGTCCTTGCTGGTGCCCGTCTTCACCGCCGCGAAGCCGCGCGTCGCGAGCAGGCTCGTGAGGCCGAAGGTGCGCACACGCGCGTTGTTGTCGGCGAGGATGTCGGTGACGAGGTAGACGGCCGCGGCATCGGCCACGCGAGTCGACGCCGGTGATGCGCCGCGCAGCGCGACCGGCGCGTACACCCCGCCGTTGGCCAGCGTGCGGTACGCGTTCGTCAGCGCCAGCAGGGTGACATCGGCGCTGCCGAGCGCAAGCGAGCTGCCGTAGAAGCCACCGGGCTGCGCGAGGCCGAGGCCGAACGCGTTCAGTCGTGCGGCCAGCGCATCGGGCCCGAGCATCGCGCCGACGCGCACCGCCGGCACGTTCAGGCTCGCGCCGAGCGCGGTGCGCGCACTGACCCAGCCCTTGAAGTCGTGGTCGTAGTTCTGCGGCAGGTACAGGCCGTTGGTCGTCGCGAGTTGCGCCGGCGAATCGTCGATCAGGCTGGCCGGCGTGATCAGCCGCTTCTCGAACGCGAGTTCGTAGACGAAGGGCTTGAGCGTCGACCCGGGCTGGCGCCGCGCGAGCACGCCATCCACCTGCGCCGCGCTCGACAGCTCGCCGCTGGAGC
>JBDTVC010000186.1:0-9690 GCA_040007475.1 Burkholderiales bacterium
TCTGCGCGCCGATCTCGGCGCCGCGCAGCGCCGCGGCGGTGTCGGTGGTGAAGAACGGGTTGCCGGTGCCGGCCGCGAAGACCACGACCTTGCCTTCCTCGAGGTATTGCAGCGCCTTCGGCCGCACATACGGCTCGACAACCTGCTCGATGCCGATCGCCGACATCACGCGTGCTGTCATGCCCTCCTGCCGCATCGTGTCGGCGAGCGCGAGCGCGTTCATCACGGTGGCCAGCATCCCCATGTAGTCGGCCGTCGCGCGGTCCATGCCGACCGCACCACCGGCGACGCCGCGGAAGATGTTGCCACCACCGATCACGACCGCCACCTCGCAGCCCAGCTGCGTCACCTCTTGTATCTCCCTGACCATGCGCACGATGGTCGCGCGGTTGATGCCGTAGGCATCGTCGCCCATCAGGGCTTCGCCGGAGAGTTTCAGGAGGATGCGCTTGTAGGCGGCCATGGGATCGGACTCCAGGTTCTGTGATGCAGGCGCTTGTGGCGCGCGGGAGAGTCTAATTCGGAACCCGCGGAGTCCTGCGGGTCCGAGTGCAACTCAATCCTTCTTCGCTGCGGCGACCTGAGCCGCCACTTCGGCCGCGAAGTCGTCGACCTTCTTCTCGATGCCCTCGCCCACCACGTACAAGGTGAAGCCCTTCACCTTCGTGGCCTTCTCCTTGAGCATCTGCTCGACGGTCTGCTTGTCGTTCTTCACGAAGGCCTGGTTGAACAGGCTCACTTCCTTCAGGAACTTCGCGACCGATCCTTCGATGCGCTTGGTGACGATCTCGGGCGACTGCGGCGTCTTGCCCTCGGCCTTGGCCTTCTCGGCATCCTCGGCGGCCTTCTGCGTCGCGACCGAACGCTCGGTCTCGATCAGTTTGGCGGGCACGTCGCTCGATTGCAGCGCGACCGGCTTCATCGCAGCCACGTGCATCGCGACATCCTTGGCGGCCACTTCGTCGCCTTCGAAGTCGACCATCACGCCGATGCGCGTGCCGTGCAGATAGCTGGCGAGCTTGGCGCCTTCGTAGCGCTTGAAGCGGCGGATCGACATGTTCTCGCCGATCGTGCCGATCAGGCCCTTGCGCACGTCTTCCAGCGTCGGGCCGTAGCCGTCCTGCGTGTACGGCAGGGCCGACAGCGCGGCCACGTCGGCCGGGTTCTTCTCGGCGACCAGACGCGCACAAGCGTTCGCCAACGCGAGGAACAGGTCGTTCTTCGAAGTGAAGTCGGTCTCGCAGTTGACCTCGACCAGCGCGCCGGCGTTGCCGACCACGGCCGAGACGACCACGCCTTCGGCGGTGATGCGCGAAGCGGCCTTGCCGGCCTTGCTGCCGAGCTTGACGCGCAGCAGCTCTTCGGCGCGCTCCATGTTGCCTTCGGCCTCGGTCAGCGCCTTCTTGCACTCCATCATCGGCGCGTCGGTCTTGGCCCGCAGTTCGCCCACCATGCTTGCAGTGATTGCAGCCATCTTGTGAAATCTCCGTTGGTTGAAAAAAAGGGGCTGCGAAGCCCCTTTTTGTGTGCCCGCTGCCTGTTGGTTCAACAGGCCGGGCAATGGGGCATCAAGCCGCTTCGTTGACTTCGACGAACTCGTCGCCTTCGGCGGCGGCCGCCTGCACGACGTCGTTTGTGGCGTTGGCCTTGCCGTCGAGCACCGCGTCGGCGACGGCCTTCGCGTACAGCGCAACGGCCTTGCTCGAATCGTCGTTGCCCGGGATCACGTAGTCGATGCCCTCAGGCGAGTGGTTCGAATCGACCACACCGATGATCGGAATGCCAAGCTTCTTGGCCTCGAGGATCGCGATCTTGTGGTAGCCGACGTCGATCACGAACATCGCGTCCGGCAGGGCATTCATGTCCTGGATGCCGCCGATGTCCTTCTCGAGCTTCGTGATGTCGCGCTGGAACATCAGCGCTTCCTTCTTGATGCGGATCTCGGTGCCGGCCTCGACCTGCGCCTTCATGTCCTTGAGCTTCTTCAGCGAACCCTTGACGGTCTTGAAGTTCGTCATCATGCCGCCGAGCCAACGCTGGTCGACGTAGGGCATGCCGGCGCGCTTGGCTTCGGCGGCGATCACTTCGCGGGCCTGGCGCTTGGTGCCGATCATCAGGATCGTGCCGCGCTTGGCGGCGATCTGACGAATGAACTTCATCGCGTCGTTGAAGAGCGGCTGCGTCTTCTCGAGGTTGATGATGTGGATCTTGTTGCGATGGCCGTAGATGTACGGGGCCATCTTGGGGTTCCAGAAGCGCGTTTGGTGGCCAAAGTGGACACCGGCTTCCAGCATTTCACGCATGCTGACTGTCATGTAGGACTCCAAAGGTTGGTTCTAGAATCCGGCCTGAATTGCCCAGGGTCATCTGGACCCCGCGCAACACCTTCAAACAGCCGGTTCGCGATTTGCCTGACTCGAAATGAGCCAAGCCAATCGATTATAGCATCGCCATGACTCCTGACCTGACCGGCCTGCGCAAGCTTCCCACGGCGACTGAGGCGGTCCACGCCTCGATCGCCGCGGCGCGATCGGACGCCAACCGGCACACCTTCACCCGCACGAGCTTCGACACCGCGCTCGCGACCGCACGCGAGGTCGATGCGCGCCGCGCTGCGGATGGTGCGCTGCCGCCGCTGGCCGGGCTCGTGGTGAGCATCAAGGACCTGTTCGACGTGCAAGGCGAGGTCACGACCGCCGGCTCGACGGTACTGGCCGGCCGGCCGCCCGCCGCCGCCGATTGCCCCGCCGTCGCGCGCTTGCGTCACGCCGGTGCCGCGCTGATTGGCCGCACCAACATGTCGGAGTTCGCGTTTTCCGGTGTCGGCATCAATCCTCACTTCGGCACGCCCGAAAACCCCGCCACTGCCGCACTGGATGGGCAAGCGCGCATCCCGGGCGGGTCGACGTCGGGTGGCGCCGTCTCGGTCGCGACGGGCGCCGCCTGGGCCGCGCTCGGCTCCGACACCGGGGGGTCGATTCGCATCCCTGCGGCGCTGCAAGGGCTGGTGGGCTTCAAGAACACGGCTCGACTGACGCCCACCGACGGCGCGATCCCGCTCTCGACCACGCTGGACACGGCCTGCGCGATCACGAGCACGGTCCGCGATGCGGTGCGGGTGCACGAGGTGCTGGCCGACCGGCGCGTCCATCTGAGTGAGCGTCCGCTCGGCGCACTGCGCCTGGCCGTGCCGACGCGCTCGATGCTCGACGGCCTGGACTCGACCGTCGCCCGCGCGTTCGAGCGCAGCCTCACCAACCTGCGCGCCGCCGGCGCCCGGATCGACGAGATCCCGCTCGCGCCGCTCGACGACATCACCCGCATCAACGCAACCGGGGGGTTCTCGCCGGCCGAAGCCTGGGCCTGGCACCGCGCACTGCTCGCCGAGCACGAAGCCGAATACGACCCGCGCGTCGCGCTGCGCATCCGGCGCGGCGCCTCGATGAGTGCGGCCGACTACATCGACCTGCTGCATGCCCGAACACGCTGGATCGCCGACATGCACGACGCGATGCGGGGCTTCGACGCGATGCTGAGCCCGACCGTGCCGTTCGTTGCTCCGCCGATCGCACCGCTGCTCACGGACGACGCCGCTTTCTTCGCCACCAACGCCCTGCTGCTGCGCAACCCTGCGGTCGTGAATCTGCTCGACGGCTGTGCCCTCTCGCTGCCTTGCCACCCTCCCGGCGACATGCCGGTCGGCCTGATGGTGTGGAGCGGCGCGCTGCAGGACAACACCGTGCTCGACGTCTCGCTGGCAATCGAAGCGGCGCTCGCGCGATGAAGGTCGCGGTCATCGGCGCGGGCATCATCGGCGTCACGACGGCCTACGAACTCGCGTCGGACGGGCATCAAGTGACGGTATTCGAACGCCGTGGCAGCGTCGCCGCGGAGACGAGCTTCGCGAACGCCGGCCTCGTCGCCCCGGGCTACGTCACGCCGTGGGCTGCGCCCGGCATGCCTGGCAAGGTGCTGAAGCACCTGCTGAGCCAGCATGCGCCGGTCCGCATCCGTGGGCTGCCCCTGAGCAGCGTGCCGTGGCTGTGGCGCTGGTGGCGCGCCTGCCGGTTACGGACCTACCAGGCCAACCGCCTGCGCATGCAGCGCCTGGCGATCTACAGCCGTGACCGCCTGCATCAGCTGACCGCGGGTCTGAAGCTCGAGTACGAGCGCAGCGACGGCTACCTCGTGCTCCTGCGCAGCGCGAAGGACATGGCGATGGTGCAACCCGGGCTGGCGTCGCTGGCCGAACTGAAGACGCGTTTCGAGACGCTGAACGCGAGCCAGTGCCGCACCGTCGAACCCGGGCTCAACCTCGAGACCGAGCTGCACGGCGGCATCTACCTGCCGGACGACGAGGTCGGCAACTGCCGCCAGTTCACCCACCTGCTGCGCTCCGAGGCACAGCGCCTGGGGGCCCGCTTTCGCTTCCACACCAGCGTCCAGAAGATCATCAGGGGCCCGGCGCCGCAGCTCGTGCACCTGTATGCACCGCCGCACGAGCACACCACGATGAACATCGGCGCCGACGGCGCGCCAAACGATGCCCAGGACACGCAGCCGATGGCGATGCAGCCCACCACCGAAGGCTTCGACGCCATCGTCGTGTGCGCCGCGCTCGACTCCGCGCCGCTGCTGCGGCCGCTCGGCCTGAATCTGCCGCTGCAGGCCGTTCACGGCTATTCGATCACGGCGCCGTTGCGCCGTCACGAGGGCCATGTCGACCACGGCCCGCACTCGGCGCTGATGGACGAGCGCTACAAAGTCGCGATCAGCCGCATCGGCACGCGCGTGCGCGTGGCCGGGGGCGCCGAGATCGGCGGCACTGACACGCAGCATCACCGCAGCGCCCTCGATACCCTTTACAAGGTGCTGCACGACTGGTTCCCTGGCAGCGCGCACCTGAGCCAGGCGCAGCCCTGGAAAGGCGCGCGCCCGATGCTGCCCGACGGCCCACCGGTGCTCGGTCGCAGCGGCATTGACGGCATCTGGCTGAACCTGGGCCACGGGTCGAGCGGCTGGGCCCTGTCGTGCGGGTCGGCGCGCCTGCTGGCCGACGGCATCAAGGGTCAGGCGCCGGCCATCGACATCGAGGGCCTGGGCGTGGAGCGCCTGCACGTGTGATCGACATGCAACGAATCCTCCCGACCACGCAGGAGCTCGCGCTGTTCGACTCCGCGGGCACGCGCACCCTCGAGCAGCAGGCCGCAGGCGGTTTGCCGGCGCACACGCTGATGGCGCGCGCCGGCGAGGCGATCGCGCGCCTCGCGCTCGCTATCGCCCCGCATGCGCAACGCCTGTGGATCGCCGCCGGCCCCGGCAACAACGGCGGCGACGGGCTCGAGGCCGCGGCCCATCTGCAGCGCTGGGGCAAGGACGTGGCGGTTACGCTGATCGGTGATCCGGCGTCGCTGCCCTCCGATGCGCGCGAAGCGCTGGTTCGCGCGCAAGCGGCCGGTGTGCACATCGACGCAGCAGCAATGGACGCACCAGACCTCGCGATCGATGCACTGCTCGGCATCGGCGCCAGCCGCGCTCCAGAAGGCGCTCTCGCCGCGGCCATCGAGCAATTCAACGCGCTGACCTGCCCGACCCTCGCGATCGATTTGCCCTCCGGCCTGCGCGCCGACACCGGTCAAGCCTTGGGCGAGGCTTGCGTTCGCGCGACGCACACGCTTTCGCTGCTGACCCTCAAGCCGGGCCTGTTCACCGCCAGCGGGCGCGACCACGCCGGCGTCATCTGGCTCGACTCGCTGGGTGTCGACACCACGGCCGCGCAGCCATTTGCCTGGCTCTGTGGCGTGGGGCCTCGACCGGCGCGGCGCCACGCGCAGCACAAGGGCAGCTTCGGCGACGTGGCCATCGTCGGCGGCGGCCCGGGCATGAGCGGCGCCGCGTTGCTCGCGGCACGTGCGGCCCTCGCCGCGGGCGCGGGCCGCGTGTTCGTGAACATGCTCGACGAAGCGGCCGCGCGCGTCGACCCGCTGCGCCCCGAGTTGATGTTCCGTCCCGCCTGGACGAACAGCGCGCCCGACGTGCTCGCGCGCAGCACCGTCGTCTGCGGTTGCGGCGGCGGCGATGCCGTGCGCGCGCCGTTGCCGCGTTTGCTCAGCCTGGCCAGGCGACTTGTGCTCGATGCCGACGCGCTGAACGCGCTCGCGGCCGATGCTGCGCTGCTGCCCCTGCTGCGTGCTCGCGACGGTCGCGGCTTGGCAACTGTCCTGACACCGCACCCGCTCGAAGCCGCACGACTGCTGGGCTGCGCGACCGCCGAGGTTCAGGGAGACCGGCTGCACGCAGCGCAGGAGCTGGCAGCGCGGTTCGCTTGTGTGGTCGTGCTGAAGGGGTCGGGCAGCGTCATCGCTGCACCCGCCTGCACGGTTCGTGTGAACAGCACCGGGAACGCGGCCCTGGCCACGGGGGGCACCGGCGACGTGCTCGCTGGCTGGCTGGGCGGACGCTGGAGCCAACCCGAGCCGGGCGACGAGGCCGCTATCGCTTTCGCGACCGCCGTGCAGGCGGTCGCGGAGCATGGCGCAGCGGCGGAACCTGCGCCGGCCGATTCGCTGATCGCCGGCGACCTGATCGAACGCCTTCAGCGGCGCTGAAAAGCGCTCGTCAGGCCAGCGCGCGCATCGCCTTGCCGATCTCGCTCGTTCCTTGCGCGCTGCCGCTCTCGGGCACCGCCTCGTCTTCGCGGTCGGACAGCGCCTCGAAGTTCAATGCGACCTGCTCCGGGGCGTCGTCGGGCAGGCCGACGAAGATGCCCGGGGTCAGCGTGATGTGGGCGCGCTCGAACGAGCCCGCGCCGGCACACAGGATCGCGCGTGTCGGCGCGTCGTCTGCGACGAGTGCGAGCAGCCCCGGCGTCACCGCCTCGGGCTGAAGCAGCTTCAGCACCGCCTCGGGCATCAGGTTCTCGGTCATCCGCGTCGCGGCTGTCGGCGCCAGGCAGTTGACGCGGATGTCGTTCTTGGCGCCCTCGATCGAGAGCGTCTGCATCAATCCGACCAGCGCCATCTTCGCGGCACCGTAATTCGACTGGCCGAAGTTGCCGTACAGGCCGCTCGACGACGTCGTCATCACGATGCGGCCGTAGTTCTGCGCACGCATGACATCCCACACGGCCTTGGTGCAGTTCACCGCGCCCATCAGGTGCACCTCGACGACGAGACGGAAGTCATCCAGCGCCATCTTCGTGAAGCTCTTGTCGCGCAGGATGCCGGCGTTGTTGACGAGGATGTCGACGCGGCCCCAGGCGGCCATCGCCGCATCGACCATCGCCTGCACCGCGGTGGCATCCGTCACCGACGCACCGCTGGCCATCGCCGTGCCGCCGGCGGCGACGATCTCGTCGACCACCTTCTGCGCGGCCAGCGGCGTGCCGCCATGGCCATCGAGCGTGCCGCCCAGGTCGTTGACCACCACCTTCGCGCCGCGCGCCGCGAGCGCCAGTGCATGCTGCCGGCCGAGGCCGCCGCCGGCCCCGGTCACGATGGCCACGCGGCCGTCGAATCGAATCGTCATCGCTTGTCGTTCCTGTTGCTGAAATCTCAACGGCGGCCGGACGACTTGCCCGACGCCTTGCCTGCCGCGCGGCCGGCGGCCTTGCGTGCGGCAGATTTTGCGACGCGCACCGGGTGCGCCGCACCACCGCGCGCCTTGGCCTTCGTCGCTGCCTTGGCCGCGCGATCGGCTTCCTTCACCGCGGCCAGTTCGCCAGCGGGCGTCGTCGGCTTCTCGCGGCGAGCGCGCATCTGGACCGCGTCGTCCTCGCCTTCGCGCACCATGCGGAAGTCGATCTTGCGGCCATCGAGGTCGACCCTGCTGACCTGCACCCGCACACGCGAGCCGACCACGTAGCGCACGCCGCTGCGCTCACCGCGCAGTTCCTGGCGAACCTCGTCGAAGCGGTAGTACTCGCCGCCGAGCTCGGTGATGTGCACCAGCCCTTCGACGTACAGGCCATCGAGCTGCACGAACAGACCGAAGCTCGTGACCGCGCTGACCGTGCCGCCGTATTCCTCGCCGAGGTGCTCGCGCATGTAGCGGCACTTCAGCCAGGCCTCGACATCGCGCGAGGCTTCGTCGGCGCGGCGTTCGTTGACGCTGCAATGCACGCCCGCGATCTCCCACTTCTCGTCCTCGGCGTTCGCCGATTTCACGGGCTTCGCCGACTTGCGATTCGACGGCGCCGGGTTGCTCGGCCCGGTCAGCAGGTGGTAGCGCTTGCCGGTCAGCAGCGCCTTGATCACGCGATGCACCAGCAGATCGGGGTAGCGCCGGATCGGGCTGGTGAAGTGCGTGTAGGCCTCGTACGCCAGCCCGAAGTGGCCGGAGTTGGTGGCGGTGTAGATCGCCTGCTGCATCGAGCGCAGCAGCATCGTGTGGATCTGCATCGCGTCAGGGCGATCTTTGGTCGCAGCCGCGATCGCCGCGAACTCGCCTGGCTTCGGATCGTCACCGATCGACAGGCCCAGGCCGAGCCCACGCAGGTAGTTCTGCAGCAGCGTCTTCTTCTCGGGCGTTGGCCCTTCGTGGACGCGGTACAGCGACGAATGCTTGCCCAGCGCGATGAAGTCGGCCGAGCAGACGTTGGCCGCGAGCATCGCCTCCTCGATCAGCTTGTGCGCCTCCGTGCGCGTGCGCGGCACGATCTTCTCGATGCGGCCGTTCTCGTCGCAGACGATCTGCGTCTCGGTGGTCTCGAAGTCGATCGCGCCACGTTTGTGGCGCTCCTTCAGCAAGGCGCGATAGACCTCGTGCAGGTTCAGCAGATCGGGCACCAGCTCCTTGCGCTTCGCCGCTTCGGGGCCGCGCGTGTTCGCGAGGATTGCGGCGACTTCGTTGTAGGTGAAGCGCGCATGCGAGCAGATTACCGCCGGGAAGAACTGGTAGGCGTGGATCTCGCCGGCCGCGGTGACGAGCATGTCGCAGACCATCGCGAGGCGATCCTCGTTGGGGTTCAGCGAGCACAGGCCGTTGGAGAGCTTCTCCGGCAGCATCGGGATCACGCGCCGCGGGAAGTACACCGAGGTCGCACGCTCGTACGCGTCGGCGTCGATCGGCTCGCCCGGCTTCACGTAGTGGCTCACGTCGGCGATCGCGACGATCAGCCGCCAGCCGTTCGGCGTCTTGACGCGGCCGATCTTGGCGGGCTCGCAGTACACCGCGTCATCGAAGTCGCGCGCATCCTCGCCGTCGATCGTGACCAGCGCCACGTCGGTCAGGTCGATGCGGCCCTTGCGGTCGATCGGGCGGATCTTGTCGGGCAGCGTCGCCGCCTGCGCCAGCGTCTCGGGCGTGAACTGGTGCGGCACCTCGTACTTGCGCACCGCGATCTCGATCTCCATGCCAGGGTCGTCGATCTCGCCCAGCACCTCGGTCACGCGGCCGACGGGCTGCGAATACATCGAGGGGGTTTCGGTCAGCTCGATCGCGACGACCTGGCCCGCCGTCGCATTCGCGATCGCGTTCTTCGGGATCAGGATGTCCTGCCCGTAGCGCTTGTCCTCCGGGGCGACGAGCCACACGCCGCTCTCGTGCAGGAGGCGACCGATGATCGGCGCCTTCTTGCGCTCGAGGATCTCGAGCACGCGCCCCTCGGGGCGGCCCTTGCGGTCGTAGCGCACGATGCGCGCCTTGACGCGGTCGCGGTGCAGCACCGCGCGCATTTCCTGTTGGGAGAGA
>JBDTVC010000187.1:0-9607 GCA_040007475.1 Burkholderiales bacterium
CGGCAGCCGGTTGCCGTCGACCAGCACCTTGTTCGGCCGCAGGCGCAGGCCCTCGACCGCGCGGCGCATCGCCAGCATCGTCGCCTGCAGGATGTTGAGTTCGTCGATCTCTTCGACGCTGGCCTGCGCGATGCAGAAGCACAGCGCCTTCGCGTGGATCTCGTCGAACAGGCGATCACGCGCGCGCGGCGTGAGCTTCTTCGAATCGTTCAGCCCCTTGATCGGCTTCAGATCGTCGAGGATCACCGCGGCAGCGACCACCGGCCCGGCGAGCGGGCCGCGGCCGGCCTCGTCCACGCCGGCGACGAGGCCGGGCGTGTCGAAGACGAGGCCGAGTTGCTCAGCCCGCAAGAACTTTTTCGATCGCATCGGTGGCCGCCTGCGCGGTGTTGCAGCGCAGCGTCGTGTGCAGTGCGTCGAGCCGCACGTGGAGCGCTGCGCAGCGCTGCGGATCGTCGAGCCATGCCAGCGCGCTGTGAGCAATCCGCTCGGGCGTGGCGTCGCCCTGCAGCAGCTCCGGCACCGCGAAGTCGTTCAGCAAAATGTTCGGCAGGCCAACCCAGGGCTGGTATTTCATGCGCTTCATCATCTGCCAGTTCAGCGCGTGCATCACGTAGACGATGACCATCGGCCGCTTGAACAGCGCTGCCTCCAGCGTGGCCGTGCCGCTGGCGACGAGCGTCACGTCGCAGGCCGCGAGCGCTTCGTGCGACTGGCCGTCGAGCAGCGTCAGATTCAGGTTCGGTGCGTACTGCTTGCGCAGCGGCTCGACGACATGGCGCATCCCCGGCACCACAGGCAGCACGAAACGCAACTCCGGCCGCACCTCGGCCATCTTGGCCGCCGCCTGCAGCAGGCGCGGCGCGATGTATTGGACTTCGGCGCGCCGGCTGCCCGGCAGCAGCGCAACGACCGTGTCAGCATCGTCCAGACCCAAGGTCGCCCGCGCCGCCGCGCGCGGCACCTGCATCGGGATCACGTCGGCCAGCGGGTGCCCGACATAGGCCGCGTTGACACCCTGCTTCCCGTAGATCTCGGGCTCGAACGGGAAGATGCACAGGACCAGATCGGTCGCTCGGCGGATCTTCTCGATGCGCTTGCCGCGCCAGGCCCAGATCGACGGGCTGACGAAGTGGATCGCCTTGATGCCCTGTGTCTTGAGCCGGGCTTCGAGGTCGAGATTGAAATCGGGGGCGTCGATGCCGATGAAGACATCCGGCTTGTCCGTGAGCAGGCGCTCGGCGAGCTGGGTGCGGATGCCCGAGATCTCGCGGTAGTGGCTCAGCACTTCGACATAGCCGCTCACCGCCAGCTTGTCGTGCGGCCACCAGGCCTCGAAACCCTGCGCCGCCATGCGCGGGCCACCGATGCCGGAGGCTTGCAGCCCGGGCCAACGAGCCTTCAGCCCACCGAGCAGCAGCCCTCCGAGCAGGTCGCCCGAGGCTTCACCGGCCACCATCGCGAAGCGCGGTGCGTGCAGTTCTGGTGTCATCGGTTCAACGAACGATGCCGCGCGTGGCTTGTCCGAGGAAGTCGGCCATGAGCGCCACGTCGGCGGCGGCCCGAGGGACTTCAGTCGCCAGCGCCGAGATCGCCGCGCTGGCGTCGTCGAAGGTCAGACCGGAGCGGTACAGGAGACGGTGCATCTGCTTGACGGCAGCGAGCCGCTCGGCATCGAAGCCGCGGCGCTTCAGGCCGACGGCGTTGAAGCCGCGCACGGCCAGCGGATTGCCATCGACCGTCATGAACGGCGGCACGTCCTGCGTGACGGCGCTGGCGAAGCCGGCCATCGCATGCGCACCGATCTTCACGAACTGGTGCACGCCAGTGAGCCCGCCGATGAAGACATGGTCTCCCAGATGCACGTGACCGGCCAGCGTCGCGTTGTTGGCCAGGATGATGTCGTCGCCGAGCTGGCAATCGTGCGCGATGTGGACGTAGGCCATGATCCAGTTGTCGCTGCCGATGCGCGTCGCGCCGGCATCCTGCGCGGTTCCGGTGTTGAAGGTGCAGAACTCGCGGATCGTGTTGCGGTCGCCGATGCGCAGCTCGGTCGGCTCGCCCGCGTACTTCTTGTCCTGCGGATCGGCACCGATCGACGCGAACTGCCAGATGCGGTTGTCGCACCCGATGGTCGTGTGACCCTCGATCACGCAGTGCGGGCCGATGCTCGTGCCCGCGCCGATGCGCACGTTCGTGCGCACGACGGCGTACGGGCCGATGCTGACGGAGTCGTCAAGTTGCGCCCCGCTTTCGACGATCGCGGTCGGGTGGATGGTCGCCATGGCGCGCCGCCCGTCTACTCGATGCGACGCATCGTGCACATCAGGTCGGCCGACACCACGGTCATGTCGCCGACAGTCGCGTGGGCAGCGAACTTGACGATGCCGGCCTTGCTGCGCTCGAGCGTCGCGTTCAGCACGAGTTGGTCGCCGGGCTCGACCGGCTTCTTGAAGCGCGCGTTGTCGATGCCGACGAAGTAGAAGACCGTGTTGTCGTCCGGCAGCACGCCGAGGTTGTCGAACGCGAGAATGGCCGAGGCCTGCGCGAGCGCCTCCAGCATCAGCACGCCGGGCATCACCGGCCGGTGCGGAAAGTGACCGGTGAAGAAGGGCTCGTTCATCGTCACGTTCTTCAGCGCCTGGATGCGCACGCCCTTCTCGAGCAGGAGCACCCGGTCCACGAGCAGGAACGGAAAGCGATGCGGAAGCCGCTTCAGGATTTCGTGGATGTCCATGGTCATGTCTTGTCCGTAGCGGTCTTGTTTGGTTGCGCTCGCTCGAGTGCGCGCAACCGGTCTCTCAGTGCATGCAACTGGCGCAGCGTGGCCGCGTTCTTCTCCCAGCTCGCATTGTCGTCGATGGGGAACACGCCGGTGTACTGCCCCGGCTTGAGAATCGAGCGAGTGACCAGCGAGCCGGCCGAGATGTGGACGTGATCGCCCAGCTCGAGGTGGCCCAGGATCATGCCCGCGCCACCGACCGTGCAGTGCCGGCCGATCACCGCGCTGCCCGCCACGCCGACGCAGCCGGCCATCGCCGTGTGGTCGCCGATGCGCACGTTGTGGCCGATCTGGATCAGGTTGTCGAGCTTCACGCCGTTGCCGATCACGGTGTCGCCAAGCGCGCCGCGGTCGATGCAGGTGTTCGCGCCGATCTCGACGTCGTCGCCGATGGCGACCGCTCCGAGCTGCTCGATCTTCTCCCAGCGGCCCTCGGTGGGGGCGAAGCCGAAGCCATCGGCACCGATGACCGCGCCGCTGTGGACGATGCCCCGCGCGCCGATCCGGCAGCGTTCGCCGAACGTGACCCGCGACGCGAGCCGCGTGCCCGACCCGACAACGGCACCGGCGCCGACAATGGACTGCGCGCCGATCACGGCGCCGTCGCCGATCTCGACATCGGCCTCGATGACCGCCAGCGGCCCGATCGTCGCGCCGGTGCCAATGCGCGCGGACGGATGGACGATCGCGCTCGGGTGCACGCCCGTGGGCGCGCTGCGCCGCAGGCGGGCAGCCCACCACTGCGAAAGCCGCGCGTAATAGAGGTAGGGATCGGGCGTGACGATCGCCGCGCCGCGCTGCAAGGCGTCGTCACGCTGTGCCGGTGCCACGATCACGCAGCCCGCATCGCAACCGGCCAGCAGGGAGCGCAGCCGCGGGTTGGAGAGGAAGGTGATGGTCGAAGGCGTGGCGCCTTCGAGCGGGCCGATGCGATCGATGCGGATCGCACTGGCGGATTCGGGGCCTACGAGCTCGCCACCAAGCGCTGCAACGAGTTCTTGCAGACCGACATCGAAGACGACGTCGGCCACTTCAAATCACTTCGCGCCCTGCGCGTTGAGCGCCTTGATCACCTTGTCGGTGATGTCGACGCGCGCGCTGGCGAAGATCACCACATCGCCTTGCAGGATCAGGTCGAACTTCTCGGTGTCGTAGATCTGCTTGACGACCTTGTTCGCGCGCTCGACGACCGAGGCGAGCTCTTCGTTCTTGCGCTGGTTCAGGTCTTCCTGGAACTCGCGGCGCTTGCGTTGCAGCTCGCGGTCTTGTTCGACCAGATCGCGCTGGCGGCGGCCGCGCTCGGCTTCGGCGAGCGTCGGCGAGTCCTTGTCGAGCTTGTCGGCGGCAGCCTTGAGCTTGGCGGCGGCGTCCTCGCCTTCCTTCTGCCGCTTCGAGAACTCGGCTTCGAGGCGCGTCTGCGCCGCCTTGGCCGGCGTTGCTTCGCGCAGTACGCGGTCGCTGTTGACGAAGCCGATCTTCAGCTCCTGCGCCTGCGCGCCAGCGGCTGCGACGAGCAGCAGTGCCACCGTGGCCAGCTGGCGCACGCCGGCCGAGAAAGAAGTGCTTTTCATTAGAACGCGGTCCCGATCTGGAATTGAAGTCGCTGGATTCTATCTTGGGGCTTCTTGCGGATCGGCGTGCCGTAGCTGAGCTTCAGCGGGCCGACCGGTGAGACCCAGGTCAGGCCGACGCCGGCGGATGAGCGCAGGCTGTCGAAGGTCATCTTGTCGTCTTCGCCCCAGACGTTGCCGATGTCCAGGTAGGTGAACCAGCGCAGCGTGCGATCGTTGCCGGTGCCAGGCACGGGCAGGTACAGTTCGCTGTTGGCGTTGAACTTGCGGTTGCCGCCGATGAAGGCGCCGGTCACGTCGACCGGGCCGAGCGAGTTCTGGTCAAAACCACGCACGCTGCCGAGGCCGCCGCCGTAGAAGTTCTTGAAGATCGGGTACTGGTGACCACCCAGGCCCTTGCCCCAGGACAGATCGGCGTTGAAGCCGAACGTGAAGCGCTTGGACAGCGCGAGGTATTGCTGGAACTTGGCGCTGCTGCGCAGGTACTTGGCGTCGCCGAGGGCGCCCCAGTCGAAATTCAGGCTGGTCAGGCGGCCGCTGGTCGGCACGAGGGAGCTGTCGCGGCTGTCGCGGGCCCAGCCAACCGTCAGCGGCACGGAGTTGCTCTTGTCGCCGAACTCGTAGACGTACTTGCGGTAGTTCAGCGGCAGGTTCGTGCCCTTGATCTCGGTGCGCTCGTAGCCCAGGCCGAAGAACACCGTGTCGTACTCGCTGAACGGCACGCCGAAGCGGATCGACGCCCCCGGCGTGACAAGTTCGTATTCCTCGCCCTGGCTGTTGATCGGGCGCTGGGTGCGGTAGAACACGTCGAGGTAGCGCGAGATGCCGTCGACCGTGAAGTACGGATCGATCGTGCTGAGCACGAGCGTGCGGCTGTACTTGCTGGTGTTGAGCTCCAGGCCGAGGTAGTTGCCCGAACCGAACACGTTCTCCTGCTTGATGGAGCCCGACAACGACAGCTTGTCGGCCGAAGAGAACCCGGCGCCGATGTTCAGGTTGCCGGTGGCCTTCTCCTTGATCGTGATCGTCAGATCGACCTGGTCGGCCGTGCCCGGCACCTCGTTGGTGTCGACGTTGACCTCGCTGAAGAAGCCCAGGCGGTCGACACGATCGCGCGAGAGCTTGATCTTGCGGCCGTCGTACCAGCTCGACTCGAACTGGCGGAACTCGCGGCGCACGACTTCGTCGCGCGTCTTGGTGTTGCCGGCCACGTTGATGCGGCGGATGTAGACGCGCCGTGCCGGTTCGGCGGTGATCGTGAGCACCACGGTGCCGGTGGCGCGGTCGATGTCGGGGCGCGCCTCGACCTTCGCGAATGCGTAGCCGAAGGTGCCGAAGCGGTCGGTCATCAGCTTCGTGGTCTGGGTGACGGCCTCGGCCTGGTAAGGCTGGCCCGGCTTGATCAGGACCAGCGTCTTGAAGTCGTCTTGCTTGCCGAGGTAGTCGCCCTCGAGTTTCACACCGGTGACCGTGTACGGCTGGCCTTCCTTCACGTTGATCGTGACGGTGATGTCCTGCTTGTCCGGCGAGATCGCGACCTGCGTCGACTCGATGTTGAACTCAAGGTAGCCGCGGTTCAGGTAGTAGGCCTTCAGCGTCTCGAGGTCGGCGTCGAGCTTGGCGCGGGAATAGCGGTCGGCCTTGGTGTAGAAATTGAGCCAGCCGCCGTCGTTCAGGTCGAACAGGCCCTTGAGCGTGCTCTCGGAGAACACCTTGTTCCCGGCGATGCGGATCTCGCTGATCTTCGCGGCCGCCCCTTCGGTGATCGTGAAGCTGAGGTTGACGCGGTTGCGCTCCTGCGGCGTGATCGTGGTGACGACCTCGGCGCCATAGAGGCTGCGCGTCAGGTACTGTCGCTTGAGCTCCTGCTCGGCGCGATCGGCCAGTGCCTTGTCGAACGGCTGGCCTTCGCTAATGCCGAAATCCTTCAGCGACTTGACGAGCTGGTCCTTGTCGAACTCCTTCAGACCGACGAAGTCGATGTTGGCGATGACCGCGCGCTCCTCGACGATCACGACGACGACGCCGTTGTCGACGTCGATGCGCACGTCCTTGTAGAGGCCGGTCGCGAACAGTGCGCGCAGCGCGGCTGCACCCTTCTCGTCGCTGTAGGTGTCGCCGATTCGAAACGGCAAGGACGCGAACACGGTGCCGGCGTCGCTGCGCTGCAGGCCCTCGACGCGGATGTCCTTCAGCACGAACGGCTCGACCGCCCGGGCCGACCCGGCGTGGAGCGCGGCAGCGAAGGCGATGCAGGCGAGCGGGAAACGGGGAGAGGTCGGGCGGGAGGTGAAAAGCATGCGGTCGGTCATTGCAGGCCCAGGAGGCGGGCCACGTCGTTGTAAAGAGCCAGGGACATCATCATGAGCATGATGGCCACCCCGCCACGCTGCAGCCGTTCGAGCCACAACTCGGAAACCGGCCGCCCCGTCACACCCTCGAAAAGATAATACATCAGGTGCCCCCCATCGAGGACCGGCAACGGCAGCAGGTTGAGGATGCCCAGACCGATGCTCACGACGGCGAGAAAGCCGAGGTAGTACGCGACGCCGAGGCGCACCGACTGACCCGCGACATCGGCGATCGTCAACGGCCCGCTGAGGTTCTTCAGAGAGGCCTGCCCGATCACCATCTTGCCGAGCATCTTCAGCGTCAGCACCGACACTTGCCATGTCTGCGTGACCGCCTGCGACAGTCCCTCGAAAACGCCGTGGCGCACGTTCACCATCGCTGGCGGCTGGCCGGGGAAGACGCCGATGCGGCCGATCTGGCGGTCGCCTTCCTTGACCACCGCCGGCGTGACCGTGAGGTCGAGCACCTGGCCGGCACGCTCGACGCGCCACTGCATCGCGTGAGCCAGGCCGTCGCGGCCGCTGGCACGGATCAGATCGCGCACGGTCGAGCCGTCGGCGATGTCGGTGCCATCGATGCGCAACACCCTGTCCCCACTGTGGAGCCCCGATTGCGCGCCGGCGCTGCCAGCCTTGACTTCGCCGAGCACCGGTTCGCTGAGCGCATTGCCCAGCCCGATACGCTGCATCGCCTTCGCGTCGAGTTCGCTGCTGCCGAGCTTGTCGAGCGCGAGCACCACGGCGCGGCGCCCGTGTCCCGCAGCGTCGGTGACCATCAGGTGCAGCCGCTCGTCGCGAACCACGGCCTGGGTCAGCTCCCATCGCAGATCGGTCATCGAGCGCAGTTCCCGCCACTCGCTGCCGTCGTTCGAGACTTCTCGGATCCAGTCACCCGTGCGCAGACCGGCGCGCTCCGCCAGGCTGGCGGAAGCCGGCGGCCCGATCAGCGCCTTCGCCTCGTCGATGCCGATCCAGTGCGCGGTCGCGTACAGCAGCACCGCCAGCAGCAGGTTGGCGATCGGCCCGGCGGCGACGATCGCCGTTCGCTGCCACAGTGCCTTGCGATTGAAGCTGCGGTCCAGTTCGTCCTTGTCGACCGGACCTTCGCGCTCGTCGAGCATCTTCACGTAGCCACCGAGCGGCAGCGCGCACAGCACGAACTCCGTGCTCGCGGGCGTCGCCTGGCGGCGCCACAACACGCGCCCGAAACCGACCGAGAAGCGCAGCACCTTGACGCCGCACGCCACCGCGACACGGTAGTGGCCGTACTCGTGGATCGTGATCAGCACGCCCAGCGTGAGGATGAAAGCCAGTGCGGTGGTGATCATGCAGCGAGGCCCTTGACGAACTGAACCGCCCGTCGACGCGCGCGCTGATCGAGTTCGACCAGTGCCTCCAGCGAGTCGGTGGAGCCGGCTTCGGGGGTCAGCGCGGCAATGGTGCGGGCGTTGACGCTGTGAATCTGGTCGAAGCGAATGGTTCCGGCGAGGAACGCAGCCACCGCCTCTTCGTTCGCGGCGTTCAGCACCGTCGTGCTGCCTTCGGGTGCGCGCAAGGCATCCCATGCGAGCGCCAGGCCAGGATACCGCGCGTGGTCGGGCGGCTCGAAACTGAGCCCGCCCAGCGTGCCGAAATCAAGCTGGCTGGCGCCCGACTCGATGCGCTCGGGGAACGAGAGCCCGAACGCGATCGGCACGCGCATGTCGGGCGTGCCGAGCTGCGCGAGCACCGAGTTGTCGCGGCACACGACCATCGAGTGCACGATTTGCTGTGGATGGATCAGCACCTTGATCTGCTCCGGGGCGAGGTCGAACAACCAGCGCGCCTCGATCACCTCGAGCGCCTTGTTCATCATCGTCGCAGAGTCGACAGAAATTTTGCGTCCCATTGCAAAGTTGGGGTGCGCACAGGCTTCGTCGGGCGTGACGGCCGCGAGCGTGGCCGGGTCGCGCCGACGGAACGGGCCGCCGGACGACGTGAGCAGGATGTGGTCGATGCGCTGCGGCCAGGTCGAGCGGTTCTCGGGCAGGCACTGGAAGATCGCCGAGTGCTCGCTGTCGATCGGCAACAGCGTGGCGCCGCCCTCGCGCACCGCGTTCATGAAGAGCGCACCGCCGACGACGAGGGCTTCCTTGTTCGCGAGCAGCAGGTTCTTGCCGGCGCGCGCTGCGGCAAGACACGGCGCCAGGCCGGCGGCACCGACGATGGCGGCCATCACCGCGTCCACGTCGGGATGCGCGGCCATGTCGCACAGCGCTTCGGGGCCGGCGAGCACCTCGGTGCGCGCGCCGCTCTCGCTCAGGCGCGTGCGCAGGTCGTTCGCGCGGGCGTCGTCGGGCAACACGGCGTACCGCGGCCGCCATTGCAGGCATTGCGCGAACAGCTCGTCGACGCGGTGGTGCGCGCTCAGCGCAAACACCTCGAAGCGGCTCGGGTGGCGCGAGATCACGTCGAGCGTGTTCGTGCCGATGGAGCCGGTGGCGCCGAGGATGCAGACGCGTTGTCGTGAGGGATTCATGTCAAAGGGTGATCAGCGCCATCGCGATCGGGAACACCGGCAGCAGCGCATCGATGCGGTCCAGCACGCCGCCGTGTCCGGGGAGCAGACCACTGCTGTCCTTGGCGCCGGCGGCGCGCTTGACCAGCGACTCGAACAGGTCGCCGACCACGCTCATCGCGACCAGGAACACGACGATCAGTATCAACCCGGCCGCCCCGAAGCGGCCGTACAGACGCAGGTAAAGACTGAACGAATCGACCTTGAACGCGCTGTCGAGCCAGAGCCAGAACGCCGCCAGCGCCAGCGCGCCCAGCATGCCGCTCCAGACGCCCTCCCAGCTCTTGCCGGGGCTGATGCCGGGGGCGAGCTTGCGCCTGCCGAAGGCCTTGCCGCCGAAGTAGGC
>JBDTVC010000188.1:0-9576 GCA_040007475.1 Burkholderiales bacterium
ACGGCGGCCAGTACACGCACGCCGCGATGTGGGCGGCGATGGCCTTCGCGGCACTCGGCGATGCGAAGCGCGCGTGGGAGTTGTTTGCGCTGCTCGTCCCGCAGAGCCATGCGGGTGATGCCGCGCAGGTCGCCATCTACCAGGTTGAGCCCTATGTCGTCGCTGGCGACGTCTATGCGAACGCCGCACACGCCGGACGCGGCGGCTGGACCTGGTACACCGGGTCGGCCGGCTGGATGGCGCAGTTCATCGTCGAGTCGCTGCTCGGCCTGCAGCGCCGGGGCAACAGGCTGTGCATGCGTCCGCTGCTGCCGCCGCACTGGCAGGGTTTCAACGTGCAATACCGTCTTGGTGTATCGTACTACGACATTACGTGTCGCCGCGCCGAGTCGGCCGCTGCGGCGAGCATCGTCCTCGACGGCGTAGAAGCCGAAGGTGAGACTATCACGCTGATCGATGACGGAAAAAGCCACGTGGTTGTCGTGAACTTTTCCGACCACCGCTGATCCACAGACTATGCAACGGAGAAACATATGCAATTGGCAATAATCGGTCTTGGACGGATGGGAGCGAGCATGGCGCGGCGCCTGATGAAGGCGGGCCACGAGTGCGTGGTACATGACAAGCAACCCGATGCGGTCGCCGCCTTGTGCGCGCAAGGCGCCGTCGGTGCGGGCTCGCTGAAAGAATTGGGCGCCAAGCTGACACGCCCGCGCACGGTCTGGCTGATGGTACCGGCCGGCGTCGTCGACCAGGCGCTCGACGAGCTGGCGCCGCACCTGGAGTCAGGCGATATCGTGATTGACGGCGGCAATTCGTACTACCGCGACGATGTTCGGCGCGCGAAAAAGCTCGCAGATGCGGGGCTGCATTATCTCGATGTCGGCACCAGTGGTGGCGTGGCTGGCGAAGAGCGCGGCTACTGCCTGATGATTGGCGGCGAAAAGACCATCGTCGAACGGCTCACGCCAATCTTCTCGGCATTGGCGCCAGGGGCAGGGACAGCAACACGCACGCCCGGGCGCAGCGGCGCGAGCGTACCGGCCGAACAGGGCTTCCTGCATTGCGGACCGTCGGGCGCGGGCCACTTCGTCAAGATGGTGCACAACGGCATCGAATACGGCATGATGGCGGCTTATGCCGAGGGCCTGAACATTTTGCGCCACGCCAACATCGGTCAGAAAGAGCAATCCCATGACGCGGAGACCACACCGCTGCGCGACCCCGAGTTCTACCGCTACGAGATGAATCTACCCGAGATTACCGAGGTCTGGCGCCGCGGCAGCGTGATCGGCTCGTGGCTGCTCGACCTCACAGCCGGTGCGCTGCTGAAGGACCCGCAGCTCGAAGCTTTCGACGGACGCGTGTCCGATTCGGGCGAAGGTCGCTGGACCTTGCAGGCGGCGATCGACGAGGCGGTTCCGACGCCAGTGCTCAGCGCTGCCGTGTACGAGCGCTTCGCGTCGCGCGGCGAGGCGGACTTTGCCAACCAGCTGCTGTCGGCGATGCGCCACGCCTTCGGCGGCCACCTCGAAAAGCCTGCCGGGGAGACACGATGAGTACCGCTCGACCGCCCGAAGGTGCTCGGGCCCGCTTCGCGGAAACAGTCGCAAGCAGCAGGGTGCCCCAATGATCGCCACCGCACGCACGGGACTGGACGCCGATCGGCTGCAGTCGGACGCACTGGTGATCTTCGGCTTCAGCGGCGACCTCGCCTGCAAGAAGATCTTCCCCGCGCTGTATGCGATGGTGAAAAAGGGCCACTTGACTGTGCCGGTGATCGGCGTCGCGTCATCGAAATGGGGTGTGGCCGAATGGCACGGCCACGTACGCGACAGCCTGAAACACGAGGGGCATGAAGGCGGTATCGACGACCCCGCCGCGTTCGACCGACTGATCGCACTGCTCGATTACGTCAGCGGCGACTACAACGACGCCGCCACCTTCACAGCGCTCAAGGCCGCGCTCGGTGACGCGAAGCGGCCAGCGTTCTATCTCGCCATTCCTCCGTCATTGTTCGCCACTGTGATCCAAAGCCTGGGCCGTGAAGGCATGGCAGAGAATGCGCGTGTCATCGTCGAGAAGCCGTTCGGCCGTGACCTCGCTTCGGCTCGTGAACTGAACACGGTGACGCGTTCGGTATTTCCGGAGTCGTCGATCTTCCGCATCGACCACTACCTGGGGAAGGAGGCGATCATGAACATCCTCTACTTCCGCTTCGCGAACTCGTTCCTCGAGCCGATCTGGAACCGCCACCACATTGCCAGCGTTCAGGTGACGCTGGCCGAGGACATCGGCGTCGGCGCGCGCGGCGCCTTTTATGAGAGCGCCGGCTGCCTGCGCGACGTGGTTGAAAATCATCTGTTCCAGGTGATTGCGCTGCTGGCGATGGAGCCGCCGGCTTTCCAGAGCTTCGAGGCCGTGCACACTGCCAAGGCGGGTGTATTGCGTGCGATGCTGCCGCTCAAACCCGCCGACCTGGTGCGTGGTCAGTACGTCGGCTACCGTGACGAGAAGGGGGTCGCGCGCGATTCCGACGTCGAGACCTTCTGCGCGTTGCGCCTGTTCATCGATTCGTGGCGCTGGGCCGGCGTGCCCTGGTACGTGCGTGCCGGCAAGCGGCTGCCGCGCTCGGTGGTCGAGGTGCAGGTTCAGATGCACCCGCCGCCACAGCGGCTGTTCGACGATTCTGGACCCGCCGCTGGCCGGGCCAACTACTTTCGCTTCCGCCTGCAGCCAGAAGCCAGCATCGCCCTGGCAGCGCGCATCAAACGCCCGGGCAAGGAGTTCGTCGGCGTTCAGCGCGAAATGTACCTGGGCGAAGAAGACCCGAGCACGATGTCGACCTACGAACGCCTGCTCGGCGACGCCATGGCTGGCGATGGCGCGCTCTTCACCGACGTGGACGCTGTCATGGCCGCCTGGATGGTGGTCGAGCCGGTGCTGGCGGAGCACGACCAGGCACTTCCTTACGCGCCGGGCAGTTGGGGGCCGGCCGAGGCCGACGCGCTGATCGCCGGAGACGGCGGCTGGCATGAGCCGGCAGCCGCCGCATCGCCGCAGAATCACGGCGTCGCAGGAGGTGTGAAATGAGATTGCCCCCTCATGGGGCCATCAGTCCCTTCGGAGCGGCCGGGCGGTACTGGGACTGATATGACAGCCGAAGTGGTTTTCCTGCTCGATGTCGACAACACGCTGCTCGACGGCGACCGCATCGTGGATGACCTGCACGGTCACCTGGCGCGCACGTTCGGCGTCGCCTGCGCGCAGCGCTACTGGGCCATCTTCGACGCGCTGCGCGAAGAGCTCGGGTACGTCGACTACCTGGGCGCATTGCAGCGTTACCGGCTCGACGTCGAACAGGGCAGCAGCGACGAGCAGCGGCTGCTGATGATGTCCGCGTATCTCATCGACTACCCGTTCGCCGACCGGCTGTATCCACGTGCGCTGGAGGTCATCACGCACCTGGACAGCTTCGGCCCGACGGTACTTCTGTCAGATGGCGACGTGGTGTTTCAGCCGCGCAAGCTGCAGCGCTCGGGCCTGTGGGACGCCGTGCAGGGCCGTGCACTGATCTACGTGCACAAGGAAAAGATGCTGGACGCTGTGCAACGCCACTATCCGGCCCGCCACTACGTGATGGTTGAGGACAAGCTGCGCATCCTGGCGGCCATGAAGGCCATCTGGCGCGAGCGGCTTACCACCATCTTCGCGCGCCAGGGCCATTACGCGCTGGACCCGAAGCTGATCGCCGCCCACCCGGCGGCTGACTTCACGATCGAGCGCATCGGCGAACTCGCCGATCTCGATCTTTCACCGCTGATCAAGCGTCCCGCCGAATCCGGCCACCGCGAGCCAATATCCAAGGAAACATGATGAACGTCAACACCAAGAAGCTGCACGACCTGGGCCAGAGCCTGTGGGTCGACAATATCAGTCGCGACATGCTGGCGAAGGGCCTGCTGGCACGCTACATCGCCGACTGGTCCGTGACCGGGCTGACATCGAACCCGACAATCTTCGAACACGCGATTGGCCAAGGCAGTCTGTACGACGAGAGCATCGCGCGCCTGGCGCGCAAGGGCGAGTCTACCGAGGCGACGTTCTTCGCGCTCGCGCTCGAGGACCTGAAAGCAGCGGCGGACCTGTTCCGGCCGATCTTCGACGCCACGCACGGCATCGACGGCTGGGTTTCGCTCGAAGTCTCGCCTTTGCTCGTCAACGATGCCGCCAAGACGATCCAGGCCGCGGCGTCGCTGCACGAGGCCGCGAATCGGCCGAATCTGTTCATCAAGATCCCGGGCACGGCCGCAGGCACCGAAGCGATCGAGGAATCGATCTTTCGCGGCGTGCCCATCAACGTCACCTTGCTTTTCTCGCGCGAGCACTACCTCGCATCCGCCGAGGCGTACATGCGCGGCATCGAACGCCGCCTTGGCGCAGGCCTGGATCCGAACGTGCGCTCGGTGGCCTCGTTGTTCGTGAGCCGCTGGGACGTGGCAGTGAAGCAGGAAGTCTCGCCGCCGTTTCACAACCGTCTGGGTATTGCGATCGCCATGCGCACGTACAAGGCCTATCGCGATCTGCTGTCGTCACCGCGCTGGCTTAAATTGGCCGAGGCGGGTGCCCGACCGCAGCGGATGCTGTGGGCCAGCACGGGTACCAAGGACCCGGCGGCGCCCGACACGCTGTATGTCGAGGCGCTGGCGGCGCCCGACACCATCGACACGATTCCGGAAAAGACCTTGCAGGCTTTTGCTGACCACGGCAAGGTGGCTGCCGCGCTGCCTGACGATGGTGGATACGCCGAGGCGGTGCTGGAAGAATTCAGGCGCGAAGGCGTTGACGACGAGGCCCTGGCCGCACGTTTGCAGCGCGAAGGAGCCGACGCTTTTGCCGCATCGTGGCACGCGCTGCTTGCGCGGATCGAGGAAAAGCGCAAGGGCCTGACATGAAAGACGCCCCCCGTCTGTCTGGCGGAAAACTGACATGAATGGCCCTGATGCGGCGGCAGCACGCACGACGCCGGCTTCGCCGACGTCACAGCCAGCCTGGCAAGCGCTCGTCGCGCACCACACGAAGACAGGCCAGGTCCATCTGCGCGACCTGTTCGCGGCCGATGGCCGGCGCGGCCGCCGCTACACGCTCGAAGCGGCCGGGCTGTACCTGGATTATTCGAAGAACCGCATCGACGAGCGGACGCTGACGCTGCTCGCTGCACTCGCCGGCGAATGCGGTCTGACCGGACGCATCGAGGCCATGTTCCGCGGCGATGCGATCAACACGACCGAGAAACGTTCGGTGCTGCATGTCGCGCTGCGTGCGCCGGCCACCAGCAAGCTCGTCGTCGATGGTGTCGACGTCGTCGCTGAGGTCCACGGGGTGCTCAATCGCATGGCCGAATTCGCTGACGCCGTGCGCAGCGGCCGCTGGCTTGGTCACACCGGCAAACGGATCCGCAATGTCATCAGCATCGGCATCGGCGGCTCCGACCTCGGGCCGGTGATGGCATATGAAGCCTTGCGCCATTACAGCCAACGCGACCTGACACTGCGGTTTGTCTCGAATGTCGACGCCACCGACCTGGTCGAATCGACGCGCGATCTGGATGCGGCCGAAACTCTGTTCATCGTCTGCTCCAAGACCTTCACGACGCAGGAGACTCTGACCAATGCCCACGCTGCACGGGCCTGGGCCGTCGGCCAGCTCGGCGACGAAAAGGCGGTGGCGCGCCATTTCGCCGCGGTCTCGACGAATGCGCAAGGCGTGGCGCAGTTCGGCATCGAAGCAGAGAACATGTTCGGCTTCTGGGACTGGGTCGGTGGCCGCTATTCGATGGACTCGGCGATCGGCCTGTCGACGATGATTGCCATCGGGCCCGAGCACTTTCGCGACATGCTGGGCGGCATGCACGCGATGGATGAACACTTTCGCCAGACACCGGTCGAGCGCAACATGCCGGCGCTGCTCGGGCTGCTGGCGATCTGGAACAACAACTTCCTTGGCGCCTCCACTGCCGCTGTGCTGCCGTACGACCAGTACCTCAAGCGCTTCCCGGCGTATCTGCAGCAGCTGACGATGGAGAGCAACGGCAAGCACGTGACGCAAGGTGGTCAGCGCGTCAAGGTCGAGACCGCACCGATCCTGTGGGGCGAACCCGGCACCAACGGCCAGCACTCGTTCTACCAGTTGCTGCATCAGGGGACGCGGCTGGTGCCGTGCGACTTCATCGGCTTCTGCCAGAGCTTGAATCCTCTGGGGGTTCAGCACGACCTGCTGATGGCCAACCTGTTTGCGCAGAGCGAGGCGCTGGCGTTTGGCAAGACCGCCGCGGCGGTGGCCGCCGAAGGCACTGCGCCTGCGCTGGTGCCACACCGCGTTTTTGAAGGCAACCGTCCCAGCAACACGCTGCTGGCGGAGCGTCTCACGCCGGCGACGCTGGGTGCGTTGATCGCGCTGTACGAGCACAGCGTCTTCACACAGGGCGTGATCTGGGGCATCGATTCGTTCGACCAATGGGGAGTCGAGCTCGGCAAAGTGCTGGCCCAACGCGTGCTGCCCGAGCTCGCTGTGGGGCACGCGACCCAGCCATCGCCGCTGGCCCACGACAGTTCGACCAACACCTTGATTGAGCGCTACCGACAGCAGCGCCGCGTCGATCCAGTTGCCAGCTAACCCTGACGGACCACGATGCCCACCGAAATTAGCCCTCTGGCCGGCAAGCCGGCGCCGCGCTCTCTGCTGGTGGATGTGCCCCGGCTCGTCACCGCGTATTACACCGGTATTCCCGATCCGTCGATGCCGGCACAACGCGTGGCCTTTGGCACCTCCGGCCATCGCGGCTCGTCGTTCGACGGCTCGTTCAACGAATGGCATGTGCTGGCGATCACGCAGGCCATCTGCGCATACCGACAGAGCCAGCACATCACCGGACCGCTGTTCCTGGGGTTCGACACCCATGCCCTGTCGCAGCCGGCCTGCGCGAGTGCGCTGGAAGTGCTGGCAGCCAACGGCGTCGATGTAATGTTGGCGACCCATGACGAGTACACGCCGACACCGGCCATCTCGCACGCGATCCTGACCCACAACCGGGGACGCAGCACGGGGATGGCCGACGGTATCGTCATCACACCATCGCACAACCCGCCGGACAATGGCGGCTTCAAGTACAACCCGCCGAATGGCGGCCCGGCGGGTGGCGATATCACCGCCGGCATCGAGGCCGACGCGAACCGTTTTCTCGAAGCTGCGCTGGTCGGTGTCCGGCGGGTTCCGTACGCGCAGGCGCTGCGTGCCAAGACGACGCACCGCCACGACTTCCTGGGCGCCTACGTCGCCGACCTGGACAGCGTGATCGACTTCGACGTGATCCGCGGCGCGAAGATCCGAATTGGCGTCGATCCGCTCGGTGGTGCCGGCGTGCACTACTGGGCGCGTATCGCCGAGCAGCACCGGCTCGACCTCACCGTAGTCAGCGAAGTGGTTGACCCGACCTTCAGCTTCATGACGGTCGACTGGGACGGACAGATCCGCATGGATCCGTCGTCGCCATATGCGATGCAGCGACTGCAGGGCATGAAGGACAGTTTCGACATCGCGTTTGCCTGCGACACCGACCACGACCGCCACGGAATCGTCACGCCCGCGGCCGGCCTGATGCCACCGAACCATTACCTCTCGGTCGCGATCGACTACCTGTTCCGGCACCGGTCGTCGTGGAGCGCGCAGGCTGCGGTCGGCAAGACGGTGGTCAGCACCAGCCTGATTGACCGCGTCGCCGCAAGGCTGGGCCGCGCACTGTGCGAAGTGCCGGTCGGTTTCAAATGGTTTTCAGCCGGACTGCTGGACGGCTCGCTCGGGTTCGGCGGCGAGGAGAGCGCCGGCGCCACCTTCCTTCGCCGCGACGGCAAAGTCTGGACCACTGACAAGGACGGTCTGGTGCCGGCGCTGCTGGCGGCCGAAATCACGGCGCGCTGCGGGCGCGACCCGGCCCGGGTGTATGCAGAGCTGGTGCAACAGCTCGGCGCACCGGTCGCCAACCGGGTTGAAGCACCGGCGACGGCGGCGCAAAAGAAGCTGCTCGCAGCGCTGACGCCGGCACGTATCAGCGCGCGCGAACTGGCCGGCGAAAAGATCGCCGCTGTACTTGATCATGCACCGGGCAATGGCGCAGCGATCGGCGGTATCAAGGTGGTCACCGAAAACGGCTGGTTCGCCGCGCGGCCGTCAGGCACCGAGGAAATCTACAAGATCTACGCCGAGAGTTTCAAGGGCAACGATCACCTGCAAGAGATCCTGAAGCAAGCGCAGGCGATTGTCGACGGGGCAATTGCCGCGCCGTGAACGCCCTGAGCGTCCCAAAGGCCGATTCGTCCGACGATGCCTTGCTCGAGCGCTTGCAGCGGGGGGCGTTCGACTACTTCCTGCAGGCCTATAACCCGAGCAACGGCCTGGTGGCCGACACCACGCGCGAGGGAGCGCCTGCGAGCATCGCGGTGATCGGCTTCGCGTTGTCGGTTTACCCGGTGGGCGTGGAGCGGGGCTGGATGCAGCGTTCCGACGCGGTAGAGCGCACACTGATGACGCTGCGCTTCCTCATGGCCAGCGACCAGTCGGGCAGCGCCCGGGCCACGGGCTACCACGGCTTTTACTTCCACTTCCTGGACATGAACAGCGGCACGCGTGTCTGGCGCTCCGAGGTCTCGCTGATCGACACCGGCTTCCTGATGGCCGGCGTGCTGACGGCGGCGGCTTACTTCGACGCTGATACCTCTGACAGCGCCGACGAGGGCGAATTGCGCCATCTCGCCGACGCGCTTTACCGCCGCGTCGACTGGCGCTGGGCGCAGCGCGAGGGCGGGGCGGTGACGCATGGCTGGAAACCCGAGTGCGGCTTCCTCAACTACGGCTGGGAAGGCTACAGCGAGGCGATTCTGCTCTATGTGCTGGGCCTGGGCTCGCCGACCCATGCGCTCACCGACCAGAGCTTCTCCGCCTGGACCATGACCTACCAGTGGGAAAACCTGTACGGTCACGACTTCCTGTACGCCGGGCCGCTGTTCATCCACCAGTTCTCGCACGCATGGATCGACTTTCGCGGCATCCGCGACGCCTTCATGCGCGAGAAGCACTGCGACTATTTCGAAAACAGCCGGCGCGCCACCTATGTGCAGCGCGAGTACGCGACCCGCAATCCCGGCAGCTTTGCAGGCTATGGCAATGACTGCTGGGGCATGTCGGCCGGCGACGGGCCGCAGGCCGAGCCACGCCGCATCGCAGGCCGGCAGCAGGCGTTCTATGGATACGCGGCGCGCGGCGTGCCGTACGGCCCGGACGACGGAACGGTCTGCGGTTCGTCGACGTTGTCGTCGCTGGTCTTCGCCCCCGAACTCGTGCTGCCCGCGCTGCGCGCGCTCGCATCGCGGTCCGGCACCGATGACGCGACGCGCATCCGTGCCAGCGGCTTCAACCCGACCGTGGCCGAGGCAGGTCCGAACGGCTGGGTATCCAAGGGTGAATTCGGCCTGGACCAGGGCATGATCGTGCTGATGATCGAGAACCACCGCAGCGGGCTGC
>JBDTVC010000189.1:0-9452 GCA_040007475.1 Burkholderiales bacterium
GTGCGCAGGATCTGGATCGCGCCGACCTGGGTCTGCTCGATCATCTCCTTCTCGCCGCCGAGCACGCTGCCCGGGAACATCTGGAACTTGATGCGGCCGCTGGTGGCCGCCTCGATCTTCTTGCCCATGTTCTCGATCGCGACCACGTTCGGGTAGCCGGCCGGGTGCACATCGGCCGCCTTCATCACCGTGGTCTGGGCGTGCGCGGTGACGGCGGCGCCGAGTGCGGCGGCCGTGAGCGCGCTCAGGAGGATGCGTCGTGTGGTCATGGGAATGTCTCCGTCGTGGGGGTGGTGGCAATGGACGAACGCAGCGTCGGATCGGCGGCGCGTTGCGAGGTGGGGCTCAGCCGTAGGGCCCCTTGGTGACGAAGCCGCCGCCCTGATAGAGCGTCACGGGGTTCGTCGGATCGAGTGTCGGCTGGCGCGCCATCGCGGCGGCGCGGAAGGGCTCGGAGCTGTCCTGCGGGCGGTAGCCGATGTGCTTGGCGGGCGTGTTGTCCCACCAGGTCGTGGCGTTGTCGGACATGCCGTAGATCACCGTGTGGCCGACCACCGGCGCCGTCAGGCTCGCCATCACGAGGCGCTCGAGATCGTCGTAGCTCATCCAGGTGGCGAGCATGCGGCGATCGGCGGGCTCGGGGAAAGATGAGCCGATGCGCAGGCTCACGGTCTCGATGCCGTAGCGATCGAAGTAGAACTGCGCGAGGTTCTCGCCGAAGGCCTTGGACAGGCCGTAGTGGCCGTCGGGGCGCATCGGCATCGTCGCGTCGATGACTTCGTCCTGACGATAGAAGCCGGTGACATGATTGGAGCTCGCGAAAACGACGCGCTTCACACCCTGCCGGCGCACCGCTTCGTAAAGGTTGTAGGAGCCGACGATGTTCGCCTGCAGGATGGGCTCGAACGGACCCTCGACCGAGATGCCGCCGAGGTGCACGACCGCATCGACGCCGGCCAGCAGCGCGAACACCGCGCCCGCGTTCTCGAGCGCTGCCGGCATCAGTTCCTCATGCGGCGCCGCCGCGCCCATCGCGGCGACATCGCTCAGGCGGAGGACCTCGCAGTGCGCCTTCAGCCGGCGGCGCAATTCCCTGCCAAGGCCGCCAGCAGCGCCGGTGAGCAACAGGCGCTTGAAGGGCGCGACGGCGGTGGTCATTTGAGGGCGGTCGAAAGGGTTAGAACGGATTGCGTTTGCGCATCAACCCGGGGAAATTGTTGTTGTTCGTTATCAGTTGTCGTACAACATAGCGAATGTTAGCGTTCGAACCTTCACTGTCAATAGCGCCCCGTCGGGGTTTGTACCGAGCCGCATGATGACCCCCGCACCCCGACGCCGCGCGCGCACGCTGGCCCACGAGCTGGTCGACTCGCTGGGCGATCGCATCCGCGACGGCCGCCTCGCACCGGGCGACAAGCTGCCTACTGAAGCAGCGTTCATGACCGAGTTCGGCGTCAGCCGCACGGTCGTGCGCGAGGCGATCTCGAAACTGCAGGCGTCAGGCCTCGTCGAGACGCGCCACGGCGTCGGTACCTTCGTCGTCGGGTTCGGTGATTCGTCGGCGTTCCGGATCGCGCCGGAGCAGCTCGCGACGCTGCGCGACGTGGTCGCCATGCTGGAGCTGCGCATCGGCGTCGAGACCGAGGCCGCGGGCCTTGCCGCCCAGCGCCGCACGGCGCAGAACCTGATCGTGATGCGCGATGCGCTCGATGCGTTCACGCAGGCCGTCGAGGCCGGGCGCGATGCGGTCGCGGCCGACTTCCAGTTCCACCAGGAGATCACGCGCGCCACGCAGAATCCGCACTTCGCGAGCCTGATGGCGACACTCGGCTCGATGATCATCCCGCGCGCCCGGCTCGACCCGTCGCGCCCGCCGGACGAGGAGCGGCAGGCCTACCTGCGGCGCGTCAACGCCGAGCACAGCAGCATCCTCGACGCGATCGAGAACCAGGATGTCGAGGCCGCGCGCGCGGCGATGCGCACCCACCTGGCCAACAGCCGTGAACGCCGCCGCCGCGCCGCCGCGCTGACCGGCGAGAACGCCTGACGGGTATCGGCCGGGCTTGTGTTGCGAGGGCTCCTGTCGTACGATGTTGTACGATGACTGATAACTGGCGCATGCAGACGCCGACGGTCACGGGCTCAACCCAGGAGGCCCCCTATGCTGAAGAAGTCGCCCGCATGAACGCGCAGGCCGTCGTGACCGGCGCGCCGCGCATCGCCGCCCTGCGGGTGATCCCCGTCGCTGGGCGCGACTCGATGCTGTTGAACCTGAGCGGCGCACACGCGCCCTTCTTCACCCGCAACCTCGTCGTGATGACCGACAACGCCGGGCGCACCGGCGTCGGCGAGGTGCCCGGCGGCGAAAAGATCCGCCAGACGCTCGAAGACACGCGCGAGCTGCTGGTCGGGCAGCCGGTCGGCGACGTGCAGCGCCTGCTGAACGCGGTGCGCACACGCTTCGCCGATCGCGACTCGGGCGGGCGCGGCCTGCAGACCTTCGACCTGCGCACGACCATTCATGTGGTCACCGCCATCGAGTCGTCACTGCTCGACCTGCTCGGCCAGCACCTCGGCCTGCCGGTCGCCGCGCTGCTCGGCGAAGGCCAGCAGCGCGCGCAAGTCGAGATGCTGGGCTACCTGTTCTTCGTCGGCGACAAGGCGAAGAGCGATCTGCCTTATGTGGACGGGGCGAGCGAGCCCGATGCCGCGGGTGACGACGCCTGGTCGCGCGTTCGCCACGAGACCGCGCTGACGCCCGGGGCCATCGTGCGCCAGGCCGAAGCGGCGCATGCGCGTTACGGCTTCAACGACTTCAAGCTCAAGGGTGGTGTGCTCGCCGGCGAGGCCGAGGTCGAGGCGATCCGCGCGCTGCATGCACGCTTCCCGACCGCGCGCATCACGCTCGATCCGAACGGCGGCTGGGTCCTGAAGGATGCGATCCGCCTGATGCGCGACCAGCGCGGCGTGGTCGCGTATGCCGAAGACCCGTGCGGCGCGGAAGACGGCTTCTCCGGCCGCGAGGTGATGGCCGAGTTCCGCCGCGCCACCGGCCTGCCGACGGCCACGAACATGATCGCGACCGACTGGCGCCAGCTCACGCACGCACTGTCGCTGCAGTCGGTCGACATCCCTCTCGCCGACCCGCACTTCTGGACCATGGCCGGTTCGGTGCGCGTCGCGCAGACCTGCCGCGACTGGGGCCTGACCTGGGGCTCGCACTCGAACAATCACTTCGACGTGTCGCTCGCGATGTTCACGCACGTCGCCGCCGCGGCGCCCGGCCGCGTGACCGCGATCGACACCCACTGGATCTGGCAGGACGGGCAGCGTCTGACGAAGGCGCCGCTGCAGATCAAGGGCGGGCTGGTCGACGTGCCGAGCACGCCAGGCCTGGGCGTCGAGCTCGACATGGTCGAGGTCGAGAAGGCCCACGCGCTGTACCTGCAACACGGGCTCGGCGCGCGTGACGACGCGATCGCGATGCAGTGCCTGATCCCGAACTGGCGATTCGACCCCAAGCGGCCCTGCCTGGTGCGCTGACCCCGTAGGACCTCATGAACAAGTCTCTTGTCACCCTCGCCGCGGCAGCTTTGTCCGCCGCCTTCATGGCCCCGCTGGCTCAGGCCCAGGACTGGCCTGGCAAGCCGATCCGCATCATCGTGCCGTACACGCCGGGGGGCTCGTCGGACATCATCGCGCGCGCCATCAGCGGGCCGCTGGGCGAGGCGCTGAAGACCGCCGTGATCGTCGAGAACCGGCCCGGAGCGAACGGCAACACCGGCACCGACTCGGTCGTCAAGGCGCCCGCCGACGGCTACACGCTGCTGCTGTGCGATGTGGGGGCGCTCGCGATCTCGCCCGCGGTCTACGCCAAGGCGTCGTCGCCAAGGGCAATCTCAAGCTCGAATGATCTGACAGGCCAATCACCATGACGCAACCCACTCCGTACCGCTCGTTCCCGAACAGCTTTCGCGCCGACCTGCGCGCCGGCAAGCGCCTGATCGGCTGCTGGTGCTCGCTCGCCAACCCGATCACCACCGAGGTGCTGGGTGTGGCCGGCTTCGACTGGATCCTTCTCGACGGCGAGCACTCGCCGAACGACGTGATCACCTTCATCCCGCAGCTGATGGCGCTGAAGGACAGCGTCAGCGCACCGGTCGTGCGGCCGTCATGGAACAACCCGGTGGAGCTCAAGCGCCTGCTCGACGGCGGCTTCTACAACTTCCTGATCCCGTTCATCGAGACAGCCGAGGAGGCGAGGCGCGCGGTGGCCGCCACGCGCTACCCGCCGCAGGGCTTTCGCGGCGTCTCGGTCGCACAGCGCAGCAACCGCTATGGCAGCGTGCCGGGCTACTTCGAGGGCATCAACGAGCAGATCTGCGTGCTGGTGCAGATCGAGAGCGTCAAGGGCGTTGCGGCCGCGGCCGAGATCGCCGCGGTCGACGGCGTGGACGGCCTGTTCGTCGGCCCGTCGGACCTGGCTGCGGGCCTCGGCCACTTCGGGCAGCCGAACCACCCCGAGGTGCAGGCCGCAATGGCGACGATCTTCGCCGCGGCCAAGGCGGCCGGCAAGCCGACCGGCATCCTTGCCGGCGCCGAGGCCGATGCGCGGCGCTACCTCGCGCAGGGCGTCACGTTCGTCGCGGTGGGCAGCGACCTCGGCGTGTTCCGCTCGGCCACACAGGCGCTGCGCGACAAGTTCATCGAGGCCTGAAGCCGAGCGGCAGGATCTCACACCCGCGTGGCGCGGGCGTCGGCCCGCTCACGGACTTCGACGGATAGCACCGGATCGCCGCGCAAAGCGGCTGCGCGTCGCGCGCAGACCTTCGAGACTCTCGCTGCTCAACCGCCATGCGGTGACCACAAGAGTTCTCGGAGAACATCGTGCATCTGCTCTGGACCGTCCTGATCGGCTTCGTTGCCGGCGTTGTCGCCAAACTGCTGGACCCTGGCGAGGGCCCGAGAGGCTTCCTGCTCACGGCCGCGCTGGGCGTCGGCGGCTCGCTCGCCGCCACCTTGCTCGGTCAGGCCGCCGGCCTGTACTCACCCGGACAATCGGCCGGGTTCATCGGCGCCGTGATCGGTGCGGTGGTGTTGCTGCTGGGATACCACTTCGTCGCGAAGCAGTGATTTCGGCCGCGCAGATGTGCGCTTGGTGCGACCGGCAGGAATCGAACCTGCGCCTAAGCCTTCGGAGGGCCCAATGATATCCACTTCACCACGGTCGCTCGTGAGCTCTCCATTCTAGCGTCCCGCCTCTCGCGCACGATCGAGCGCGGGGTGCGGCGCCCCGAGGGCCCTATAATTCCGCGGTTTTGCGCACCTTTGCGGCCTGTCTTTTGGCTGTGCGCTTTCGCAGTTGAGGACTCCATGAGCGACGCCACCAGCCAACCCGGTCACCAGAACGATCACGACGACGGCCCGCACGAAGGCCCCATCAAGACACCGAAGCAACTGATCCTCGCGGTCTTCTACGCGTTCGTGATCCCGATCGCGGTGATCGTGCTGCTGGTGATGTACGTCACCAGCGACAACCGCCCCGCTGCGGGCAGCACCGGCCTGACGCCGGAGGCCGTGGCCGCACGCATCCAGCCTGTCGGCACGGTCCAGATCAAGGACGCCTCCGATCTGTCGACGCTGAAGTCCGGCGAACAGGTCTTCGCCGCGCAGTGCACGACCTGCCACACCGCCGGTCTGGTCGGCGCGCCCAAGTTCGGCGACGCCGAAGCATGGGCCCCGCGCATCAAGACCGGTTACGACGCGCTGGTGCACTCGGCGTTGGCCGGCAAGGGCCAGATGGGCGCGCAGGGCGGCGGCGACTTCACCGACCTCGAGATCGGCCGCGCGGTGGTCTACATGGCCAACAAGGCCGGCGCCAAGTTCGACGAACCGAAGGCCCCGGCCTCCGGTGCGGCTCCGGCGGCTGCTGCCGCGGTCGCCACGCCGGCGCCGGCTGCTGCACCCGCTGTGGCTGCCGCAGTTGTCGCCACCGCCGAGCCGGCGAAGGCCGCGGCCGATGCGGTGCCGGCGCTCTACACCCAGATCTGCGCAGTCTGCCATGCAGCCGGTGTGGCCGGTGCACCGAAGATCGGCGACAAGGCCGCATGGGCGCCGCGTCTGGCCCAGGGCATCGACGGGCTGACCGCCAGCGCGATCAAGGGCAAGAACGCGATGCCGCCGAAGGGGGGCTCCACGGCCTCCGATGCCGACATCAAGGCGGTGGTGACCTACATGGTGAGCAGCGTCAAGTAAGACCGCTGCCCTCCCAAATGAGCCGGCCGATGCGCCGGCTTTTTTGCGCCCGCATCCAAAGTGGCGTGGCTGGCGTATAGCAGGGTTCCACCCACCCTCGAGGAGCCTCGAATGAAAGCAGTCACCCTGATCGCCGCCACCGCCGTCCTGTCCGCCTGCGCCGGCAGCCCGATGATGATGAAGGTGGACAACGCCGCGCTGCCCGAGCCGGTGCGTGTGCCGGCGGGGCAGAAGGTGATGATGGCCACCACCGGCGTCGGCGAGATCACCTACGAGTGCCGCGAGAAGAAGGACATGGCCGGCCAGCACGAGTGGGCCTTCGTCGGCCCCGTGGCGACGCTCTACAACGCCGACCGCCAGGCCGTGGGCAAGTACTACGCGGGCCCGACCTGGGAGGCCGGGGACGGCTCCAAGGTCAGCGGCAAGCAGCTCGCGGTGACCCCCGCGACCCCGGGCAACATCCCGCTGCAGCTGGTCAAGGCCGAACCCGCGATGGGCGCGGGTGCGATGACGGGTGTGAGCTACATCCAGCGCCTGAACACCAAGGGCGGCGTGGCCCCGGCGATGGCCTGCGATGCGGCGAGCAAGGGCAAGCGCATGCAGGTCGCGTACGAAGCCGACTACGTGTTCTACGGGGCGATGTGAGCGAGCGGCTCGGCCGGCTTCAGGCAGTAGCCGAAGCGGCCGGGCAGCGCGTCGAAGCGCATGTCGGCCGGTACCCAGTGCCCGGCCTCGACGGCGTCGGCCGCGAGGTTCATGTCCAGCGTGTGGACGATCCCCAGGCCGAGGTCGGTGGCCAGGAACAGGCGGCCCTGTTCATCGAGCCAGGCCGATTCGAACGTGGCGGCGCAGCCGGTATGGCTGTTGATCGCCGGCGCGCCCGCGGTCGACGCGTTCAACCGCCAGACCCACGGTGCTGCCTCGAGCTCGACATAGACACGCTGCGGCCCGTTCTGGAAGAACCAGCAGCCCGCGTCGTCGGCGAGGTAGTTGCGCTCGATGAACTCGCGCAGCTTCTCGTGCAGGATGCGGCTGCCCTTCACCCGCGGAAACGGGCCGGCGGCCTGCACGCGGTCGTCGCGCATGTACCAGTCGCCGCGCGCGTCGAGCGCGAGCCAGCCGTAGCAATGCGGCACGTTCGGCCACTTCTTCAGCGCCTGCCTGACGATGTCGTCCATCAGTGCCTGCCCGGCCGTCCGAAAGGCGCTGACGCCCCCTCGGGGGGCAGCGAACGAAGTGAGCGTGGGGGGAGCATGTCGCGATCTTCGCTCAAAGATGGGGCGGCACCCAGCTCATCACCTGTTCGGGCAGGGTCAGCACGTGACCCGGCCAGCGCCCCCCAGGGAAGCCGACGTGCCCACCGTGCCGCGGCTGCCACAGCGTGACGAACTCGCCCACTGCGTCGCGATCCGGCAGGCAGTGCGCAGGCACGAACGGATCGTTGCGCGCGTTCAGCACCAGCGCCGGGATGCGGATGCGGTGCAGGTGCGGCTTGGCCGAACCGCGCAGCCAGTAGTCGTCGGTGTCGCGGAACCCGTGCAGCGGCGCGGTGAACACGTTGTCGAAGTCGTAGAGCGTGCGCGCCGCGAGCAGCCGGTCGCGGTCGAACAGGCCGGGGTGCTGCGCGAGCTTTCGCAAGGCCTTGGGTTTCATCGTGCGCAGGAACATGCGGGTGTAGACCTGCCGGTTGAAGCCGGTGCCGATCGCGCGACCGCCTGCCGCGAGGTCGATCGGCGACGACACGGCGGCCACGGCCTTCGCCACGCTTGCGGCCGAATCGCCCGCCTCCTCGGCCCAGCGCAGCAGCGCGTTGCCGCCCAGCGAAACACCGACCGCGACCATCGGGCTGCCGTGCATCGCGCGCAGCCGATCGAGGACCCAGCCGATCTCCTCGAAGTCGCCCGAGTGGTAGGCGCGCGGCGCGAGGTTCAGCTCACCCGAGCAGCCCCGGAAGTGCGGCACGACGAAACGCCAGCGGTGCTCACGCGCCCAGTGCGCGAAGGCTTGCGCGTAGTGGCTGGCCGACGAACCCTCGAGGCCGTGGAACAACACGAGGAGTGGCTGGCGCAGATCCTCGCCTTGCCAGTCGACATCGATGAAGTCGCCGTCCGGCGTCGTCCAGCGTTCGCGCCGGAAGCTCGGCACCGGCCCGTCGAAGCGCTTCGAGAACAGCGCCGGCCAGATCGTCTGCGCGTTGCCGCCAATCAGCCAGCGGGGCGCCTGGTACTGCTCCATCGTTCAGTGCAGGGTCGAGGCGGCCTCGACGATCTCCTGCACCTCCCGCGGCGAGCCCGGGCTCGCATGGTGCGAGACCAGGCGCCAGCCCTGTGCCGTCTTCAGGTACACGTTGGTCGCGACCACCCAGGCCGAGTGCGGGCCTTGGTCGGTCATCACCTGGATGTGCTCGAGCACGCTGTGCACCGCGCAGCTGTTCGTCTGCAGGCGGCGCACCTTCTCGGGCCGCGCGTTGACGGCACCGTTGGCGAAGATCGACTCGAACGCTGCGCGGATCGCACCCGCGCCGACCACGCGCGGCCCGCCGGGGTGGACGCAGCTGATCTCCTCGTCGTCGGACCACGCGGCCATCAGGCGCTCGATGTCGCCGTGCTGCAGCGCTTCGTAGAACTGCTGCTCGATGTCGTCGGGCGAAGCGAGCGGCGGAGCGGGTTTGGGTCGTGCCATCGTTGCAGCCTATCGGAAGACGACCGTCTTGCGGCCGTTGAGCAGCACGCGATGCTCGACATGCCAGCGCACCGCGCGCGCGAGCACCACGCTCTCGACATCGCGGCCGACGGCAGTGAAGTCTTCCGGGCTGTGCGCGTGATCGACGCGCTCGACGTCCTGCTCGATGATCGGGCCCTCGTCGAGTTCGGCGGTCACGTAGTGCGCGGTCGCGCCGATCAGCTTCACGCCACGTTCATGCGCCTGGTAGTACGGCTTCGCGCCCTTGAAGCTGGGCAGGAAGCTGTGGTGAATGTTGATCGCGCGGCCGGTGAGGAACGCGCAGAACTCGGCGCTGAGGATCTGCATATAGCGCGCCAGCACGACCAGGTCGATCTGCTGCGCCTCGACCAGCTGTTCGACCTGCCGCTCCTGCGCGCGCTTGGCCTGCGCATCGGCGCCGTTCGGCAGCGCGAGGTGATGGAACGGCACGCCGTGGCTCGCGCACAGCTCGGCGAAGTCGGGGTGGTTCGAGA
>JBDTVC010000190.1:0-9424 GCA_040007475.1 Burkholderiales bacterium
TTCTCAGCGCCTACAAGACCGGCGTTCGGCTGGTGACCGTGGAACTGCAGGACGTGACGCCGCCGGACAGCGTCAAACTTGCATTCAACGAAGTGAACGAAGCGCGACAGAATCGCGAGCGCACGATCAATCAGGTGCAGAAGCAGGCCAATCGCGAGATACCCAAGGCGCGTGGCGAGGCGCCGCGCAAGTTGACCGAAACCGAAGGTTACGCCGTCGAGTGGATCACTCGCGCCAACCGAGAGGCGACCCGCTTCACCGCGATCCTTGCGCAGTACCAGCGGGCGCCGGAGGTCACGCGTCGGCGCCAGTGCGGACGACAACTGCTGCACGGCGCGTCCATTGCAGATGGCCAAGCCTCAGGGTAAGCAGAGTTGATAAGCCTCCCAAAATGGGAGATACTTGCGCTAATGAGGGTGATCGCCAAGAGCAGTTTGAAGAAATTTTGGGAGCGACCCGGCTACGGTGGCGCGCGTGGTCCGCTGCACAGTTGGTATGACGAGGCGGTCAAGGCGACGTGGCGGTCCCCGCAGGACGTCAAGGACCAGTACGCGAATGCCAGCATTTGCGGCAACAACCGTGTCGTGTTCAACGTCGGCGGCAACAAGTACCGCCTGGTGGTGGAAATGCAGTACCGGGCGGGCATCGTCTGGGTGAAGTTCGTTGGTACCCATGCCCAGTACGACCGCATTGATGTGGAGAACGTGAATGACTATTAAGCCGATCCGAAACGACGACGACCTGAAGGCGGTGTTCCGCCGGCTCGAATCCATCTTCCAGGCGCCTGAGCAGACTCCGGAGGCGGACGAGCGCGACGTGCTCGTGACGCTCGTCGAGGCCTATGAGAACAAGCACTATGACTTCGGGCCGGCCGACGCAATCGAGGCTATCAAGTTTCGGATGGAACAGCAGGGGCTGACCGCGCGTGACCTGGAGGAATTCATTGGTCCCAGCGGCCGGGTCTCGGAAGTGCTCAACCGCAAGCGTCCCCTGAGCCTGCGAATGGTCAAGAAGCTGCATGATGGCCTGAAGATTCCCTACGAGAGTCTGCTGGCCGAAGCCTACTGATCACCGGGTGACGTCGTTGATACCCCTGTACGTTTGGCACAGGTCACGACTGGATGCCGTGTGCCTGGGCCACGCGTTGGGCGGTCCGACGACTTTGCCAATCGGATCGGTGGCGTGCTTGGGCACAAGCCGATCCGATCCGAACGATGTCTACGTATTCGTTTTCTCCGAGGGCATGCTTTCTGCCATCATCTTGTTGTAGGCCGATGCCGCCAGATGACCGCGACAATATTTGTCGACCACGTGCATCATCCTGACGACACGGACGACACCGAAAGTCGCGGAAACGTCTGCGCGATGGGCTTCTTCTGCGACGCGTTTGTCGTCGACGCGTGCTCCAGACCCTGTGCGGTCACCAAGGCGACCATGATGCTATTGATTCGGCCTGGCTGTTGCGAGTGCCTTGCGACGCATCGCGGCTTCAAGGCTTATAGACCTTGGTGAGGTGACCGCTGAAGAGCATCCACATCGCGAGTCCGCCAAGGATCACGAGCGTCAGCGCCACGGCCATCTCGATCTTGGTGAACATCGCTTCGCCTGGTGCGTGCTCCCTGCGCGCCCACATGAAGACCAGATTGCCCAGCGCAAAAAACACCGCACCGGCAATCATGTATTCGAGCCCGGCGGCGTAGACCAGCCAGAAGCCATACAACGTGCCGAGAATGCTGCTGATCAGCGCGGAAGTCTTGCCGATCCTGGCTTTGGCGGGGTATTGCCCCTGCGCCATCAGTTTCCATAGAAAGCCAGTGGCGCCAATATAGGCGGGCAGGATCATCACGCCCGTGATCGAGATCATCACGTTCCAGGCGTTGTCTGAGAAATACACCAGGACCATCGTGGCCTGCATGACGGCGGTGGAAACCCATAGCGAGACCGACGCCGCGCCGTCCTTGTTGGTGGTGGCAAACACCTTCGGATAGGTACCGTCCTTGGCGGCAGCCCAGGGCAGTTCGGCGACGAGCATGGTCCAGACCAACCAACATGCGAGCACGGAGATCAGCACCCCGCCGTTGACGAAGTATTCGCCCCACTTGCCGACGATGGAGCCGAGGATGGCCGCCATCGACGGCGGAGCAATCACCGCGAGTTGTGCCTGGCTCATCACGCCAAAGGGCAGTACCGAAATCAGCACGTACAGCAACACCGTGACGAAAAAGCCCAATAACGTGGCACGGCTGACGGTCTTGGCGTCCGACTTGTCTGACATCACCACCGCGCCCTCAATGCCGATGAAGACCCACAAGGTCACCAGCATGGTACTTTTGACCTGCGCGAGCAGGTTGCCTAGCGGCTTGGCGTCGCCCGAGGCATTGGCATTCACGTTCCCCCAGAAGTCGCTGGTGAACAGGCCTGCCTTCAACGAGACCGCGACCACGCCAATGAAGACGACGATCGGAACGAACTTGGCGACGGTACCGATCACATTGAGTGCCGATGCGCTCTTGACGCCGCGCAATACCAGCCAGTTCAAGAGCCAGAACACGCTCGATCCGAGCACGATCGCCAGCCCGGTGTTGCCACCCTTGAAGTAGGGGGGAAAGAAATAGTTGAGCGTGTCCATCAGCAGGATGGCGAAACCGACGTTACCGAACGCGGATGACAGCCAGTAACCCCACGCGATCTGGAAACCAGCGTACTTGCCGAAGCCCTGGCGCGAGTACATGTAAATGCCCGCCGTGAGATCGGGCTTGATGTCGGCCAGCACCTGGAAAGTACGGGCCAGGAAGAAGATGCCCAGACCGGACACCAGCCAGGCAATGAGCACCGCCCCCAGCCCCGCATGCTGCGCCATGTTCTGTGGCAGGTTGAAGGCGCCGCCGCCAACCATCGCGCCGATGACCAGCAAGGTCATTGAGACGAGTCCGAGCTTGTGCGCAGCGGTCGAGCCGGCGGCGGGTGATCCGGTTATGCCTTTGGGCGCGGCGTTGGATGCAACAGTGTTGGTAGTCATGGATCAGTCCTCGGTAATGCACAGAATCTGGTAATGGCCGTCGACGATCTCGACGCCGTGGATGTCGTGGGCAAAGCCTGGCATCGCGGCATCGAACGCTTCCAGCGCCAACAGGTAGCCCAGCAGCGGGCCGTCCGCCGCGCCGGCGTTCTCTCCCGGCATCAGCAGAGGGATACCCGGCGGGTAGGGCACCACGCCAGTGGCCACGGTGCGATTGGCCATGTGCGCCAGCGGCAAGGCCTCAACACGGTTGTTGACGAGGCGCTCGTAGGCCTCGACCGGTGACAGCACCGGCACCGGCAACACGCCGAAACCCGCCGACATGAACTCGGTGGTCTTGTGTTTTGCAGACGCTGCGAACATGGCCTCGGCGAGGTCGCGTAGCCCGATGGCGCCGTAACGCTCAGGGTGGGCCGCGGCCAGTGCAGGAATGGCCCGCGCAAGCGGCGTGTTGGCGGCCACGTCGCGGTGGAAGCCGAGCAGCGCATTCACCAGCGTGCCCCACTTGCCACGCGTGATGCCCATCGAGAACAGGAACAGGCACGTGAAGTCGGTGGTCTTCTCGACAATGATGCCTTGCGCATCGAGATAGGCCGTCAGCAGCGGCGCAGGAATGCCGCGGGACCTCAGCTTGCCGCTGCGGCTCATTCCCGGGGTGACGACCGAGACCTTGATCGGGTCGAGCATGCATTCACCATCGTCGAGATCGGGAAAACCATGCCAGTCATCGCCCGGGCGCAGTGTCCATGCCTTGGGATCACGCGCGAGCCGCTTCGCGTCGGCGAGGTGGAACGGCGTCTTGCGATGGCCCTTGCCTTCGTCCACGGTATCGGGTTGCCAGACGCCGAAGAACCAGTCGCCCCGTGCATCGAACTCGGTCTTCAGTCGCGCCAGCGTCTGGCGGAAGGCAATGGCCTCAGTGATCGCCTCGGACATCAATGCCTCACCCGAGGGTCCGTCCATCATCGCCGCGGCAACGTCGTTGGAGGCGATGATGGCGTATTGCGGCGATGTCGACGCATGCATCATGAAGGCTTCGTTGAAGCGCGCGTGCGCGATCGGGCGGCGACCGTCGCGGATGTGGATGTACGAAGCCTGCGACAGCGCCGCGAGCAGCTTGTGCGTCGACTGCGTGGCGAATACTGTCGGTCCGTCAGGGCGAGGTGTGGCCGGATCGCCGCGCATCGCGAAGCGTCCGGCATACATCGGATGGAAACGCGCATAACCGTACCAGGCCTCGTCGAAATGCAGCCGGTCCACCGACTTGCCAATCTGCGCCTCGACGCGTTCGACGTCGTAACACAGGCCGTCGTAGGTCGAATTCGTGATGACCGCATGCACGGCGTGCGGATCGATGTCCGAGGTCACCAGCGGGTTGGCCACGATGCTCTTGCGCACGGCCGCTGCACTCAGGCGTCGCGACGGGATCGGCCCGATCAGGCCAAGGTGGTTGCGCACAGGCATCAGGTAGGTCGGAATGGCGCCCGACAGCGTCATGGCGTGCTCCACCGATTTGTGGCAGTTGCGGTCGCACAGTGCGATCTGGTTGCGCGTGACACTGGCCATCAGGATCACCCGGTTCGAGGTCGACGAACCGTTGGTGACAAAGTAGCTGCGGTCGGAGCCGAACACACGCGCTGCGTTGCGCTCGGCCTCGCCGATCGGCCCGGAATGGTCCAGCAGCGAGCCCACCTCGGCGACCGAGATCGACAGATCCGAGCGGAACAGTTCCTCGCCGAAGAACTCCACGAAGGCGCGGCCGGCCGGATGCTTCATGAATGCCGTGCCGCCGGCATGACCCGGCGTGTGCCAGGAATATTCGTACTGCCCGGCGAACTGGGCAAGCGCCTTGAACATTGGTGGCAGCAGCGTGGCGCGGTACCGATCGATAGCGGCGTCGACGCGCCCGCCGATAAAGTCCGGCGTGTCTTCGAACAGCCAGACGTAGTCGTTCACCTCGGCAAGCACCTCGGCCGACATGTCGTGCACCGAGCCGCTGGCTGCCAGCAGGAAGATCGGCAGATGCAGAGCGCGCGCGCGCACCGCAGCGATCACCTCGCGCGCGCCGCCGTGGTGCTTTTCTCCGGCCAGATCCCAGTCGATCAGCACGGCCTGCAGCAGCGAATGCATCGCGATCTGTGCAACAGCTTCGTCGACGGAAGCGGCGTCGATGACATCGATGTCGCGATCACGCAAGGCGGCGATCAGTGCGGACGTGGCCCGGCTACTGGCATTTGAACCGTCGGCACCGTTGTGCACGACCAGGACGCGGCGCCGATAAAGGATGCCTGGCACGGTCTTGCCTGGCACGGTCGAGATGGGGTTCATTTAGGTTCCTGGACGACGTAGGTGTGGAATACGACGCGGCCGTCGACGGTGTCGGCGTACACGCCCTGCACTTCGAATTCGAAGCCGGGAAAGCGGTTGAAAGCCTGCTCGAAAACGAGGAAGTAGTCCAGCATCGGCTGCGCCCGCTCGTCATACCTCTCCCCCGGTACCACGATGCCGATGCCGGGCGGGTAGATCAGCGCCAGCGTGGCCGCAATCCGGTCCTTGCACTGCGTCAGTGGGAGATAGTCGACCTCGTTGCCGACCAGGGCCTCCGACGCTGCCTGAACCGACATCGCCTGTTCGGGGAAATGCTCGCCGCGGAAACACAGCCGCTGCAGGTTGGCGATGTCGTGTTCGCGGTAGAAGGTATGCATCTCATCGCACAGGCGCTGCAGCGTATAGCCGGCATAACGCACCGGGTAGCGCGCTATCGTCGAGGGCAACACGTCGGCGAGCGGCGCATCAAGATCGTAAAGCGCCTTGAACGCGACCAGACGCGAGATCAGTGATGCGCTCTTGCCGGCCTCAACCGCCGGCGTGAGCAGGAACAGGATGCTGTTGAGGTCGCATTTCTCGGGCACGATGTTGTGCTCGCGCAGATAGGCCGCGAGCAGCGTGGCCGGGATGCCGTTCTCGCTGTATTCACCCGTGTTTCGGTCGAAGCCGGGCGTGAGCAGGGTCAGCTTGTTCGGGTCGGTCATGGCCCAGTCGGGCGCGGCATGCCGGAAGCCGTGCCAGCGGGCGCCGGGTGTCAGCGCCCAGCAGGCGCTCTCGCGCGCCAGCACATCGGTGGGAATGTCCTCCCACGGCACGTTGTCGAGCGGCAGACTGAACCCAGAGCTTTCGATGGTCACGACATCTGGCACGAAGGGGTCGAAGAACCAGGCGCTGCGCACGCTTTTCGCTTCGGCGATGAACTGCTTGCGCAACGTGCGCAGCTTCTTGCGCACCTCAATGCCGACGCGGACCGCGTCGTCCCACAGAACCATGCCGTTGCGCCCCTTGTGCATCTGCGCATCGACGTCCAGGCTGGCGAACAGGGGATAGAACGGCGATGTCGAGCAATGCAGCATGTACATTTCGTTGAAACGCCGGTGCTCGGTGCGCCGCGCCTGGCCCTTGATGTGTTCGTCCCGCACATGGATCTGCGAGGCCTGCGAGAAGCCGGCGAGCTGCTTGTGGGTCGACTGTGTGGCGACGATGCCCGGGCTCGACGCATCGAGATGCTCCAGCCCCATTGCGAAGTGGCCGGCAAATAGCGGGTGGAACTTCATGAAGCCGGCCCAGGCCTCGTCGAAGTGCACGTAGTCGCACAGATGACCGATACGCCCGATCAGGCTGCCGGCGTTGTAGATCGTGCCGTCGTAGCTGCACTGCTCGACGATCGCCAGCCGGAACGGCCGCTCGCGCTTCCAGGCCTCCTTGTCGGTGACCAGCGGATGGATGCGGATATGTTCTCGCAGCTTCGTCTCGTCGAGCGCGTCGAAGTCGATCGGGCCGATCAGCCCCTGCGGGTTGCGATCGGTCTCCAGGTAGATCGGGATCGCCCCCGCCAGTTGCAGGGCCCCCTGATGGATGGACTTGTGGTTGTTGCGATCGAACAGCACCAGGTCGCCACGCTTGAGCAACGCAGCTGTCACGATCCGGTTCGAGGTCGAGGTTCCGTTCAGGACGAAGTAGGTGCGGTCCGCGCCGAATACCTTGGCCGCTTCCATCTGCGCGGCCAGGGCCGGGCCGACATGGGTCAGCAGGTCGCCGAGTTCGGGCACCGAATTGTCGATGTCGTTGCGAAAGATGGCTTCGCCCAGGTGCTCGACAAACAGCCGGCCGGCGGGACTGCGCCGGTAGAACGCACCGCCCTGGTGCCCGGGGCAGGCCCACATCTGGTTGCCCTCGTAGTCGTAGTCCATCAGCGTGCCGAAGAACGGCGGCTTCAGGCTGACGGCATACCGCTCGAGCGCGAAGATCGTCTCCTTGGCATAGAAGGCCGGCGTTTCGTGGTCCAGGTAGATGTAACCTGTGACCTCGCCCATCGGCGCCAGCGACAGCGACTCAACGCCTTTCAGTTCGCTGATAAGGTAAATCGGTGTATCCAGGCCGCGCTCGTGGCGGATGGTATGGATCAGTGCCTGGACCTCGTCCTCGTTCGGTCCGTCGATGTCGAGCAGGAAGCAGCCAATTGACATGTCGCTTTCGGCCGCGACCACGGCCCCCGCCAAGGTCGGCACGACGTCGGTTCGATAGTCGTATCCGGCGAGCGCATCAAGCAGGCGTTGCATCAGACGCGCCTCGTTGCTGTGCGGCGCTTCGGAGAAGGCCGGGCTGTAGAGCAACACATGAAAAAGTGTCGCGTAGGGGACTGACATGGAGAACTCCTTCGAGGTACGAGGCGGGATGATTGTTGGCGCTTCGCTTCGTCCAGTGGCGCGGGTGATGTGGTTTGTATTCGCTGCTGGGCGTGGCATCTGTGGTTCAGGCGCGGGCCCCAGTGTGGCTGGTTCGGCGCGTCGAATACTGTTCGTTGCCGCACCCAAGACCGGTTTTTCTTCGCGTCCGGCGCCTGCCAGCAGCATCAAAGCCCGACCAGCGCCAGCGCCTGCTGCGCGATCATCGACTCTTCGTCAGTGGGGATGACCCAGACCGATACGTCACTGTCCTGCGCGGAAATGCGCGGCCCGCCAGTCTGATTGGCCTGCTCGTCCAGCTTCACGCCCATACCGGCCAGCTTGCCGCACAACGCCGCGCGTTGCGGCACCGAGTTCTCGCCGATGCCCGCGGTGAAAACCAGCGCATCGAGCCCGCCAAGCACAGCGATGTAGCCGCCGATGGTCTTGAGCATCGCGTAGACGAAGTGCTCCACTGCGGCGATGGCTCGCGGGTCGGCACTGTTCTGCAGCATCCGCATGTCGCCGCTGGTGCCGGACAGTCCGAGCAGCCCGGAGCGTTCGTACAGCATCTTTTCGAGGGCAGCGTCATCGAAGCGCTTGCTGCGCAGCAGGTAGAACGACGCGCACAGGCTGGCCCCGCCGCCGAGGTGCGCGACGATCACGCGCCGCGCCTGCGGGGCGAATGTTGGCAACTGCCGGCTGATGTAGTCGAAGGAGATGCCGTGGTAGCCCCAGTGGCGCACCCCGGCATCGCGCACGTCCTTGGGCAACGCATAGGTCTGGGCCACCTCTGGCATCGTGCGATGAAAAGAGGAGTCGAAGCAGGCCACCTGCGGCAGCCCCGGGAATGCCTGGGCACCGAACTTCAGACTGGTGGAGCCGGAATTGAAGACGACGATGGCTTGTTTCATGACGCGGTTACCCCTTGACTTCCGGCTGCAGGCTCAGCGGGACACGCGCGCCTGATCTGCTGACGGAACGATTTACGATTTGCTTTCTTGTTCAACCTGCAAACGCTCTCGCTCGATGTCTGGTACGGATCACGGATGCCGACCCTTGCGCTGCGCCGTTTCCAATTCTTCGACGGCTTGGATGTCCTGGCGCCCCAAGTCCTCATAGAGTTTGTGCACACGCTCGATCAACTGCGGCGTCAGATCGGACTGCGGCCCGGCCTCGGGTTCAGCCTTCGGTGCGGCCTTCGCTTGCGGGTTCGGCTCGGCCTGTGTGTCCGTCAACGACTTGTCCTTTGCCGCTGGCTGCGGTGCCGCCTCGTTCGCTGGTTGTGATTCGGCCTTGCGAATCTCATGCTCGGCCTGGTCCCAGTTCTGGGCTGATTGACCGTCCCGATGGCCCTGTTGCTCGTAGATTTCATAGGCGCGGGCGGCGATCTGCGGCTTCAGATTTGCAGGCGCTTCCGGCTTGACCACGGGGGGCGCGACGGCTTCGGCTTTGGACGGAGCCGCTGGATGGGTCTTGTCGGGCTGCACTTTGGCATCGGCAGCAAGTGCAGGCGCAGTTTTGGCTTCAGGCTTGTCCTCGGATCTGGCTGCCGGCACCGGCTGGCACCCCTTGGGGTCAAAGATGCGGTAGGCCAGCAGCTTGATACGGTCATTGGCGAGGAACCATACCAGCGCGTAGCCCCAGACGGCCGCTGCCCAGCCCCAGCCCAGCGGTGTCATGAATACGC
>JBDTVC010000191.1:0-9386 GCA_040007475.1 Burkholderiales bacterium
GCTTGAGCATCGCCGCGTTCTTGTTGCCGAGCATGAACTCGATGCAGCGGTACTGACCGCTCTGGAAGCCGCTGCTGTTGCTCAGGTAAGGCCGCAGCGCCGAGTACTCGGGCGGCGTCATCGTGGCGAGCACGTCCCACGCGTGCACGAGCTGCTCCATGATCTTGCTGACGCGCGCCAGCATCTTGAACGCCGCGCCGAGTTCGTCGCGCGTCACGCACTGCACGGCGGCGGTCAGCTCGTGCAGCAGCAGCTTCATCCACAGCTCGCTGGTCTGGTGCTGCACGATGAACAGCATCTCGTCGTGCGCGGGCGAGAGCGGGTGCTGCGCGCTCAGCACCGCGTCGAGGTGCAGGTAGTCGCCGTAGCTCATGTCCTTGGAGAAATCGAGCTTGGCGCCTTCGTCGGCGACGATCTTTTCGGTGGGGCTGGTCATCGATGGCTTTCGGGTCAGGTCACGGCCGCGCGCTGGTTGAAGCGCGCTTGCTTCCACTCGCCGGAGTCGAGCACCGCCAGCAGGTGGGAGGCGGCGTCCCACGCGTCGGTGAAGCTCGTGTACAGCGGCGTGAAGCCGAAGCGCAGCAGATCGGGTGCGCGGAAGTCGCCGATCACGCCGCGCGCGATCAGCGCCTGCATGATCGGATAGGCGCCCGTCGCGTGCGCAAAGCTCGCCTGGCTGCCGCGCTGCGCGGGTTCGCGCGGCGTGACGAGCGTGAGGTCGTGGCCCGCGCAGCGCGCTTCGACGAGCTCGATGAACAGCGTGGTCAGCGCCAGCGACTTGCGGCGCAACGCCGACAGACCGCCGAGGGCCTCGGCGCGCATGAACACGTCGACGCCGCAGTCGAGCGCCGACATCGACAACAGCGCTGGCGTGCCGCAGACGAAGCGCTGGATGCCGAGTGCCGGCCGGTAGTCGGTCGTGAACTCGAACGGCGCGGCGTGGCCGAGCCAGCCCGACAGCGGCTGGCGCAGCTGCTCGCGGTCCATGCGCGCGAGGTGTCGCGGATGCGCCCAGACGAAGGCTGGCGCGCCCGGCCCGCCGTTGAGGTACTTGTAGCCGCAGCCCACGGCGAAGTCTGCGGCTTCGCGGTCCCGTCCTTCGAAGTCGGCAGCCTCTTCGATCGGGCCGGTGCCCTTGAGGTTGACCGGCACCGCGCCCGCAGAGTGCGCCAAGTCCCACACCATCAGCGCGCCCGCGCGATGCGCGTCGCGCGTGACCTGCGCCATGTCGAACATGCGGCCGGTGCGGTAGTTCACGTGCGTGAGCATCAGCACCGCGAGCTGGTCGTTCAGGTGCACCGAGAGGTCGTCGGCATCGATCAGCACCAGCGTCATGCCGTGCTCGCGCGCCAGCGTCTCGGCGATGTAGAGATCGGTCGGGAAGTTGCTGCGCTCCGAGACGATGATGCGGCGCCCGGGCGCATCCAGCTTCTGCAGCGCGATCGCGGTGCTCAGCACCTTGTAGAGGTTGAGCGAGGTCGAATCGGCCACGATCAGCTCGTTCTCGCCCGCACCGACGAGGGCGGCGATCTTGTTGCCGATGCGCTGCCCCAGATCGATCCAGCCGGCGGTGTTCCAGCTGCGAATCAGGCCGGTGCCCCACTCGTCGGTCGTCACCTGCTGCACGCGCGTGGCGGTCGCCTTCGGCAGGGCGCCGAGCGAGTTGCCGTCGAGGTAGATCACGCCCTCGGGGAGCGCAAATTCGTGGCGCAGCGGAGCGAGTGGATCGGCGGCGTCGCGGGCGAGGCAGTCTTCACGCGTGGTCATCACAGTTCTCTCAGGATCGCGCGCACCGGCGAGGCGTCGGCGTGCGTCAGTTTCAGGGGCAGGGCGATCAGTTCGTAGTCGCCCGCGGGCACGTCGTCGAGCACGAGGTTCTCGAGCACGCGCAGGTTCAGTCGCAGCAGGTGGTGGTGGCTGTCGAGCGTCTTGCTGTCGGCCGGGTCGACGGATTGACTGTCGATGCCGACGAGTTGAACGCCGAGTGCGGCGAGGGCGACGATGGTCTCGGGTGCGAACGCGCTGAACTCCGGCGACCACGCGGTCGGTGCCGTCACGCAGGTGCGCACGAGCACGCGCGGCGGGAGGTCGTTCAGCGCATGCGCCAGATGCTCGACGCGGACCAGCGGCCCGCAGCCGATCGCATGGATCACGCGGCACGGGCCGAGGTAGGGCGCGAGGTCGACCTGACCGATCGTCGCCGCACCCTCGCCGTAGTGCAGCGGCGCATCGGCATGCGCGCCGATGTGCGGCGACATCGTGATCGCGCTCAGGTTGACGGGGCAGCCGGGCGCGATCGTCGCGGTCCACTGCTGCGAGTAGCCCGTGTCGCCCGGGAACAGCGGCGAGTCGGGGGCGATCGGGGGGGAAATGTCCCAGAGCTTCTTCATGGCGGTGCAAAGGTAGCACCGGACCTCGAAGCGTGGTGTCGGTTAAACCGCACACCTGCACCTGCCTGCGCAGTGGCATCGCGTCCGACAGCGGGATCAGGGCTGTGCTGCAATGATGAGCGATGGACAACGCCCGTCCCCACGACCTCGTCGTCGCCCGCCCCGAAGGGCTGTACTGCCCGCCGGGCGATTTCTACATCGACCCGTGGCGCCCCGTCGATCGCGCGGTGATCACGCATGCCCATTCCGACCACGCGCGCACCGGCCACCGGCACTACCTGGCCCATACCGACAGCGCCGGCACGCTGCGCGCCCGGCTCGGTGCCGACATCACCCTGCAGACGCTGCCGTACGGCGCGGCGATCGATCACCACGGCGTGCGCGTCTCGCTGCACCCGGCCGGGCATGTGTTGGGCTCGGCGCAGGTGCGGCTCGAACACCGCGGCCGGGTCTGGGTCGCCTCGGGCGACTACAAGACCGAGCCCGACGGCACCTGCCCGCCATTCGAGCCGGTGCGCTGCGACACCTTCATCACCGAGTCGACCTTCGGCCTGCCGATCTACCGCTGGCCGACGCAGGCCAGCCTGTGCGCCGCGATCGACGACTGGTGGCGTGCGAACGCCGATCAGGGCCGCGGATCGGTGCTGTTCTGCTACGCGTTCGGCAAGGCGCAGCGCATCCTGCACGGTGTGGACGCGGGCATCGGGCCCATCGTCGTGCACGGTGCGGTCGAGCCGCTCAACGAGGTCTATCGCGCGGCCGGCGTCGCCCTGCCGCCGACGCTGCGCGTGAGCGATCCGCAGGTCGACGCGGCCGTGCTGCAGCGCGCGCTGGTGCTCGCACCACCGTCAGCCCAGGGCACGCCCTGGATGAAGCGCTTCGGGAACTACGCGGACGCGTTCGCGAGCGGCTGGATGCAACTGCGCGGCACGCGGCGGCGGCGCGGCGTCGATCGCGGCTTCGTGATGTCGGACCACGCCGACTGGCCCGGGCTGCTGAAGGCGATCGACGGCACCGGCGCCGAGCGCGTGCTGGTCACGCACGGCAGCGTGGCCGTGCTGGTGCGCTGGCTCACCGAGCACGGGCTCGACGCCCAGGGCTTCAAGACCGAGTACGGCGACGACGACATCGCCGACCAGGCGATCGCGACATGAAGGCCTTCGCCGCGCTGTACCGCGAGCTCGATGCGAGCACGTCGAGCCTGGCCAAGCAGGCGGCGCTGCAACGCTATCTGCGTGCGGCATCGGCACCCGACGCCGCCTGGGCGGTCTACTTCCTCGCCGGCGGCAAGCCGCGCCAGCTCGTGCCGACGAAGCTGCTGCGGTCGCTGGCGCGCGAGGTCACCGGGCTGCCCGAGTGGCTGTTCGACGAGAGCTACGCGGCAGTCGGCGACCTGGCCGAGACCATATCGCTGCTGCTGCCGACACCGACTGACGCGCAGCCGCGCGGCCTGGCCGAATGGATCGAGCAGCATCTGCTGCCGCTGCGCGGCCAGCCGCCGGAGCAGGTTGCCGACACGCTGCGCGTGCAGTGGCGAGAGCTCGCGCCGGACGAGCGCTTCGTGTACTTCAAGCTGCTCACCGGCGGCTTTCGCGTCGGCGTGTCGCGGCTGCAGGTCACGCAGGCGCTGGCGGCAGTGGGCGGGCTCGACGCGAAGCGCGTCGCGCAGCGACTGATGGGTTACACGCACATCGGCGCCCGGCCCACGGCGGCCGACTACGCGACGCTGATCGCCGCAGAGAGCGCCGGCGAACAGGACCAGCAGACGAGCGGCCAGCCGTACCCGTTCTTTCTCGCGCACCCGTTCAACATCGCGCTCGATCAGTTCGACGCCACGCTCGGCCCGCCAGCCGACTGGATCGTCGAGTGGAAGTGGGACGGCATTCGCGCGCAGCTCGTCAAGCGCGCCGGGCAGGTCTGGCTGTGGTCGCGCGGCGAGGAGCTGGTGACCGATCGATACCCCGAGCTCGCCACGCTGGGTGCGACGCTGCCCGACGGCACCGTGCTCGACGGCGAGATCGTCGTCTGGCGCGACGAGCGCGCGCAGCCGTTCGCCGAACTGCAGAAGCGCATCGGCCGCAAGACGGTGGGCGCGAAGCTGCTGCGTGATCTGCCCGTCGTGCTGCTGGCCTACGACCTGCTCGAATGGCAGGCGCGCGACCTGCGCGCGCTGCCGCTGGCGGAGCGCCGCGCCTTGCTCGATGCGCTGCTGCGCGATGCGGCGCATCCGTCGTTGATCGCGAGCCCGGTGCTCGGCGGCGACAGCTGGCCCGAACTTGCCCGCCAGCGCGAAGCCGCGCGCACGCTGGGGGTCGAAGGGATGATGCTGAAGCAGCGCGACGCGCAGTACGGTGTCGGCCGCACGAAGGATGTCGGCACCTGGTGGAAGTGGAAGATCGACCCGCTCAGCATCGACGCCGTGCTGATCTACGCCCAGCGCGGCCACGGCCGACGTGCCAGCCTCTACAGCGACTACACCTTCGCGGTGTGGGACGCCGCGGCGGACCAGCCCGAACGCAAGCTCGTGCCGTTCGCGAAAGCCTATTCGGGGCTGACCGATGCCGAGATGGCGCGCGTTGATGCGGTGATCCGCAAGACCACGATCGAGAGCTTCGGCCCGGTGCGCAGTGTCAAGCCGACGCTGGTGTTCGAGCTCGGCTTCGAGGGCATCGCGCGCAGCACGCGGCACAAGAGCGGCATCGCGGTGCGATTCCCGCGCATGCTGCGCTGGCGCGAGGACAAGCCGGTCGGGGAAGCGGACACCCTCGTCACGCTGGCTGCGTTGCTGCCGACATGAGCAATGCAACGGTGATCGCGAAGCGGGCGCTCGATGCGTGGTTCGCGGAGCGTGGCTGGAAGCCATTTGCCTTTCAGAAGGAGGTCTGGAAGGCGATCGCCAACGGTCGCTCCGGCCTGTTGCACGCGACGACCGGCGCCGGCAAGACCTATGCGGTGTGGCTGGGCGCGCTGCGTGCGTTCGCGAAGCCTGCATCCGCACGAGCGCAGAGTGCCCAGCCGCTCACCGTGCTGTGGCTCACGCCGATGCGTGCGCTCGCGGCCGATACCTTGCGCGCACTCGAGCAGCCGCTCGAGGCGCTTGGTGTGGAAATCCACCCGTGGAGCGCCGGTGCGCGCAGCGGCGACACCGGGTCGGCCGAGCGCGCCGCTCAAGGCAAGCGCCTGCCGACCGTGCTCGTGACAACGCCCGAGAGCCTGTCGCTGCTGCTCGCGCGCGCCGATGCGCAGGCGGTGCTCGGCAGCATCCGGCTGGTCGTCGTCGACGAATGGCACGAGCTGCTCGGCAACAAGCGCGGTGTGCAGGTGCAGCTCGCGCTGGCGCGGCTGAAGCGCTGGAACGCGGGGCTGTGCGTCTGGGGCATGTCGGCCACGCTCGGCAATCTGCACGAGGCGATGCGCGCGTTGCTCGGCGCTGAGGACGGCGTTCTGGTGCAGGGCGAGTTGCCGAAGCAGCTCGTGATCGACTCGCTGCTGCCGGGCCGCGCCGAGCGCTTCCCGTGGGGCGGGCACCTCGGCCTCACGATGCTGCCGCAGGTGATCGACGAGATCGCGGCGAGCAGCACCACGCTGGTCTTCACCAACACGCGCTCGCAATCGGAGATCTGGTACCACGCGATGCTGGAGGCGCGGCCCGAGTGGGCCGGCGAGATCGCGCTGCACCACGGCTCGCTCGACCGCGAGGTGCGAGAGTGGGTCGAGCTCGGGCTCAAGAGCGGCACGCTCAGGGCGGTGGTCTGCACCTCGAGCCTGGACCTGGGGGTGGACTTCCTGCCGGTCGAGCGCGTGCTGCAGATCGGTTCGCCGAAGGGCGTGGCGCGCCTGCTGCAACGGGCGGGGCGCTCGGGCCATGCGCCGGGCCGGCCATCCCGCATCACGCTGGTGCCGACGCACAGCCTCGAGATCGTCGAAGGCGCGGCCGCGCGCGCGGCCATCGCGGCCGGGCACATCGAGGCGCGCAGCTCGCCCGAGCAGCCGCTCGACGTGCTCGTGCAGCACCTGGTGACGGTGGCGCTCGGCGGCGGCTTCGTGCCCGACGCGCTGTACGACGAAGTGCGCGGCACGGCGGCGTACGCGCGCCTCTCGCGCGAGAGCTGGGACTGGTGCCTGGCGTTCGTCTCGCAGGGCGGCCCATCGCTCGCCGCCTACCCGGACTACCAGCGCGCGGTGCCGGATGCCGACGGCGTCTGGCGCGTGCCCGATGCGCGGCTCGCACGGCGCCACCGCATGAACATCGGCACCATCGTCAGCGACGCCAGCATCGCGGTGCAGGTCCAGGGTGGCGCGCGGCTCGGCAGTGTCGAAGAGAGCTTCGTTGCGCGCATGAAGCCGGGCGACTGCTTCATGTTCGGCGGCCGCCTGCTCGAGCTGATCCGCATCCGCGAGATGACGGCCTGGGTGAAGCGTGCGACGACGAACCGCGCTGCCGTGCCGCGCTGGAGCGGCGGCCGCATGGCGTGGTCGAGCACGCTGGCCGATGCGGTCGTGCAGCAGCTCGCGCTCGCGGGCGAGGGGCGCTTCGAGACGCCCGAGCTGCAGTGCGTGCGGCCGTTGCTCGACATCCAGCAGCGGTGGTCGGCGCTGCCAACGCCTCACACCCTGCTCGCCGAAGTGCTGAACACGCGCGAAGGCACGCACCTGTTCCTGTATCCGTTCGGCGGCCGCTCGGTGCACCTCGGGTTGGCCAGCCTGATCGCGTGGCGCGCGGCGCAGAGCGAGCCGCGCACGTTCTCGATCACGGTCAACGACCACGGCTTCGAGCTGCTCAGCGCGACCGCGATCGACTGGCCCGCGCTGCTGCCGAGCCTGCTGCGCAGCGTCGACGACGAGGCGCTGCTGCACGAGGTGCTCGCGAGCCTGAACGCGAGTGAGCTCGCACAGCGCCGCTTTCGCGAGATCGCCCGCGTGTCGGGGTTGATCTTCCAGGGCTACCCGGGCGAGAAGCGCAGCGGCAAGCAGCTGCAGGCTTCTTCAGTGCTGTTCTGGGAGGTGTTCCGCAAGTACGACCCGGCGAACAAGCTGCTGCTGCAGGCCGAGCAGGAGCTGCTCGCGCAGGAGCTCGACATCGGCCGGCTGCGCGCGAGCCTGGCGCGCATGGCGGCGCAGCGCCTCGTGCTGAAGGCGCTCGTGCGACCGACGCCGTTCGCGTTCCCGCTGATGGTCGAAATGTTCCGCGAGAAGCTCTCGAACGAGAGCGTGGCCGCACGCATCGCCCGCATGGTCGAGCAGCTCGAGAAGGCCGCTGGCGGCACGCTCGTGGTCGGCGGCATCGAGCAGGTCAGGGGCACGCTCGCGTTCGGCCAGGAGACGAGCCCGAAGCGCCCGCCACGCCGCGAGCGCAAGCCGTCGCGGCCGCTGCCGCCGCTGTGAGCGCTTCTGGTTCAATCGTGTCGTGACATCAACACCTTGCGTGGTCCGTTGGGCCGAAGAAACGCTGCACCTGCTGCCCGAGCGCGCGCTCTGGTGGCCGGCGGGCCGCGCACTGTTCGTCGCCGATCTGCACCTGGGCAAGGCCGCGACCTACCGGGCGCTGGGCCAACCGGTTCCGGGCGGCACGACGCAAGAGAACCTCGCCCGGCTCGATGCGTTGATCGCCCGGCATGCACCTGATCGCATCGTGTTCCTTGGTGACTTCCTGCACGCGGCCGCGGCCCGCACGACCAGCGTGATGGCCGGGCTCGATGCGTGGCGCTCGCGGCATGGGCCGGTGGCGATGACGCTGGTGCGCGGCAACCATGACAGCCGCGCGGGCGACCCGCCGCCAGGCTTGCGCATCGAGGTCGTCGACGAGCCGCATCTCCTCGGGCCGTTCGCGTGCTGCCATCACCCGCAGGCGCATGCGACGCACTTCGTGCTGGCCGGCCATCTGCATCCGGCGCGCAAGATTCATGGTAGCGGGCGTGACAGCCTGCGCTTGCCATGCTTCGTGGGCGATGCGCGGCAGGCAGTCCTGCCCGCGTTCGGCGAGTTCACCGGCGGCTGGATCGCCGAAGCCGCGCCGGATCGGCGCTTCTACGCCGTCGGTGGCGATGCGGTCTGGCCGCTACCCGCATGAAATGACAACCCCCACGGCACTTCGTGCCTGCCCCCGGAGGGGGCGCTCAGCCGGCTTGGGGCTGCCCGGCGCTGCCTGAGGCCGGATCGCGCACGACCGTGACGGTGCAGTCGGACTCGACGACGACGCGCGCCGAGACGCTGCCCAGGTAGCGCCGCAGCCCGCCGCTGCTGCGCGCGCCCATCACGATGTGGTCGACCTGGTTCTTGCGCGCGTAGTCGATGATCGCGCTCGCGGCATCGGGCGCTTCGAGCACATGAAACGTCACGCGGCCGGCTTCGCCACCGTCCTTGGTCGGTTCGCTCAGGCCCTGCGTCACCGGCCGCGCCCAGTGCTTGAGTTGCACCAGCAGGTTCAGGTGCTTGCTGTTGCCGTCGGCGTCGGTGAGCTCGTCCATGCCGATGCGGTTGATCTTCATCACCGTGAGGCAGGCCAGGCGCGCGCCGGGCGAAGTCTGCAGCAGGCGTTGCACCGTGTGGCGCACCGCCTCGAGCAACGCGGGCTCGGCGCCGTGCACGTCGACCGCGGCGAGCAGGATGGGGCTGCGCACGGTCTGCTCGGCCGCGCCGTCGGTGCTCGGCGCCTCCGCACCGACCGCCTTGAACCAGCGCTTCATCACGCCGAGCGTGCCGGCGCGTGCGACGCGATCGGCGCGGTCGGTGAGCGCGACCTGGTCGGGGTGCTGCAGGTCGAACGCGAGCTGCGCGGCGGTCTGGTGCCGCTTGGCCGGGTCGACCTCGAGGCACCGCAGGATCAGCTCCTGCAACCACGCCGGGCAGTCGGGTCGCAGCGCGCGGGGCGAGACCGGGTCGCGGTAAAGGCGCTCGCGCAGCCCGCGCGCGCTGGTCGGCGAGCCGAAGGGGCGCGCGCCGGTCGTCAGGTGGTAGAGCAGCACACCGAGCGAGAACAGGTCGCTGCGCGGGTCG
>JBDTVC010000192.1:0-9363 GCA_040007475.1 Burkholderiales bacterium
CGAAGGTGATCGTGGGCCTGTTCATCGGCGGCCTGATCCCCTACCTCTTCGGCGCGATGGCAATGGAGGCGGTCGGCCGTGCCGCGGGCTCGGTGGTGGTGGAGGTCCGGCGTCAGTTCCAGGACGGCGCGATCATGGCCGGCAAGCGCAAGCCCGACTACAGCGCTGCGGTCGACATGCTGACCACGGCCGCGATCAAGGAAATGATCGTGCCGAGCCTGCTGCCGGTGGTCGTGCCGATCCTGGTCGGCCTGTTCCTCGGCGCCGCTGCACTCGGCGGCATGCTGATGGGCACGATCGTGACCGGCCTGTTCGTCGCGATCTCGATGTGCACCGGCGGCGGCGCCTGGGACAACGCGAAGAAGTACATCGAAGACGGCCACCACGGCGGCAAGGGCAGCGAGGCCCACAAGGCCGCAGTGACCGGCGACACGGTCGGCGACCCGTACAAGGACACCGCCGGCCCGGCCGTGAACCCGCTGATCAAGATCATCAACATCGTCGCGCTGCTGATCGTGCCGCTGCTGCCGGTCGGCTCGGCGCCCGCGACGGCGATGACACCCGCCGCGGTGGCCCCGGCGATGGCCGACGGCGCATCGTTCAAGGTCGAGAACGGCGTGGTGAAGTTCTACTTCGGCAGCGGCAAGGCCGATCTGGCCACCGGCGCCGAAGCAGCACTGGCGGACGTGGCCAAGGGCGTCGCAGCGGGCAAGAAGGCCGTCGTCAGCGGCTACACCGATTCCACCGGCGATGCCGCGAAGAACGAGGAACTCGCCAAACAGCGCGCGATGGCGGTGGCCGCGGCGCTCAAGACCGCCGGCATCGCCGACGACAAGGTCGAGCTGAAGAAGCCCGAGGTGCTGACCGGCAGCGGCGGCAACGCCGAGGCCCGGCGCGTCGAAGTCGCGCTGCAGTAAGCAGCGACCGCATCAACGACAAGGCCCGGGGTCGCAAGAGCCCGGGCCTTTGTCATGGGTGAGCCGACCTCACATCGACGCGACCAGCATCTCGCGGTACTCGTCCGCGCTGGCGATGCGCGGGTTGGTCTTGTGGCAGTGATCGGCCAGCGCACCGTCGATGATGCGGTCGTACCAGTCGACCGAGACCTCCATCTCGCTCAGGCCCGCGGGCAAGCCGAGCCGCGCGTTCATCGACTTGATCGCCGGGCCGATGTCGCCGGCACTCGCCAGTCCCATCGCGGCGGCCATGCGCTCCAGGCGCCGGTCCTTGATCACGCTCTCGGCCTTCGCGTTGAAGGCGATCACGGCCGGCAGGAACACGGCATTCAGCGTGCCATGGTGCAGCCGCGGGTTCTTGCCGCCCAGCGAGTGGCTCAGCGAGTGCACGCAGCCCAGGCCCTTCTGGAACGCGAGCGCGCCCTGCACCGAGGTGCTCATCATCTGCAGCCGCGCATCGCGGTCCTGCCCGTCGCGCGTGGCGCGTTCGATGTTGGCCCAGCCGCGCGCGAGGCCGTCGAGCGCGATGCCGTCGGCCGGTGGGTTGAACGGCGCGGCCATGAAGGTTTCCATGCAATGCGCGATCGCGTCCATGCCGGTCGCGGCCGTGAGCCCGGGCGGCAGACCGAGGGTCAGCTCGGGGTCGCACACCGCACCGCGCGGCATCAGGTGCCATGAGTGGAAGCCGAGCTTGCGCCCGTCGTCGACGATCACGATGGCGCCGCGCGCGACCTCGCTGCCCGTGCCGGAGGTCGTCGGCACCGCGATCAGCGGCACGGCGGCCTCGGTGATCTTCGGGCTGCCGCCTTCGATGGTGGCGTAGGTCTTCAGCGGCCCCGGGTGGCGCGCAGCGATCGCCACCCCTTTCGCGCAGTCGAGCGACGAGCCACCGCCGACCGCGATGATGCCGTCGCAACCGTGCTCGTTGAACACCACCGTGGCCACCCGCACCGCCGCCTCGGTCGGGTTCGGCGGCGTGCCGTCGTACACGGGGCCTTGCAGCGAGGCCGGCAGCGCGGCCTGCACCATCGCGAGCACGCCCGCGGCCTTCACGCCCGCGTCGGTGACGATCAGCGGCTTTCGGATGCCGACGCGCTCGCACTCGGCGGCCAGCAGCTTGCGCGCGCCGAACTCGATGTTGATGTGGGTGAGGTACTGGATCAGCGACATCGCCACTCCTGCGATCAATTGCGATAGCTGGTGTCGATCCGGTCGAGCTTGCGCACCAGCGCGTCGAACACGTCCCGCCCTGCGCCGCATCGGGCGCTGAACTGCAACGAATCCGCAGCGGATTTTCGCCGAATCTCGTCGGTGTGGATGGTCATCGCGCGTTCTCAGGCATACGAGGCCGACAGCTGCCGACACGCCTGCGTCAGCAGCATCGCGTCGACGCCGACCGCGATGAACAGCACGCCCGCATCCACGTAACGCTGGCCCAGCGCCCGGTCGAACACCAGGATGCCCGGCGCCTTGCCGGCGGCCTTGATCGTCTCGATGCTGTCGTCGATCGCGCGCAGCACGTCCGGGTGGTTCGCGTTGCCGAGGTGACCCATCGACGCCGACAGGTCGGCCGGGCCGAAGAACACGCCATCGACACCTTCGACCGCGCAGATATCGGCCAGATTCGCCAGCCCGCGCTTGCTCTCGACCTGCACCAGCACGCACATCTGCGCATCGGCCTCCTGCGCGTAGTCCTTGATGCCGCTCCAACGGGATGCGCGCGCCCCGCCGCTGCCGACACCACGGATGCCGCGCGGCGGGTAGCGCGTGGCGGCGACCATCTGCGCCGCCTGCTCGGCCGTCTCGACCATCGGGATCAGCAGCGTCTGCACGCCCACGTCGAGCAGTTGCTTGATCAGCGCGACGTCGCCGGTCACCGGCCGCACGACCGCATGCGCCGGATAAGGTGCGACCGCCTGCAACTGCCCGAGCAGGCTGCGCACGTCGTTGGGCGCGTGCTCGCCATCGATCAGCAGCCAATCGAAGCCGGTCGTTGCGACCGCCTCGGCCGTGTACGGGCCGGCGAGGCTGACCCAGAGGCCGATCTTGCGCCGCTTGTCGTGCATCGCCTGCTTGAACGTGTTGACGGGCATCTGCATGGCGAATCCTTGCGTGAGCGATCGGACGAAGTGGGGGCGGCCGAACCGGCGGGCCGTGCGCGACGCGGGTATTGTCGCGCGCGGTGGCCGCAGACGATGCCGATCACGCGGCCCAGCACCGCTCGAACCGGCGCTCCGCGAACTGCTCGACGAGAAAGTCGACGAAGCAGCGCACGTTGGCCGGCAGGTGACGCCGTGTCGGGTACGCGATGTTGATGGTCAGGCGCTGAAGCTCCCACGCCTCGAGCACGCGCACCAGGCGGCCGGCCACGAGATCATCGTGAATGATGTAGGTGGGCTGCATCAGGATGCCGAGGTCATGGTGCGCCGCGGCCCGCAGCACCTGGCCATCGTTGGCCTCGAGCGCGCCGCGCACGTGCACCGCGGTGGCGACACCGTCGCGGGTCAACCGCCACTCGTACGGGTGATTGGCCAGCGTGTAGAGCAACAGCCGATGTTGCCGCAGCTCATCCGGTGTGCGCGGCACGCCGAAGCGCGCCAGATAGCGGGGTGACGCAGCGAGCACGCGCTGGGTCTCGGCGAGCCGTCGCACGGTGATCCCCGATTCGCTCTCGAACTCGCGGTTTCGGATGGCCACGTCGATGCCGTGCTCCAGCAGATCGGTGTAGCGATTCGACGTCACGACCTCGACGCGCAGGTCGGGATAGAGCTCGCTGAATTCGGCCAGCAATGGCGCGATCACGATCATCGAGAACGACAGCGAAGCCATCACGCGCAGTTGCCCGGTCGGCTTCAGCGCGGTCGCGTTGACCGCGCTCTCGGCATCGCGCAACTCCGTCAGCAGCGGCTTGCAGCGGCGGTAGAACGCGTCGCCGACGTCCGTGAGGTGCAGATGCCGGGTGTTGCGCTGGACCAGCCGCGCCGAGAGTCGCTGCTCGAGTGCCGCCAGATGGCGGCTCGCCGCCGCGTTCGACAGGCCCGTGGCCGCCGCGGCGCGCGACAGGCTGCCGAGTTCGGCCACCTGAACGAAGAGCTCGATTTCGGTCCAGCGATCCACGGGATTACCCCCAGTTTTCCAGTACGCGGAACACAGCTTTGCGGTCGTGAGCTTCCATGTGCGCTGGCTGCAGTCTAGTGTCGCCACCATGATCAGACACGTCGTGATGTGGTCGGTGCGCGGTGACGATGCCAGCGCCCAGGCCCACAACAGCCGGCTCGTCAAGGACGAGTTCGCGTCGCTGCGCGGGCGGGTGCCCGGCATGCTGACGCTCGAGGTCGGCGTCGATGAAAGCCGCGTCGACTACGCCTGCGAGGTCGTGCTGATCGCCGACTTCACGTCGCGGCAGGCGCTGGCCGACTACGCCACGCACCCCGAACACCTGCGCGTGCGGCGCCGCCTTGGCGACCTGCGCAGCGCGCGTCACCAGGTCGACTACGACATGACGGGCGACGACCCCAACCCATAGACCATGCGCGTGAGCGCACCCCAGCTCGCGAGGGCATCGCGGGGGACCACAACGACACCGGAGACAACGACATGTGCATTCTTTGCGAACGAGCCCGACCGAATCGGCTCTGGAACTCGCGGCGTGGCTTCCTGAAGGCGGCTGCCGGCACGGCAGCGGCAGCAGGTGCCTCCACGCTGTTCGGCGCCAGCGGTGCCTGGGCGCAAGGGCGCAGCGACAACGAGGCTCGCGAGCCCGAGTACACCGGGCATCGCGACCGGCGATATCTGATCCGTGGCGGAGCCGTGATGTCGATGGACAAGGCGGTGGGCGACTTCCCCGTGGCCGACGTGCTCGTCGAAGGCAAGAAGATCCTGGCGGTCGGGCCGAACCTGTCGGCGCACGGCGTTCCGGTGATCGACGCGCGTGGCCGCATCGTGATGCCGGGCTTCATCGATACGCACCACCACCAGTTCGAGACCGCGCTGCGCAGCTTTCTCGCCGATGGGCTGCTGATCAACGACGGATCGAACACGCCGAGCGCCAACAACACCTACTACGAGAAGATCCTCCTGACTTTCGCGCCGGTGTACCGACCGCAGGACGTCTACATCAGCGAGCTGTTCGGCGGCCTGAGCCAGCTCGACGATGGCGTCACCACTGTGCACGACATCTCGCAGATCCACCACTCGCCGCAGCACTCCGACGCCGCGATCCAGGCGCTGTTCGACACCGGTCGGCGCGCCGCCTTCGGCTATTTCGAAGGCGCCGGCGCGAACCACGCTTCGAACTACGCGTATCCCCAGGACGCGAGGCGCATCAAGAGCAAGTGGTTCTCGTCGAGCGATCAGCTGGTGCACATGACCATGGGCGGCGAGGTCTATCTCGGGCCCGAGACCTACTCGCAGGCGTGGACCATCGGGCGCGACCTCGGGCTGCAGGTCGTGGCGCACATCCTGTCGCCATTCGGCATCCGGCCGATCCTCGATCAGCTTGCGCAGGGCCAGGGCGGCGTCAATAGCAACATCGGCCTCGGCCCCGACAACCTGTTCATCCACATGACCGGGATGTCGGACTCCGCCTGGCAACGGGCCAAGGACGCCGGCGTGCAGGTCTCGCTCGCGGTGCCCATCGAGATGAACATGAGGCACGGCATCCCGCCGATCCTGAAGATGCAGAGCCTGGGCATGGAGCCTTCGCTGAGCGTCGACGTCGAATGCACGCTGACGGCCGACTTCTTCACGCAGATGCGCTCGATGATGAACATGCAGCGCATGGTCGTGAACCAGATGACGCTCGACCCGGGCTTCGCCACCGGCAACTGGTGGCCCGCGCCGCCGGCCGGCGCCCCGCCGCTGCTCACCACGCGCGACGTGCTGCGCTACGCCACCATCAACGGTGCGAAGGCGCTGCGCCTGGACAAGAAGGTCGGCTCGCTGACACCAGGCAAGGAGGCCGACATCATCATCCTCGATGCCACGGCACTCAACGTCGCACCGCTCAACCACGTGCCGGGTGCGGTGGTGTCGCTGATGGACCGCACCAATGTCGAGACGGTGATCGTCGCCGGCAAGGTTCGCAAGTGGAAGGGGCGCATGCTCGACGTAGACCTGCGGCGCCTGCGCCAGCAGCTCGAGGATTCACGCGACTACCTGTTCACGGCGGCCGGTATCGCGCAGGACGTGTTCAGTCCGAACTAGAGGTCGAGCGCTGAAAGGGAGAAACGGGTCAGCTCCGTGTGAGAGCTGACCCGCTGATTTCATGGCTCGATCCCGGCAATGGCGCTGCCACTGTCTTCGACAGATCGCTACGCCATCGCCGCCATGAGCTGCTCCTTGCGCGCCAGCATCTGCTCGCCCAGTTCGACCATGTCGACCTCGGCCTTCTGGGCCTTGGGGAACATCTCGTTCTGTTCCTCCTTGACGTGATGCTTCACGAACTCGCCCATGACCTTGACGCGAGCGTCGTACATCTCGCCATCCGGCTCGACGCCTTGGACCTGCGCGATGAGATCCTTCACCGAGCCGTGTTCCACGTTCGCCTCGGGCACGAGTTCGTGGTCCTTCAGCGCGGCCTTGACCGCGGGATAGAAGATCTCTTCCTCGATCGTCGTGTGCACCGTCAACTCGGTGCAGATCTCGGCCACGATCGCCTTCTTCTTGGAGGCCGCGCGGGTCTTCTCGAACTCATCGAACAGCCCGCTGACCTTCTTGTGATCGGCTTTGAGCAGCGCGATCGCATCCTTCGGCTTGGACGCGCCAGGGGTGCTTCTTGCCTTCGTTGCAATTGCCATCAATCATGCTCCTTTGAGAGGTTGCGCCCACGCGTCTGTGGCGGGCTCGTGCAGTCTGCCGTCCGAGCGAAGTGAGTCGCATCGGTCAAGACGAAGACAGAGCGTAGGACACATGCCATTCTGGCGATGCCGCTTTCGAGCTGCGGGCATCGCGCGCGCATACGAGCGTGCGCAGAAGAACGAGATTGGCATTGCCCCAGATAGTCGCGACGCCGAAACCCGCACCATCGCGGCCCCGATCCGATGCGGCTCACGTCGTCGCAGCCACAGCAGGTTTCCCAAGCATCGGGCTCGAAGATCGAGCGCGCGTCAATGCGAGAACAGCGCGATCAGGATGATGATCGGAATGGGAATGCCGAGAAAGAACAGCAGAAGTGAGCGCATGTGAGTCTCCGTTAGAACTGATCACGGCGGCGGCCGCCAAGGGTCGCCGCCAGGCTGGCAGAGAAGGCACCCGCCAGGAGCGAGACGAACAACCACAGCGCGGCGTACGCCGAGGCCTTGCGCGCCTTGTCCGCCGCCTCGCGCGCGCTGGCTTCCACTTCCTTCGCCCGTGATTGAATCCGGGTGAAGGTCTCGGTCACACGCTTCTCGGCATCCGCTGGCGCGAGGCCGGTGCGTTGGGCCACGAGCTGAGCGACATACCGCGTGTCCTCGGGTGAGAGGGCACCCGACGTCACCCCGTTGGCAAGTATCCGCGTCACCTCCACCGATGACTTCGTGTTTTCGTCGGGCAACGTTGCAGCGGCCGGCGCTGCACCCTCAGTTGCGCTGGCGTCGCGACGGAACAGCGTGTCGACCAGATACGCCCCGGCGTCACCAGCCATCGGCCGATCGGCCTCGGCCGCCCCCTTCGCTGCCAACGTGGCCGCCGCCGTGCCGCCCGCGGCGACCGCGGACGCCGTCGCCTGCACACCGCCGCTGACAAGCCCGCCGACCGCCGTCGTCAACAGGCCAGCCGTGACGATCGTGGCCAGTGCCCAGGCCAGGAAGCCGTGCGCCGTGTCGCGAAAATAGACTTCATCCACATGCGTCTCGGCCCACCGCTCGCGCAGCCGGCCCGCCAGATAACCCCCCATGCCAGCGGCCGCAATTTGCGTGAGCGTCACCCAGACAATGGTTGAGGTGCCGAAGGTCATCCCGCTGACACCCTGCCCCGACCACGGTGACACCGCCGACAGACCCAGGCCGGTGCCCAACACCAGCAAGATCAACGACAGCGCACCGGCCGCCGTGGCGCCTGCCAACACCGCGGGCCACGAGACCGGCGCAAGAGTCGGAACGAGTCGCTTTGCAGATGATCGGGCGATGACGCCGACGTGCCCAGTCGCTCGGGTCGCAACTGCGCGCAGGAGGCCTCCTACACCCAAGAGCTCGATCACGAGAGCGTGAGTGCTTTTCAGGTTTTGTCCGACATGGACACGGCGCGTCGTTCCCTTGCAGTCCTCGTGCGACCGCCCTAGCCTGACCATCAGGATTCGGGAGACGGCCATGCGCACGAAACAAACGATGTCGGCTGCTGAGGAAGCCCACTACCATCGCGTCAACGTCAGCGATCTGGAAAGCGTCCAGCGCTGGGCCAGGGAGCTCGAGGTGTCAGTTGTCGAACTCCTCGACGCAACGCGTTTCGTGGGCACCTGGATCCCTGCGGTGCAACGCCACCTTCGCCGCGGCTCGGACTACAAGGGCTAGTGCCCACCCCACGACGCACCCGCCCAAAGGAGACCCTCGTGCCCCACGCCATCTGGAAAGGTGCCATCAGCTTTGGCCTGGTCCACGTGCCCGTCGCGTTGTACCCCGCCTCGACCGAGATCGGCATCGACTTCGACTGGCTGGACAAGAGAAGCATGGACCCGGTCGGCTACAAACGCGTCAACAAGAAGACCGGCAAGGAGATCGCGAAGGACCACATCGTCAAGGGCGTGAAGGTCGACGGCGACCGATACGTGGTCCTCGGCGAAGAGGAGATCAAGGCCGCCTACCCGAAAACTACGCAAACCATCGAGATCGAGTCTTTCGTCCATGCCTCGGAAATTCCGTTCACGCAGCTGGAGAAGCCCTACTACCTCGAGCCGATTGCCAAGGGCGAGAAGGTGTACGCCCTCCTTCGGGAGGCGATGGTCGAGGCCGGCGTGATCGGGATCGCACGCGTCGTCCTGCATACGAAGGAATACCTCGCCGCGCTCATCCCGGCAGGCCCCGGTCTGGTGATGAATACGCTGCGCTGGGCCGAGGAAATTCGACCCTGGACGGAGATGAAGCTGCCGCCGGCGGGCAAGGGCAACTTGAAGGCCGCCGAGTTGACGATGGCCAGGCAACTCATCCAAAGCATGGTGGCCAAGTGGAAGCCCAACGCCTACGCCGACAAATTCACCCACGCCATCCACGCGCTCGTGGCAAAGCGCGTGGACGCGGGGGACACGGAGACCGTCGTCCCGATGGAGGAGGCGGTAACCGGTGACGGGAGCAACGTCGTCGACCTCACCGCGCTCCTGAAGCAAAGCCTCGGCAAGCGGGGCGGCAGCCACCAACCAACCAAGGCTGCGCCGAGTCGAGCTCCCAGTGCCAGGAAGAGTGCCGTACCGAAGAAGCCTGCGCGTAAGCGCGCC
>JBDTVC010000193.1:0-9282 GCA_040007475.1 Burkholderiales bacterium
GCGCCGCGCCATCGAGTCGGCGAGGATGCCGCCACCGCATCCGACGTCGAGGACGTGCTTGCCCTTGAGCGCGGCGAGCCCGTCGATCCAGTCGAGCCGCAGCGGATTGATCTGGTGCAGGGGCCGAAAGTCACTTTCGGTGTCCCACCAGCGATGGGCGAGTTCGCTGAACTTCGCCAGCTCGCGCGGGTCGGCATTGACGGTCATGGTGCGATGTTAGACAAGCCAAACAAAAAGCCCCGCATCGCGGGGCTTTTTGATCTCGGCGATGCGCGTTTACTTGCCGCGCGTGCCCACCACCTCGATCTCCACGCGACGGTTCTTCGCGCGGCCTTCGGCGGTCTTGTTGTCGGCGACCGGCTGCTTCTCGCCCTTGCCTTCGGTGTAGACGCGGTTCTTCTCGACGCCCTTGCCGACCAGATAAGCCTTGACGGACTCAGCGCGAGCCACCGACAGCTTCTGGTTGTAGGCGTCACCACCGACCGAGTCGGTGTGGCCGACGGCGATGATCACTTCGAGGGCGATACCGCCCATCTTCGAGACCAGATCGTCGAGCTTCGCCTTGCCTTCGGGCTTCAACGTGGCCTTGTTGAAGTCATAGAACGCGTCAGCGGCAAACGTCACCTTCTCGGTGGTCGGCTGCGGGGCGGGTGCCGGAGCCGGTGCGGGCTTGGCGACCGGGGCAGGTGCCGGGGCAGCGGCGGGAGCCGGAGCCGGAGCCGGAGCAGCCATCGGCTTGATCGCGCCATCGCAATCGGCCATAGCAGTCGCGGGCGTCCAGGTGCCATCACGCCAGCAAAGCTCGTTGGTACCGTTCTTCCAGGGCAGGTTGCCGTTGCCGTTGACCCAGTTGTCGTTGCTCTGCGCAAAGGCGCCAGACATCGACGTTGCGAGCGCAGCGGTTGCGAAGAGCGACGCCACCTTGTTCAGTTTCTTCATGATTCTCCTCTCGAGGGAAGGCGCAGTAGTGTTCTGCAAAACGTCCGAACCGGAATCGGAAAGTACTGGTAGACCCTGGCGCATAGAACACGTACCCAGAGGCTGACCACCGACCCGAGTTATTGTGCCATAGGGCTTTCGCGCAACCTGTTTTTGGCCTTGCAGCGCGCGCCCACGGCCCTTCGTGTTGCATCAGCGCTACAGCGCCCGGCACTTAGAATGCCCGGCTGCGCGCAGCAACGACCGACGTGTCGATCGGCGTGCTCTCCCCTTCGGCCATCACGAAAAGACCGCATGACCCAGTTCGCGAAAGAGACGCTGCCGATCAGCCTTGAAGAGGAGATGCGCCGCTCGTATCTCGACTACGCGATGAGCGTGATCGTCGGACGCGCGCTGCCGGATGCACGCGACGGCCTCAAACCGGTGCATCGGCGTGCACTGTTTGCGATGCACGAGCTGAGCAACGACTGGAACCGACCCTACAAGAAGTCGGCGCGCATCGTCGGAGACGTGATCGGCAAGTACCACCCGCACGGCGACCAGTCGGTCTACGACACGATCGTGCGAATGGCGCAGGATTTTTCGATGCGCCACATGCTCGTCGACGGGCAAGGCAACTTCGGTTCGGTCGACGGCGACAACGCCGCGGCGATGCGCTACACCGAGATCCGCCTCGCGAAGATCGCGCACGAGATGCTCGCCGATCTCGACAAGGAGACGGTCGACTTCGGACCCAACTACGACGGCAGCGAGAAGGAACCGCTGGTGATGCCGTCGCGGCTGCCGAACCTGCTGGTCAACGGTTCCGGCGGCATCGCCGTCGGCATGGCGACGAACATCCCGCCGCACAACCTGAACGAAGTCGTCGACGCCTGCCACCACCTGCTGCGCAACCCGGGCGCGACGGTCGACGAGCTGATGGAGATCATCCCAGCGCCGGACTTCCCGACCGCCGGCATCATCTACGGCCTCTCGGGCGTGCGCGACGGCTACCGCACCGGCCGCGGCAAGGTCATCATGCGCGCGAAGTGCCACTTCGAGGACATCGACAAGGGCCAACGTCAGTCGATCATCGTCGACGAGCTGCCCTATCAGGTGAACAAGAAGACGCTGCAGGAGCGCATGGCCGAGCTGGTGCACGAGAAGAAGCTCGAAGGCATCAGCCACATCCAGGACGAGTCCGACAAATCGGGCATGCGGCTGGTGATCGAGCTCAAGCGTGGCGAGGTGCCCGAGGTCGTGCTGAACAACCTGTACAAGCAGACGCAGCTGCAGGACACGTTCGGCATGAACATGGTGGCGCTGATCGATGGTCAGCCCAAGCTGTGCAACCTGAAGGATCTGATCGAGGTCTTCCTCGAACACCGCCGCGAGGTCGTCACGCGCCGCACGGTGTTCGAGTTGCGCAAGGCCCGCGAACGCGGCCACGTGCTCGAAGGCCTGGCGGTGGCGCTGGCCAACATCGACGAGTTCATCGAGACCATCAAGGCCTCGCCGACGCCGCCGGTCGCCAAGGCCGCGCTGATGAGCAAGAGCTGGGATTCGTCGATGGTGCGCGAGATGCTGTCGCGCGTCGGCGGCGACACGCCGGGCGGCATGGTCGCGTACCGGCCCGAGGGCTTGCCGAAGGAGTTCGGCATTCAGGCCGACGGCCTGTATCGCCTCTCTGAAGAACAAGCCGGCGAGATCCTGCAGATGCGCCTGCAGCGCCTGACCGGGCTGGAGCAGGACAAGATCATCAGCGAGTACAAGGACGTGATGGCAGAGATCACCGATCTGCTGGACATCCTCGCCACCCCGTCGCGTGTGACGACCATCATCTCGGACGAACTCTCCGCGATCAAGGCCGAGTTCGGCCAGACCAAGATCGGCGCGCGCCGCAGCACCATCGAGCACAACGCGATGGATCTCGGCACCGAGGACCTGATCACGCCGACCGACATGGTCGTGACGCTCTCGCACACCGGCTACATCAAGAGCCAGGCGCTCTCCGAATACCGCGCACAGAAGCGCGGCGGCCGCGGCAAGCAGGCGACGCAAACCAAGGAAGACGACTGGATCGAGCAGCTCTTCATCGCCAACACGCACGACTACATCCTGTGCTTCACGAATCGCGGCCGCGTTTACTGGCTCAAGGTCTGGGAGGTGCCGCAGGGCACGCGCAACTCGCGCGGCCGGCCGATCGTCAACATGTTCCCGCTGCAGCAGGGCGAGAAAGTCAACGTGGTCTTGCCACTGACCGACGGTTTCCGCAGCTTCCCGGCCGACCACTATGTGTTCATGGCAACCGCGCAAGGCGTGGTCAAGAAGACCGCACTCGATGAATTCAGCAACCCGCGCAAGGCCGGCATCATCGCCGTCGATCTCGACGCCGGTGACTTCCTGATCGGCGCAGCGCTGACCGATGGCAAGCACGACGTGATGTTGTTCAGCGACGGCGGCAAGGCCGTCCGCTTCGACGAGGAAGACGTGCGTCCGATGGGTCGCGGCGCGCGCGGCGTGCGCGGCATGGCGCTGGACGACGGCGTCAGCGTGATCGCGATGCTCGTTGCCGAAGACGAGACGCAGAGCGTGCTCACCGCGACCGAGAACGGCTACGGCAAGCGCACGTCGATCGTCGAGTACACGCGCCACGGCCGCGGCACCAAGGGCATGATCGCGATCCAGCAGAGCGAGCGCAACGGCAAGGTCGTCGCCGCGACGCTGGTGCGCGCCGATGACGAGATCATGCTGATCACCGACAAGGGCGTGCTGGTGCGCACCCGGGTCTCCGAGATCCGCGAGATGGGCCGCGCCACACAGGGCGTCACGCTGATCGCGCTGGACGATGGCACGCAGCTCAGCGGGCTGCAGCGCATCGTCGAAAATGACGCGAATGCCGACGGCGTCGCCGGTACCTCACCCACCGACGGCGACGACGCGTCCGCCGAGGAGAACTCCTGATGAAACGACTGATCGTGACGGTGCTGCTCGCCGGCACCGCGCTGGCCCACGCCCAGACCTCCGCCTCCGCGCCAGCCTCGCCTGCGAAGAAGGAGCTGGTGCAGAAGCTGCTGGTGCTGCAGCAGCCCGGCATCGAGGGCATCGCCCGCAACATGGTCGAGCAGCCGGCACAACGCATGATCCAGGCCGCCGGCCAGGTGCTGCAGCAAAGCGTGCCACCCGAGAAGCGCGAAGCCGTCGGCAAGTCCATCGAAGCCGACATCAAGAAGTATGTCGACGACGCCTCGGCAGTCATGCGCGACCGCGCGATCAAGCTCGCGCCGTCGACTATCGGCGCGACGCTGGAGGAGAAGTTCACCGAGGACGAGCTCAAGCAGCTGGTCGCGTGGCTCGAGTCCCCCGTCAACAAGAAGTACTCGCAGATCGGCCCAGAGATGCAGGGCAACTTCACGCAGAAGCTGGTCGCCGACGCGCGCCCGGTGATCGAACCGCGCCTGCAGGCCCTGGAAGCCAAGGTGCGCGTGAGCCTCGGCATGCCGGCTGCCGGAGCGGCTTCGGCGCCGCCCGCCAAGGCCACGGCCCCGAAAAAGGCAGCCAGCAAGTGATGTGGCTTTGACGCCCGCGTGGGTGCTGCGTGCGAGAATTTGACTCGACACCATGGCCGACTCTCCTTCGACCTCCATCGCACCCGATCTGCTCGCCTTTCGGACGCAGATCGACGGCCTCGACCGCGAACTTCTCGCGCTGCTGAACCGGCGCGCGTCGCTGGCGCAGCAGGTCGGCGAACTCAAGAAGCGTGAAGGCTCGGTGGCTTTTCGCCCCGAGCGCGAGGCGCAGGTGATCGATGGCCTGAAAGCCGTCAACCCCGGCCCGCTCCAGGCCGACAGCGTCGCGCCGATCTGGCGCGAGATCATGTCGGCGTGCCGCGCGCTCGAAACGCCCACCCGCGTGGCCTACCTCGGCCCGGCCGGCACGTTCAGCGAGGAGGCCGCCCTCGGCTTCTTCGGGTCCAGCATTGTCAAGGTGCCGTGCGCGAACTTCGACGAAGTGCTGCACGCCACCAGCGCCGGCTCGGCCGACTTCGGCGTGGTGCCGGTCGAGAACTCGAGCGAAGGCGTCGTCACGCGGGCGCTCGACCTGTTCCTGACAACGCCGCTGTTCATCATCGGCGAGACCAGCCTGTACTGCCGCCAGAACCTGCTGCGGCGCGAGAACTCGCTCGCGAACGTGACCGCCGTCTGCGCGCACCCGCAGGCGCTGGCGCAATGCCATGGCTGGCTCAGCAATCATTTGCCGAACGTGGAGCGCCGGCCAGTGTCGAGCAACGCCGAAGGCGCGCGCCTGGCCAGCCTGGACCCCACGCTCGCCGGCATCGCCAGCGAACGCGCGGCGGCCGAGTTCGGCCTGCACATCGTCGCGCCTGCGATCCAGGACGACGCGCACAACCGCACCCGCTTCGCGGTCCTCGCGCACCCGCACCAGCACCCGCAGCCGCGCGCCTCCGGGCATGACTGCACGAGCCTGGTGGTCTCCGTCACCAACCGCCCCGGGGCCGTGTACGACATGCTGACGCCGCTGAAGAACCACGGCGTCTCGATGACGCGCTTCGAGTCGCGCCCGGCACGGTCGGGGCAGTGGGAGTACTACTTCTACATCGACCTGCAGGGTCACCCCGACCAACCCCACGTGGCCGCGGCGCTCAGCGAATTGCGCAGCGTCTGCGCCTTCTTCAAGTTGCTCGGCACGTACCCCATCGACGTGCACTGACCCGGATCCAACGACCCCATGTTCAATCAACTCGGCGTGATCGGATGCGGCCTGATGGGCGGCTCGTTCGCGCTCGCATGCAAGCGCGCCGGCCTCGTCAAGCGCGTGATCGGCTACAGCAAGTCGCCCTCGACGACCGAGATGGCGAAGCGGCTCGGCGTGATCGACACCGTGGCCGAGTCCGCGCTGCTGGCGGTCTCCGGCTCCGACATCGTGCTGATCGCGGTACCCGTGGCCGCGACCGAAGCCACCTTCAAGGCCATCCGCCACCTGATCGAACCCGGCGTGCTGATCATGGACGTCGGTTCGACCAAGCGCGACGTGGTCGACGCGGCGCGACGCGTGCTGAAGGAGAACATCGTCTCGTTCGTTCCGGCGCACCCGATCGCCGGCAAGGAAGTGGCGGGCATCTCGAACGCCGACGCCACGCTGTACCAGGGCCGCCAGGTGATCCTGACGCCGCTGCCGCAGACCTCGCCCGAGCTCGTGCAGCGCGCCACCGACGTCTGGGCCGCGATCGGCGCGCAGGTGCTGCGCATGACCCCCGAGAACCACGACGGCGCGTTCGCCGCGGTGAGCCACCTGCCGCACATGCTCGCGTTCGCGTACTTCAACTCGGTCGCCAAGCAACCCGCCGGGCGCGACTACCTGTCGCTCGCCGGCCCGGGCTTCCGCGATTTCACGCGCATTGCTGCGAGCGACGTCACGATGTGGCGCGACGTGCTGATGTCCAACCGCGAAGAGGTGCTCAAGCAAAGCCTGCGCTTCCGCCACACGCTGGAAGCGATGGAGCACGCGTTGAAATCCGGCAACGTCGAAGCGCTCGAGGACATGGTCCGCAGCGCCTCCGAAGCGCGCGGCAACTGGCAGATGAACGCTGCCAAGCCGACGACGAACCGCTAGTTTCCTTGGTCCGCTAGTCTTACCTCCGCGGTATTCACGCTGCGCTGCCGCATGTTCAAGACCCGATTCCTCGACATCCCACCCCTGCTCGCCGCCGGCGGCACGGTGCGGCTGCCCGGCTCCAAGAGCATCTCGAACCGGGTGCTGTTGCTGGCGGGGCTCAGCAGCGGCACCACCGTGATCCACGGGCTGCTCGAGTCGGACGACACGCGCGTGATGCTCGATGCGCTGGGCGCGCTCGGCTGCCAGGTCGACGAAGCTGGCGACACCCTTCGCATCACCGGCACGGGCGGCGCGCTGAAGGTCCGCGAGGCCGATCTCTTTCTCGGCAACTCGGGCACATCGGTGCGCTCGGTGACCGCAGCGCTGGCCCTGCTGGCCACCGCGCAAGGCGGGCGCTTCGCGGTCCGCGGCGTGCCGCGCATGCACGAGCGGCCGATCGGCGACCTGATCGACGCGCTGCGGCCCCTGGGCTGCAAGATCGAATGCACCGCGACCGAAGGCTTCCCGCCGCTGTTGCTGGGCGACGGCTCGGCGCACGCGCTCATGCTGGACGCACCGATCCGCGTGCGCGGCAATGTGTCCAGCCAGTTCCTCACCGGCTTGCTGCAGGCGCTGTGCCTGATGACACACGCCAACGATGTCGTGATCGAGGTCGTCGGCGAGCTGATCTCGCGGCCCTACATCGCGATCACGCTGAACCTGCTCGCGCGCTTCGGCGTGCAGGTGCGCAACGACGATTGGGCACGCTTCACGATCCCCGCCGGCAGCCGGCTCGTGTCGCCAGGTGAATTCCACGTCGAGGGCGACGCGTCATCGGCCTCGTACTTCGTCGCGCTGGGCGCGATCGCGGCCAGCGCCGACAAGCCGCTGCGCATCGAAGGCATGGGCAGTGCGTCGATCCAGGGCGACGTCGATTTCGTCGCGGCGGCGCAGGCCATGGGTGCGAACGCGGTGATCGGCGAACACGCGATCGAGGTCTCGCGCGGCGCCTGGCCACTGAAGGCGATCACGCTCGACTGCAACCACATCCCCGACGCCGCGATGACGCTGGCCGTGATGGCGCTCTACGCCAGCGGCACCACGAAGCTCACCAACATCGCCAGCTGGCGCGTCAAGGAGACCGACCGCATCGCCGCGATGGCGACCGAACTGCGCAAGCTCGGCGCGCGGGTCGTCGAGGGCACCGACTCCATCGAAGTCACCGCGCCTGACGTCTGGAAGGCCGCCGCGATCCATACCTACGACGACCACCGCATCGCGATGTGTTTCTCGCTCGCGGCATTCAACTCCGCCGAGCAGCCGGTGCGCATCCTCGACCCACAGTGCGTCGGCAAGACCTTCCCCGACTACTTCGAGACCCTGTTCGGCGTCGTGTCCCCTCGCGAGCGCGGCGTGCCTGTGATCACCGTCGACGGGCCGACGGCCTCGGGCAAGGGCACGCTCGCCAGCGCGGTTGCGCAAGCGCTGGGCTACCACTTCCTCGACTCCGGTGCGGTGTATCGCGCGACGGCCCTGGCCGCGATGCGCTCGGGCACCCGCGCCGACGACGAGCAGCGCCTGGCCCAGCTCGCCACCAACCTCGACCTGCACTTCGGCCCTGGGCAGATCCTGATGGGCGGGCAGGACGTGACCGAGACCCTGCGCCTCGAGGAAGTCGGCGCGCTCGCCTCCAAGGTCTCGGCCTGGCCTCTGGTGCGAGCCGCGTTGCGCACGCTGCAGCTCTCGTTCCACAGCATCCCCGGCCTGGTTGCCGATGGCCGCGACATGGGCACCGTGATTTTTCCCGGCGCCGACTTCAAGGTCTTCCTGACCGCAAACGCCGCCACACGCGCCGTCCGGCGACACAAGCAGTTGATTTCAAAGGGAATTTCGTCTAATATCGATAGTCTTCGCGCTGAGCTTGAAGCGCGGGACGCCCGGGATCAGACCCGAGCGGTCTCGCCCTTGCGACCAGCGCAAGATGCAATGCTCCTGGACAACTCGGCATTGACCGTCGACGCCTCGGTGGTCGCGGTGCTGGAAGCCTGGGAACAACGCAGACCCTTCAAGGAAACTTGACGGGTTGAAGAAGAGTCCGTCGCTCTCCCTCCTGTGCCGCTCTTACCCAAGAGATCCGACGGCACGCCAGGGCGGCGGTTGTTCAACCTAACCCCGCGGCTGCACAAGCCGCACCGGAAACCTCAATGTCCCAAACTCAAGTTGCCGCCTCTGGTGGCATGGAATCATTTGCCGCCATGTTCGAGGAGTCGCTGACGCGCTCCGAAATGCGCAGCGGCGAAGTCATCACTGCTGAAGTGGTGCGCGTGGAACACAGCTTCGTGGTCGTCAATGCCGGCCTGAAGTCCGAAGCGTATGTGCCCATCGAAGAATTCAAGAACGACCAGGGCGAGCTCGAAGTCCAGGTCGGCGATTTCGTCTCGGTCGCGATCGACGCGGTCGAGAACGGCTACGGCGACACCATCCTGTCGCGCGACAAGGCCAAGCGCCTGGCCTCGTGGCTGTCGCTCGAGAACTCGCTCGAGTCCGGCGAGTTCGTGACCGGCACGGTCAACGGCAAGGTCAAGGGCGGCCTGACCGTCCTCGTGAACGGCATCCGCGCGTTCCTGCCCGGCTCGCTGCTCGACACGCGCCCGGTCAAGGACATGTCGCCGTTCGAAGGCAAGACCATGGAGTTCAAGGTCATCAAGCTCGACCGCAAGCGCAACAACGTCGTGCTGTCGCGCCGCG
>JBDTVC010000194.1:0-9232 GCA_040007475.1 Burkholderiales bacterium
GCCAAGCTCTGGGAGCGCCAGTTGGTCGGCCCCAAGTTCGACGACGGCCGCATCGTGAAGAAGGCGATCCACGTCGGCACCGGGCAGGGCCTGCAGTCCTACCAGATCAACCTACGCCGCCCGATCTTCAAAGACATCCGGGTGCGCAAGGCCTTCGGACTGACCTACGACTGGGAGACGAACAACCGCTATCCGAAGTTCGGTTTGAAGCGCGCGAGCAGCGTATTCAACAACTCGGAGTTCGCGGCAACCGGGCTGCCTTCCCCGGGCGAGCTGAAGCTGCTGGAGCCGTTCCGCAGCGAGCTGCCGAAGGAGGTGTTCGGGCCGGCGTTCGTCGCGCCGCGCACCGACACGCACCCGAACGCGTTGCGCGAGAACCTGCTCGAAGCGCGCGCGCTGTTGCAGGCGGCGGGCTGGAAGCTCGATGCCCAGGGGGTGCTGCGCAACGACAAGGGCGAGCCGTTCGTCGTCGAGCTGCTCGCGCCCTCCGGCCAGGACACCGACCGGCGCATGCTGCCGTGGGGCCGCGTCGGCGACAAGCTCGGCATGACAATCGGCACGCGACGCGTCGACTACGCGCTCTACGACCGCCGGCTTCAGGCGTTCGACTTCGACTTCGCCCAGAACGTCGAACCTGCCTTCCAGCTGCCGCTGGCGGTCGACTATGTCAGGATGTACGGCAGCAAGGCCGCGGACGTGAAGTCCAGCGACAACATTCGCGGCGTGAAGAGCAAGGCGGCCGACCGCATCCTCGAAGCGATGTCGAGCGCCGCCACACTCGACCAGCTGCGCGATGCCTGCCGCGCCTTCGACCGCGTCGTGATGTGGAGCTACTGGCAGGTGCCCGAGCTCTACAGCGACGACGAGCGCATGGCCTACTGGAACAAGTTCGGCATCCCCGCGGTGCAGCCGCAGCACTTCACGACCGACGAAGCGCCCGAGGTGGACACGCGCATGCCGTGGCCCTTGATGACCTGGTGGCTGAAGGACGCTGCGAAGCGCTGAACCGCGATGAGGAGCACCCCATGCTGACCTACATCCTCAAGCGCCTCGCGCTGATGATCCCGACGCTGCTGGGCGTGTTGACGGTCGCGTTCATCGTGATCCAGTTCGTGCCCGGCGGACCGGTCGAACAGATGATGGCGCAGTCGCGCATCGGCGCTGGCGGTGCCTATAAGGCCCGCGGCGACACCAACGAGAAGCAGATCGAGGCGCTGAAGAAGCTCTACGGCTTCGACAAGCCCGCGCCGGTGCGCTATGTCGAGATGCTCCAGTCCTTCGCCCGCTTCGACCTCGGCACCAGCTTCATGCAGAACAAGCCGGTCTGGACGCTGATCAAGGAGAAGCTGCCGGTCTCGATCAGCCTCGGGCTGTGGTCGCTGCTGATCTCGTACCTGATCTCTGTGCCGCTGGGCGTGGCCAAGGCGGTGCGCGAGGGCTCGCGCTTCGACACGATCACGACCTTCGTGGTGATGTTCGGCTTCGCGATCCCCGGCTTCGTGCTGGGCGTTCTGCTGATCGTGCTGTTCGGTGGCGGCACCTTTCTCGAATGGTTTCCGCTGCGCGGCCTGACCTCGGACAACTGGGCCGAGCTGTCGTGGCCGGCGCGCATCCGCGATTACTTCTGGCACCTCACGCTGCCGCTGATCTGCTACGTGATCGAGGCCTTCGCGGTCGTCACGCTGCTGACGAAGAACACCTTCCTCGAAGAGATCCGCAAGCAGTACGTGCTCGTCGCGCGTGCCAAGGGACTGTCGCAGGCCCGCGTGCTGTGGAAGCACATCCTGCGCAACGCGATGGTGCCGCTGGTGACCGGGCTGCCGGCAGCGTTCGTCGGCGCGTTCTTCGCCGGCGCGCTGCTGATCGAGACGCTGTTCTCGCTCGACGGCCTGGGCTTCCTCAGCTACGAGGCGATCGTGCGGCGGGACTACCCCGTCGTGCTCGGGTCGCTGTACCTGTTCACGCTGATCGGCCTGGTCGTCAAGCTGATCGCCGATTTGCTGTATGTGGTCGTCGATCCGCGCGTGCAGTTCCAGGCGGCGGGCAAGTGATGGCGACGACCGCGATCGTGCACGCCTCGCCGAACCAACGGGCCTGGGCGCGGTTCAAACGCAACCGGCTCGGGCTGTGGTCGCTGTGGGCGCTGATCGGGCTGCTCGCGCTCAGCGCCTTGGCCGAAGTGCTCAGCAACGACAAACCGCTGCTCGCGCGCTACGAGGGCGAGCTGTTCGTGCCGATTCTGCGCAACCACTCGGAGGTGCGGTTCGGCGGCGACTTCATGACGCCGACCGACTGGAGCGATCCGTTCATCACCCAGCAGTTCGCCAAGCCCGGCAACTGGATGCTGCGGCCGCCGAACCACCACGCCGCGAACTCCACCGAGTACTTCTCCAAGCCGGCGAACCCGAGCGCACCCAACGCCGACCACTGGCTCGGCACCGACCAGATCGGCCGCGACATGGTCGCGAGGCTGCTCTACGGCTTTCGCGTCAGCATCCTGTTCGCGTTCGCGCTGACCGCCATCGGCCTGGTGCTGGGCCTCGGCGCTGGCGCGGTGCAAGGCTACTTCGCGGGCCGCATCGACCTGACGATGCAGCGCCTGATCGAGATCTGGACGTCGATCCCGGAGCTCTACCTGCTGATCATCTTTGCGTCGATCTTCCAGCCGTCGATCGGCCTGTTGCTGGTGTTGCTGTCGCTGTTCGGCTGGGTCGGCCTCTCGGACTACACGCGCGCCGAGTTCCTGCGCAACCGCTCGCTCGAGTTCGTGAAGGCGGCGCGCGCGCTGGGCCTGTCGAACCTGCAGATCATCTGGCGCCACGTGCTGCCGAACTCGCTGACGCCGGCGATCACGTTCCTGCCGTTTCGCATGGGCGCGGCGATCCTGAGCCTGGTCGCGCTCGACTACCTCGGCCTGGGCGTGCCGCCCGACGTGCCGTCGCTCGGCGACCTGGTGAAGCAGGGCAAGGCCAACCTCGACGCGTGGTGGATCATCGTCCCGACGTTCTCGGTGCTGGTGATGACGCTGCTGCTGCTGACCTTCATCGGCGACGCGCTGCGCGACGCCTTCGACACGCGCAAGTCATGAGCATGCCATTGCTGTCGGTCGAACACCTGCGCGTGAGCTTCGGTGCGAGCACGGTCGTGAACGACGTGTCGTTCAGCATCGCCGCCGGCGAGAAGTTCGCGCTCGTCGGCGAGTCGGGGTCGGGCAAGTCGATCACCGCGCTGTCGGTGCTGCGGCTGGTCGATGCGGCCAGCACGAGCGGCGTGATCCGCTTCGAGGGCGAGGATCTGCTGCAGAAGTCGGAGCGCCAGATGCGCGGCCTGCGCGGCGCCGACATCGCGATGATCTTTCAGGAGCCGATGACGGCGCTGAACCCGCTGTACACGGTCGGCAACCAGATCGGCGAGGTGCTGGAGCTGCACGAGGGCCTGCACAAGAACGCGGCGCGCCTGCGTGCGATCGAGCTGCTCGCGCGCACCGGCATCCCCGAGCCCGAGCGGCGCATCGACGCGTTCCCGCACCAGCTCTCGGGTGGCCAGCGCCAGCGCGCGATGATCGCGATGGCACTCGCGTGCCGCCCCAAGCTGCTGATCTGCGACGAGCCGACGACCGCGCTGGACGTGACGATCCAGGCCCAGATCCTCGCGCTGCTCGACGAGCTGCAGGCCGAGATGGGCATGGCGCTGCTGTTCATCACGCACGACCTGAACCTGGTGCGGCGCTTCACGCACCGGGTCGGCGTGATGGAACGCGGCGTGCTGGTCGAAAGCGGCGACACCGATGCGGTGTTCGCCAATCCGCAGCACGCCTACACGCGCAAGCTGCTGGCGAGCCGGCCGCAGCGCGTGGTGCAGCCGCTCGCGAGCGATGCGCTGGTTCTGGTCGCAGGCCGCGATATCGGCGTCACGTTCACGGCGGCGCAGGGCTGGTTCGGCAAGCGACGCTTCGACGCCGTGCGCCGCGCGACGCTGGAACTGCGGCGCGGCGAGACCCTCGGCATCGTCGGCGAATCGGGCTCGGGCAAGACGACGCTGGGCATGGCCTTGCTCGCGCTGCAGCCGATCTCGGGCGGCAGTGTCACGTTCGAAGGCCAGCGCATCGACGACGCCGGGCGCGCGGCGCTACGGGCGATGCGCAAACGGATGCAGGTCGTGTTCCAGGATCCGTTCGCCTCGCTGAGCCCGCGCATGACGGTCGGCCAGATCGTCGGTGAGGGCCTGGCGCTGCACCGGCCCGAACTCTCGGCCGCGGCGCGCGAGCAGGCCGTGCTGGCCATGCTCGAAGAGGTCGGCCTGAGCGAGGCGCACGGCGTGGCGGATGTGCTGCAGCGCTATCCGCACGAGTTCTCGGGGGGCCAGCGCCAGCGCATCGCGATCGCGCGCGCGGTGGTGCTGCGGCCAGAGGTGCTGGTGCTGGACGAGCCCACCTCCGCGCTCGATGTCTCGGTGCAGCAGCAGGTGCTCGGCCTGCTGGCGGATCTGCAGCGCCGCTACGGCATGAGCTACGTGTTCATCAGTCACGACCTCGCCGTGGTGCGCGCGATGTCGCACCGCGTGATGGTGATGAAGGACGGCGACGTGATCGAAGAAGGCGAGGCGCTCGCGCTGTTCGATGCGCCGCGCGAGAGCTACACGAAAGCGCTGTTGGCCGCAGCGCACTTGTGAAGCCCCTCGGCGAACGGCTACGTTCGCCGATCCCCCGAGGGGATGAAGGCCGGCTTGGGGCGGCCCGGCGCTCGGCCCTCAGCGCTCGAGCGCCTCGCGCACGAAGTCCAGCCGGTCCTGGCCGAAGAACATCTCGGGGCCGACGAACATCGTCGGCGCACCGAACACGCCGCGCGCCACAGCCTCCTCGGTCGTCGCGCGCAATGCGGCCTTGACCTCGGCGTCAGCGGCCAGCGCCATCATCTCGGCCGGGTCGAAGCCGACATCGATCAGCGCCTTGGCGGCCACGCTCGGATCGTTCAGGTTCAGCGGCTCGACCCACATCGCCTTGAACACGCCGCGCACGAACGCTTCGAAGCGCGCCGGCTGCTTCAGCTGCACGCCGGTGGCCATGCGCATCAGCGTCAGCGTGTTGATCGGGAAGTGCGGGTTCTTCGCCAGCGGCACGCCGTAACGGCGCGCGAAGCGCGGCATGTCGGCGTCCATGTAGCGGCCCTTGGCCGCGACCATCACGGGCGAGGCGTTGCCGGTCGCCTGGAACACACCGCCGAGCAGCATCGGCCGGTACACGAGCGTGGCGCCGGCTTGTGCGCACAGCGCGGGCAGCTGCGTCCACGCAAGGTAGGCGGTCGGGCTGCCGACATCGAAGAAGAACTCAACGACCTTGCTCATTCCCGCCCCGCTTCGTGAACCGGACTTCGTAGCGCACCTGGCGCTCGTCATCGTTGAACTGCAATGCGCTGCCGACCCAGTCGTAGGGCGCGGTGAACTCGTCGATCTGCATCGCGCCGTGCATGAGCACGACCTCGACCTGGCTGCTGTGCAGCTGCAGGCGGTAGACGACGTCGTCGACACGCACGCGGGCCGAGCCGTCGCGGCGCAGATCCACCTGCGCCGGGCCGCACACCGGCGCCGCCGACGCGGTCGCCACGCAGAGCTCGCCAGCGTGGCGGCCGACCGCGGGCCGGCCCTCGGAGAGCGCGGCCGAGGCGCTGCCCGCGGCGAGCCAGCCGCACACGATCCACGCGACGCCCGTTCTGAGCATGGTTACTTCAACAGCCCTTCGGCCTTCATCGCCGCCTGCACTGCCGGCCGCGCCGCCATGCGCGCCTGGAACGCGCTGAGGTTCTTCATGCCCGAGATGTCGATGCCCGTGTGCGCGGTCCAGTTGGTGACCGTGAACAGGTAGGCATCGGCAATCGTGAACGTGTCACCCAGCAGGTACTGCTTGCCTTCGAGTTGCTCGTCGACCCACTCCAGTTTCGATGCGGCCTTGGCGCGAATGACCGCCTTGCCGTCTTCCGGCATCGCGGGGTTGAAGAGGCCGCCGATGCCCTTGTGCAGTTCGCTGGTGACGAAGTTGAGCCACTCCTGCACGCGGTATCGCGCCATCGTGCCGTTGGCCGGCGCGAGATTCTTCGCCGGCACCTTGTCGGCGATGTACTGCGTGATGGCCGGGCCTTCGGAGAGCCGCTCGCCGCCGTCGAGCTCGAGCAGCGGGACCTGGCCCTTGGAGTTGATTGGGTAGTAGTCGCTGCCGTCGGCGGCGAGCTGGTGGGTCTTCAGGTCGGCCTTCACGAGATCGAACGGCAGGCCGGACTCCTGCAGGACGATGTGCGGGGCGAGCGAACAGGCGCCGGGGCTGAAGTAGAGTTTCATGACGGGTCCGTCGTGGGTGAAGGGGGGTGTATTACACCGCGTTCGCGGTGGTCACGCTCGCGGCCACCCTTCAAGCCGCTCGAAGGATGCGTGCAAACCCGGGCCGCTTGCGGTGACGCCAGGTGCCTCTACATTGAAAGCATGAACACCTCCACCACCCCGATCCTGAAGTCTCGCGCCGTCGAGCGCATCGTGCGCGGCCAGCCCACGTCGGACGGCGACGGCGTCAAGCTGACCCGCGTTCTCACGCAGCCGCTGCAGAAGCGACTTGACCCGTTCCTGATGCTCGATGCCTTCGGCAGCGACGCCGCGAGCGACTACATCGGCGGCTTCCCGAGCCACCCGCACCGCGGCTTCGAGACCGTGACGATCATGCTCGAGGGCCGCATGCGCCACCAGGACAGCGTCGGCAACGTCGGCCTGCTGGAACCCGGCAGCGTGCAGTGGATGACGGCCGGGCGCGGCATCATCCACTCCGAAATGCCGGAGCAGGAGGAAGGCCGCATGGCGGGCTTCCAGCTGTGGGTCAACCTCGCCGCGAAGGACAAGATGACGGCGCCCGCCTATCGCGACGTGCCGCCGTCGAGTGTGCCGAGCCTGACGCTCGACAGCGGCGTCGCGTTGCGTGTGATCGCCGGCACCGCACTCGGCGTGCAGGGCGCCGTGACACGCCCGACGACCGAGCCGCTGGTGCTCGACATCACGCTGCCGGCCGGCACGAGCTTCGACGCCGCGCTGCCGGCGGGCCACAACGCCTTCGTTTACGTGTACGGCGGAGGTGTGGTCGATGTCGGCGGCGATGCGCCGACGCGCGTCGAGAGCGAGCGCATGGCGATCCTCGCGAACAGCGCGCAGGCCGACGGTGTGCGCCTCACGGCCGTGCAGCCGTCGCGCGTGCTGCTGGTGGCCGGCGTGCCGCTGAACGAACCGATCGCGCAGTACGGCCCGTTCGTGATGAACACGACGGCCGAGATTCACCAGGCCGTGGCCGACTTCCAGCGCGGTGCCCTGGCGACATGACAACCCCCGATCGACGGGTACGTCGATCCGCCCCCCGCGGGGGCGCGGGCCGGCCAGGGTCCACGAAGTGGGCCTCTTCGTGGCCCGCGGCGGCCCGGCGCTCGACCCGCCGGTGACACCACCCGCATGGGCTAACCTTGCGCCTTTGCGATAAGGTTGCCCATGCCCCGCCAGACACTCGACGCAGCCCGCCTGCACCCCGCCATCCGTGACAAGGTCGAGAACCTGCATGTGGAGGTCGTGCACAACGTGCAGTCGGCTGCGGCGTCGAACCCGGTGTTGGTGGTCGGCATGGCGGGCAACCCGTACTGCCGCAAGGCCCGGCGCTGTCTGAGCGACGCGGGCATCCCATTCAAGTACCTGGGCTACGGCAGCTACCTGAGCCTTTGGCGGCAGCGCAACGCACTGAAGATGTGGACGGGATGGCCGACGCTGCCGATGGTTTTCGTCAAAGGCAACCTCGTTGGCGGCGCCGACGACCTGAAGAAGCTGCTCGACAGCGGCGAACTCAAGCGGCTGCTGGTCGAATGAAGCGTTGGCTCGTCGCGCTGCTGACGCTCGCCGCCGGCGCGGCGAACGCGTTGACGGAATGCCGCGTACCCGGCCTGCGCAACAGCGTGCAGTGCGGCGTGGTGCAACGTCCGCTCGACCCCGCGCGGCCGGCGGGCCCGGTCATCGACGTGAACTACGTCGTCGTGCCGGCGATGGCGCGGCGCAAGCTGCCCGATCCGGTGTTCCTGCTCGCCGGCGGGCCGGGGCAGAGCGCGATCGGCGTCGGCCCACAAGTGTTCGGGTTGTTCAGCCGACTCAACAACCGACGCGACATCGTGTTCGTCGACCAGCGCGGCACCGGCCGATCGGCGCCGCTGGAGTGCCCCGAGACGAAACACGAGCGCTTGAGCGACCAGGCCGGCGCGGAGCGGCAGATCGAGCTGCTGATGCAGTGCAAGGCCGGGCTGCTGAAGCTGCCGTACATCCAGGCCGAGAGCGACCTCGGCTTCTTCACGACCACGCTGGCGATGCAGGATCTCGACGCGGTGCGCGCGCAGCTCGGCGCCGAGCGCATCGACCTCGTCGGCGTCTCGTATGGCACACGTGCGGCGCTCGAGTACATGCGCCTGTTTCCGACGCGGGTGCGCCGCAGCGTGCTCGATTCGGTCGCGCCACCGGACATGGTGCTGCCGGCCAGTTTCTCGACCGACAGCCAGGCCGCGCTCGACGCGTTGCTGGCCGCTTGCGACCAGCAGGCGGCTTGCCAGACAAGCTATCCGCGACTGCGCGCCGACTGGGCCGCGCTGCTCGCCTCGCTGCCGCGCGCCGTGACGGCCGCGCACCCGCTCACCGGGCAGATCGAGCACTTCGCGCTGACGCGCGACATGGTGCTGGGCGCCGTGCGCGGCGCGCTCTACTCGTCGGCAACGGCCGCCGCCCTGCCGGCCGCGATCACCGAGGCAGCGGCCGGGCGCATCGAGGCGCTCGTTGGCGTCGGTGCGCTGCTGTCGTCGCGCAAGGGCATCCAGCTCGCGATGGGCATGCACTTCTCGATCGTGTGCGCCGAGGACGTGCCGCGGCTGGACGGCGCAAGCGACCCGCCAGGCGCTGACTTTCGCGCCGAGTACGCGACGCTGTACCGCCGCGCCTGCGCGCGGTGGCCGCGCGGCGCCGTGCCGGCCGCGTTTTACAGCGTGCCGGCGAGCACCACGCCGACATTGCTGTTCAGCGGCGGCATCGACCCCGCGACGCCGCCGCGCCACGGCGCGCGCATCGCGGCGGCGCTCGGCCCGGCGGCGCAGCATGTGGTCGTGCCGAATGCCGGCCACAGCGTGCTCGGGGTCGGCTGCGCACGCGACCTGCTCTACCGCTTCATCGACGCGGCCGACGA
>JBDTVC010000195.1:0-9157 GCA_040007475.1 Burkholderiales bacterium
ATGGTCAGCGTGCTCGGCTTCAGCTTCTCGGGCAGCGGCCAGAACGCCGCGCTCGCGTTCGTTCCGCTGAAACACTGGGACGAACGCAAGGGCGCCGGCCACTCGGCGCAGGCGCTCGCGGGCCGCGCGTTCGGTGCGCTGTCCGGCGTGCGCGATGCGTTCATCTTTGCGCTCAGCCCGCCGGCGATCCCCGAGCTCGGCACCGCGACCGGCTTCACCTTCCGGCTGCAGGACCGCGGCAGCAACGGCCACGCTGCACTGCTCGCGGCGCGCAACCAGATGCTGGGCATGGCCTCGCAGAGCAAGGTGCTCGCCGGTGTGCGGCCCGATGGGCTGGAAGACGCACCGCAGCTGCAGATCGACGTCGACCGCGACCGCGCCAGCGCGCTCGGTGTCTCGTTCGACAGCATCAACAGCGCCCTCTCGACCGCGCTCGGCTCGACCTACGTGAACGACTTCCCGAACGCCGGCCGCCTGCAGCGCGTGGTCGTGCAGGGCGACGCACCGAGCCGCATGCAGCCCGACGACCTGCTCAAGCTCAACGTGCTCAACAGCGCCGGCAAGCTCGTGCCGATGTCGGCGATGGCAACGACCAAGTGGATCACCGGCCCGATGCAGACGATCCGCTACAACGGCTACCCGACGATGCGCCTGGCTGGCGATGCGGCACCCGGCTACAGCACCGGCGACGCGATGACCGAGATGGAGTCGCTGGCCACCAAGCTGCCGGCGGGCTTCGGCTTCGAGTGGACCGGCCAGTCGCGCGAGGAGCGCCTCTCGGGCTCGACCGCGACGATCCTGCTGGCGTTCTCGCTGCTCGCGGTGTTCCTGTGCTTGTCGGCCTTGTACGAGAGCTGGTCGATCCCGTTCGCGGTGCTGCTCGCGGTGCCGCTGGGCGTGCTCGGCGCGGTGCTCGGCGCGAGCCTGCGCGGCATGCCCAACGACGTGTTCTTCAAGGTCGGCCTGATCACGGTGATCGGCCTGTCGGCGAAGAACGCGATCCTGATCATCGAGTTCGCGAAAGATCTGCATGCCGAGGGCATGGGCCTGATCGAGGCCACGCTGAAGGCGGTGCACCTGCGCTTCCGGCCGATCCTGATGACCTCGGTCGCGTTCATCCTCGGTGTGTTGCCGCTGGTGGTCTCGTCGGGTGCAGGCTCGGCAAGCCAGCGCGCGATCGGCACCGGCGTGATGGGCGGCATGATCACCGCGACCGTGCTGGCGGTGTTCTTCGTGCCGGTGTTCTTCGTCGTCGTGCGCAGCATCTTCAAGGGCAGCGAGCGACAGCGGCAGCTGCACGCGCACGAACTGAACGGCAAGCCTGCAGCGGCCAAGGAAGGTGGTGACCATGTTTGAGCGCGCACACGTGTTCCGCGCCACCACGCTGGCCTCGGCGTTGCTGCTGGGCGGCTGCATGAGCTTCATCCCCGCGTACGAACGCCCGGCCGCGCCGGTGCCGGCGGTGTACGCGCCCGAGCTCACGCCGGCGGGCGCGAGCGGCGCCACGGCTGCGGTCGATATCGAATGGCAGCGTTTCTTCACCGATGCGCGGCTGCGTCGCCTGATCGAGATCTCGCTCGCGAATAACCGCGACCTGCGCGTCGCGGTGCTGAACATCGAGCAGGCGCGTGCGGCCTACAGCGTCAGGCGCGCAGACGAGTTGCCGACGGTTGGCGCCGGCTTTTCCGCGCAGCGTCAGCCCAGCGGCGGCTCGGTCGTCAACAGCTACGCCCTCGGCGTGCAGGTCACGGGCTTCGAGCTCGACTTCTTCGGCCGTGTGCGCAGCCTGAGCCAGGCGGCGCTGTCGCAATACCTCGCGACCGAAGAGGCGCGCAAGACGGTGCAGATCACGCTGGTGTCATCGGTGGCGAACACCTATGTCGCGCTGCTGGCCGACGAGGAGCTGCTGCGCGTCACGCGCGAGACGCTGAAGACGCGCGACGAGTCGTTCAAGCTGACGAAGCTGAAGTTCGACAACGGCGCCGCCTCGGAGCTCGACTTCCGTCAGGCGGAACAACTGCTCGAAGGCGCCAAAGCGACGCTCGCGCAGACCCAGCGCCAGCGCGCGCTCGACGAGAACGCGCTGGTGCTGTTGCTCGGCCAGGCACTGCCGGCCGATCTGCCAACGGGCCAGACGCTGGCGAGCCAGCAGGTCGTGGCCGATCTTCCGGCGGGCGTGCCGTCCGATCTGCTGACGCGCCGGCCCGACGTGCGTGCCGCCGAGCAGCAGCTGCTCGCCGCGAACGCGAACATCGGTGCGGCGCGCGCCGCGTTCTTCCCGCGCATCTCGCTGACCGCGAACGCCGGCACCGCGAGCACCGAGCTCGGTAACCTTTTCAAGAGCGGCACCTACGCGCTCACCGGCACTGCGTCGCTGCTGCAGCCGATCTTCGATGCCGGCCGCAACCAGGCCAACCTCGACGTCGCGAAGGTCAACAAGGACATCGCGATCGCGCAGTACGAGAAGGCGATCCAGACCGCGTTCCGCGAGGTGTCGGATTCACTCGCCGGACGCGCCACGCTCGGCGAGCAGCTTCGCGCGCAGACGGCCCAGACCAACGCCGCGCAGGTCTCGTTCAACCTCGCCGACCTGCGCTACCGCAACGGCGCGGCGAGCTACCTCGACGTGCTCGACGCGCAGCGCAGCCTCTTCACCGCGCAGCAGGCGCTGGTGCAGGTGCAGGCGCTGCAGGCGCAGAACCTGATGACGCTGTACAAGGTGCTGGGCGGCGGGTGGACCGAGCCACCCAAGGTGAACTGAGCTCAGAGCGGCTCGACGCGACCGCTCTGGGCGGACGCGAGCACCGCCTCGATCACGCGCATGTTGAGTCGCGCGTCGTCGAGCGCCGCGGCGTTCGGCGCCTCGTGCCGGATCGCGTGCGCGAAGGCGTCGCATTGCAGTGCGTACTGGTTCGCGGCCGGGACGCTCAGCGTGCGCAGCCCGGGGGTGCCGGCGATCTGGATAGAGTAGCTCGTCGTCCTGTCGTCGGGCGCGTTGAACGGCACCTCGATCTCGATCCGGCCGGTCGTGCCGACCAGTTGCGCGCGTTGGCAACCCACCGACTGCGTGCTGACGCTGAACGCGAGCTGCCGCCCGCCGCCGAAGTCGAGCAGTGCGCTGGCGAGGCGATCGATCCCGAACGTCGGATCGACGTCTGTCATCGCAACGACGCGCTGCGGTTCGCGCTCGAAGAACCAGCGCCCCGCGACGATGGCGTAGCAACCGATGTCGTAGACGGCACCGCCGCCGATGTCGGCCGCATTGCGGATGTTCGTCGGGTCGTCGTTGAAGTAGCTGAACGCCACCTGCATGTAGCGCAGCGAGCCGATCTCGCCTTGGCGCACGTGCTCGCGTACCGCGACCCATTGCGGGTGATGCCGCACCATGAAGGCCTCGCGGATGTGGACCTGGCTCGCGTACGGCCGCAGCACCTCGAGCTCTGCGGCGCGGATCGCGAATGGCTTCTCGCACAGCACATGCTTGCCAGCGCGAACCGCGGCGAGGGTCAGCGGCACGTGCAGGTGGTTGGGCAGCGGGTTGTAGATCGCCTCCACGTCCGGATCGCCGATCAGCGCTTCATACGAGCCATGCGCGGTGGCGATGCCGAACGCATCGGCTGCGGCGCGCGCCGCTTCGGGCGTGCGCGACGCGATCGCGACGATCTTGTGGGCCGCGCTCGCGCGCAGCGCGGGGATCATTCTCTCGCGCGCGATCTTGGCGGTGGACAGGATGCCCCAGCGAACCGGCTTCATGGTCATGTCTCCTTCCGCGGCCAGCCGGCGCGGGCCGCGCGTTGCAGGGCTGAGCGCACCACCAGACGATGAAACGGCGCGATCACCAGGATGTACAGGCGCCCGAGCGCGTTGTGGCACTGCACGACCGTCGTCGCGACCACGTGCGGCGCACCGGCGATGGGCTCGCAGCGCACCGAGACGCGGAAGTCCAGGTGGCTGTCGTCCTCGCCGAGCAGGATCTCGTGCGCGTCCTGCTCGTAGATGCGGAAGAACGAGATGCGCCGCGCGGTATTCGCAGCGGGCTCGCTCTGCAGCTGGCGGGTGGTCTTGAGGCCGACCACCCCGACGACGAGGTCACGCAACCTCAGCAACCGCGCGACCCAGGGCGCCTGGGTCGCGAACATGAAGCGCGCGAGCGCCTCGGGGTCATGCGTGGCGTGTTCCGGGAGTCGCACCGCGTAGGCGTCCGCCAGGTTCGGCGCGCGATAGAAGGTGGTGGCACGCGAGCCGGGCGGCAGCGGCACGGCGGCGACGGCGGGCGTGCTGTTCATCGCCCATTGTTGCGCGTCAGCATGCGCCCCGCACGCGCCAGTGTCTTCGGCTCGCCGCTGCCGCCGGCATAAGCCAGCTCGCCGTTGACGAAGACGTGGCGGATGCCGACGCTTGCGCTCACCGGCACCTCGAAGGTCGCGGTGTCGGCGATCGTCGCCGGATCGAACACGACCACGTCGGCCATGGCGTTCGCACGCAGCAGGCCGCGGTCTTTGATGCGAAAGTTGCGCGCCGTCAGGCCGGTCATCTTGTGCACCGCCTGCTCCAGCGTGAACAGCTTGCGTTCGCGCCAGTAGCGCGCGAACACGCGCGGGAACGCGCCCCACAGCCGCGGATGCGGATGCCGGTCGTGCGGCAGCCCGTCGGAGCCGATCATCGCGCGCGGGTGCGCGATCACGCGCTCGACATCGGCTTCGTCGATCTGGAAGTAACACGCGCCGCCCGGCATCAGGCGGCGGCACGCGGTCTTCTGGTCGACGCCCCATTCGGCCGCCACGTCGGCCAGCATGCGGCCGGTGACCTCGGGGAAGGCGTCGCTCCAGGTCAGCATGACGTCGATCACGCCGTCGACCAGGTCTTCGCGCAGCACCGTGGAGCCGGCCACGTAGGGGTAGACGTCCATCGCGATGTCCTGCCGCGCGGCCAGCGAATCGATCAGCGGCAAGGTCTCGCGGGTGCGGCCCCAGTTGGCCGGGCCGGCGCACTTGTGGTGCGAGATGACCAGCGGCAGGCCGGCCTCGAAAGCGCAATCGCCGGCCTCGTGCAGCGACTCGATGATGCTCGCCATCTCGCTGCGCAGGTGCGTGGTGTAGACGCCGCCGTGGCGGGCGACGATGCGGGCGAGTTCGGTCACCTCGTCGGCCGGGGCAGCGAAAGCTTCCTCGTAGAACAGGCCCGACGAGAAGCCATGCGCACCGTCGGCCATGCAGGCGTCGAGCAGGGCGGCCATGCGCGCGCGCTCGTCGGCCGTGGCGGCGCGCATCAGGTCGGCGACGGCGGCAAAGCGCAAGGTGGTGTGGCCGACCAGCGCCACCACGTTCAGCGCCGGCCGCGCGGCCGTCACGGCCTCGCAGTAGGCGCGCATCGTCGGGTGGCGGAAGGAGCCGGCGCCGAGCAGGTTGAGCGGCGGTCGGGCCACGTCGGTCACATACGGCGCCAGCGAGATGCCGCAGTTGCCGGTGACCACGGTGGTGATGCCCTGCGACAGCTTGGGCAGGTAGGCCGGCGTGTCGAGCACGATGGCGTCGTCGTGGGTGTGGGCGTCGATGAAGCCGGGCGCGATCACCTGGCCGCTGCAGTCGATCACTTCGAGCTCTTCGAGCACCAGACCTTCAGGCAGGCGCGAGCGCAGGCTCTCGCCGACGCGCTCGATGCGGTCGCCGACGAGCAGCACGTCGCCGGGCCACGAGGGGCCGCCACTGCCATCGACGACGAGGCCACCTTCGAGAAGGATGGGAGTGGAACTCATGGCGGATCGCCTCCGTCGGCATGTGAATCGGTGTCTGAATGGGCAGCTGAGTCGGCGTTGGAAGGCACAGCACCGTCCCAGCTCTGCAGAGGATGACCCCGCACGTCCACGCCGTGCTGCTGCAGTGCGGCACGCACGCCCTGCAGGCGCTGCACGGCAGGCCCTCCGCGGCGTTGCGCAACCAGCACGGTGAGCACCTCGATGGCGGTCAGGTGCGTCAGGTAGGCGTCGATGCCGACGTGCATCACCGCGTCGTCGGGCACGCTCAGGCCCAGCAGGATGTCGGTGCGGTCGGCGAGCAGCGTGCCCGGCTGCGTCAGCGACACCACGCGCGCGCCCTGGCGCCGCGCGATGTCCACGGCGTCGAGCAGCGATGGCAGGCCGCCGACGTGCGAGACCGCGATCACGACGCCGCGCGCATCCTGCGCCGCGGCGGCCACGCGTTGCAGGTGGTAGTCGACCCAGGCGTTGGCCGACAGGCCGAGTCGGAACAGCCGGGCTTGCAGGTCCTGCGCCATCCACCACGAGGTGATGCCGGTGGCGAACAGGTCGATGTGGCGCGCGCCGTCGATCGCGCTCACCGCGGCCTCGAGCGTGGTGAGGTCGAGCTGCGAGCGCACACCGGCCACGGTGGCCGCGGCGCTGCGCGTGACTTTGGCGACGATGTCCTCGGGGCTGTCGCTGACATTGACGCGGCGATGCAGCGGCGACCCGCCGAGTGCCAGGTCGTGGGCCAGCGCGAGCTTGAACTCGCGCAGGCCGGCGAAGCCCAGGTCGCGGCAGGTGCGCATCACCGTGGGTACGGAACTCCGCGCGCGCCGCGCCAGCAGCTCGAAGCTCTCGGCCAGCACGCGGTCGGGGTCTTCGAGCATCACGTCGAGAATGGCGCGCCGCGCCGCGGGCGCCTTGTCGCGCAGCGCGGCGACGCGCTTCAGCAGGCCGGAGCTCATCGTGCCGTTCACGGTCAGAACACCATGACCACCGCATCGACGACGCGGTAGTCGGCGTCGACCATTGGCATCCAGTGCCATTTGTCGAACGTGGTGCAGGGGTGCGAGATGCCGAGGCCGATGCGTTCGCCGACCTGCGGGGCGAAGGTGGCGTCGGCGGCGTCCCAGCGCAGGTGGGCGTGCTGATCGTTGAGGCCGGTGATCTTCCAGCTCGCGGGCACGGCACCGGTGGTCATCGCGCCACGCGCCGCGCGGGCGATCGGCATCGGCAGCTCGATGTCGAACGAGAGGTCGCGCCGGCCGACCGCCAGGATCGCCAGGCCGGGCTCCGGGCACGATTGCACGTGCGTCCAGACCTCGAGCGCCGGGCGCAGGCTTTCGCCGCGCGCGCAGCCGAGGCGCGCCTCGACGGCGTTGACATAGCGCTTGTAGTGGCCGTGGTCGTGCGTGACGTAGCAGCCCGAGCGCAGCAGGCCGCGCACGGGCCGGCCGAGCGCTGGCGTGAGGCGGGTCGCGACCAGATCGAAGATCGCCGAGCCGCCGGCCGAGAGCAGCACTTCGTCGCTGTCGAACAGGCCCTGCTCGTGGCAATGGCGCGCGATGGCATCGACGCGGTCCATCAGCGCCGCGGCGTAGGGCAGGTCGGTCGCGTCGCCCTTCGCGCCGAGGCCTTCGTAGCACTCGATGCCCACCAGCTGCACGGCCGTGCTCGCGTGCAGCCGCTCGGCCAGTGCGACCGCCTCGTCGTGCGTGCGGCAGCCGGTGCGCCCGCCGGGCAGGCCGAGTTCGAGGAGCACCTCGAAGGGCGGTCTGCCGGCATGGCGCTCGGCCCAGGCCTCGATCAGCGCGAGCTGCGCCGCCGAGTCGACGAGGAAGACGACGCGCAGGTCGGCGTGCTCGCGGCGCAGCGACTGGATCGCGGCCAGGTCGCGGTCGCCGAGCACCTGGTTGGCGATCAGCGCGTTGCGCACCCCCGCGGCGACGCCGACGCCGAGCTGCGTGACCGTCGCGAACGTGATGCCCCAGGCACCGGCTGCGAGCTGGCGCGCGAAGAGCTGGGGCGACATCGTCGTCTTGCCGTGCGGCGCGAGGTCGATGCCCCAGCGGCGTGCCTGGGCCTGCAACCAGCCGACGTTGTGATCGACGGCCGCACGCTTGAGCAAGGCGATCGGCAGCGGCAGGTCGTCGGCGAGCACGTTCCAGCCTTGGCCGGCTATGGCGCTGCGGCGCATCGCGGGTGCGTCGTGCGGGTAGCCCTTGCAGCCGGGGCCGATCAGGGGGTCGAGCAGGTCGTCGGAGGTCATGGCGCGGGCGGGGTGATGAGGTCGGTGCGGATGCAGGCCGAGAAGCGGCCCGGGCCGCGTTCGTCGAGCGGCGGTAGGGTCTGTGCACACGCGTCGATGGCATGCGGGCAGCGGGTGCGGAACACGCAGCCCGAGGGCGGGGACACGGGGCTCGGGATGTCGCCCTTCAGCGGCACGGCCACGCTCTCGACCAGCGGGTCGGGCTTCGGGCTCGCGGCCAGCAGGGCCTGCGTGTACGGGTGCAGCGGGCGGGCGAACAGCTCCACGGTGGGCGCGATCTCCATCACGTGCCCGAGGTAGAGCACGACGACGCGATCGCACAGGTACTCGACGACGTCGAGGTCGTGCGAGATGAACAGCATCGTCAGCGACAGGCGCTCGCGCAGGTCGGCAAGCAGGTTGATGACCTGCGACTGGATCGACACGTCGAGCGCCGACAGGGGTTCGTCGGCGACGATGAATTCCGGTTCGACGGCGAGTGCGCGCGCGACGCCGATGCGCTGGCGCTGGCCGCCGGAGAACTCGTGCGGAAAGCGCCGCGCGTGCTCGGCGCGCAGCCCCACCAGCTCGAGCAGTTCGGCGATGCGCCGCTCCTGCGCGCCCTTGCCCTGGTGTAGGCCGTGGGTTGACAGCGCCTCGCCCAGCGTCGCGCCGATCCGCATCTTCGGGTTCAGGCTCGCGTACGGGTCCTGGAAGATGATCTGGAGCTTGCTGCGCAGCTTGCGCATGCGCTCGCCCGACAGCTTGCCGATGTCGTCGCCACGATAGAGCACCTGGCCGGCGGTGCAGTCGAGCAGGCGCAGCACCGCGCGACCGATCGTGCTCTTGCCCGAGCCCGATTCGCCGACCAGGCCGAGGGTCTCGCCGCGCTGGATGGCAAACGAGACGTCGTCGACGGCGCGCACCGGCCGCTCGGCGCTGCCGAAGTAGCGCTTCAGGTGGCGCACTTCGATCAGCGGCGGGTCGGCGGCGCTCATCTCAGTTGCCCCACCGCGCTTTGCGCGACCCGCGACGCATGAAGCCCGAGGACTGGGCTGGCGACGGCTGCCGGCCCGTTGTGGTCATTGAACGGCCGCCACGCATGCGACGGTTGGCGCGAGCAAAGGCACGTGCGGGCAGGTTCCGGCGCTTCGCTTCGGCGGTCGGCG